>JAEESG010000084.1 GCA_016286245.1 Clostridiales bacterium | reverse complement strand
AAAACTTAAAGGAGGAGAAAAAATGAGCAGCCCTTTTTTTGATTTTGAAGACGGTGATTTTGTTCATTCGATTTCAGACAGAATGGCTATCGACTCCGACGGTCATCATATGATGAGAATGGGCGACAATATGGCAATGGACATGGATTCCGGCGAAATACATATTATTTCATCGTGGGCAAATAGCGATGACGATTAATTAAGTCTATAAAAACCCCCTCTGCCGTATGGCAGAGGGGGTTTCTTTGTGCTTTGAATTATTTCTTATCCTTTATAGCTGCCTGAGCGGCTGCAAGTCTTGCGATCGGCACACGGAACGGTGAGCACGATACGTAAGTCATGCCGAGCTTGTGGCAGAATTCAACCGAAGACGGGTCGCCGCCGTGTTCGCCGCATATACCTATATGCATATCCGGTCTTACGCTGCGTCCGAGTTTTACGGTCATATCCATGAGTTTGCCTACGCCGTTCTGGTCGAGTTTTGCAAACGGGTCGCTCTCATAAATCTTGGTATCATAGTATGCGCCGAGGAACTTACCTGCGTCGTCGCGGCTGAATCCGAACGTCATCTGTGTAAGGTCGTTCGTTCCGAAGCAGAAGAATTCAGCTTCCTTTGCAATTTCGTCAGCCGTAAGTGCTGCTCTCGGAATCTCTATCATCGTACCTACTTCGTACTTGAGGGAAACGCCTGCGTCCTTGATTTCCTTATCAGCCGTTTCAACAACGATATCCTTTACGAATTTGAACTCCTTGAGCTCGCCTACGAGAGGAATCATGATTTCGGGAACGAGGTTCCAGTCGGGATGCTTCTTCTGAACGTTTATTGCGGCGCGGATAATTGCCGACGTCTGCATTTTTGCGATTTCCGGATACGTTACGGTAAGGCGGCATCCTCTGTGTCCCATCATCGGGTTTGCTTCGTGAAGAGCCGAGATGATGTTCTTTATCGCTTCAACGCTCTTGCCCTGAGCCTTTGCGAGAAGCTCGATTTCCTTTTCTTCCGTCGGAACGAATTCGTGAAGCGGCGGGTCGAGGAATCTGATGGTTACGGGTGTGCCTTCAAGCGCTTCGTAAATCTGTTCGAAGTCGTTCTGCTGATAAGGCATGATCTTTGCCAGAGCCTTTTCTCTTTCCTCGAGAGTGTCGGCGCATATCATTTCTCTGAACGCTGCGATTCTTTCGGGATCGAAGAACATGTGCTCTGTACGGCAGAGGCCTATACCTTCCGCGCCGAGTTCACGCGCTTTCTTTGCGTCTCTCGGTGTGTCGGCGTTTGTTCTTACCTTAAGTTTTCTGAACTTATCTGCCCAGTTCATTATTCTGCCGAATTCGCCTGCGATGGAAGCGTCAACCGTCGGGATTGCGCCGTCGTAAATATTACCTGTAGAGCCGTCTATCGAGATAACGTCGCCTTCGTGGAATACTTTGCCTGCAAGCTCGAATTTCTTATTTTCTTCATCCATTTTGATTTCGCCGCAACCCGAAACACAGCACGTACCCATACCGCGTGCAACAACCGCTGCGTGAGACGTCATACCGCCTCTTACGGTAAGAATACCCTGCGCCGCCTTCATACCGGTAATATCTTCCGGAGAAGTTTCGAGTCTTACAAGGACAACCTTTTCGCCTCTTGCCTTCCAGCTTTCGGCGTCGTCTGCCGTGAATACTATTTTACCGCATGCAGCTCCGGGAGAAGCGCCGAGGCCTTTTCCGATAGGAGTTGCGGCTTTGAGAGCCTTTGCGTCAAACTGCGGGTGGAGAAGCGTATCGAGGTTTCTCGGATCTATCATAAGAACGGCTTCTTCTTCCGTTCTCATACCTTCGTCAACAAGGTCGCACGCGATTTTAAGAGCCGCCTGAGCCGTTCTCTTGCCGTTACGGCACTGAAGCATATAGAGTTTTCCGTTTTCTACGGTAAATTCCATATCCTGCATATCGCGGTAGCGGTTTTCAAGTATTGCGCACACGTCAACGAACTGCTTGTACGCGTCGGGGAACTGTTCTGCCATCTGTGAAATCGGCATAGGCGTACGAACGCCCGCAACAACGTCTTCGCCCTGTGCGTTTACAAGGAATTCGCCCATGAGCTTCTTTTCGCCCGTTGCGGGATCACGCGTGAATGCAACGCCCGTTCCGGAATTGTCGTTCAAGTTGCCGAATACCATAGGCATTACGTTTACGGCTGTACCCCAGCTGTACGGTATATCGTTATCGCGTCTGTAAACGTTCGCTCTGGGGTTGTCCCATGAACGGAATACGGCGCGGATTGCTTCATAAAGCTGTACTTTCGGGTCGGACGGGAAATCCGAGCCGATCTTCGATTTATATTCTGCCTTGAACTGAGACGCGAGTTCCTTAAGATCTGCCGCAGTCAGTTCAACGTCGAATTTAACGCCTTTCTTTTCTTTCATGGCGTCGATAAGCTGTTCAAAATACTTCTTGCCGACTTCCATTACGACGTCGGAGAACATCTGGATAAATCTTCTGTAAGAGTCGTATACGAATCTTTCAAATTTGGGATCGGGGTTGCCCGCGATCATTGCGGCAACAACGTCGTCGTTAAGACCGAGGTTGAGGATGGTATCCATCATACCGGGCATTGACGCTCTCGCGCCCGAACGAACCGATACAAGAAGCGGATTCTTGCTGTCGCCGAACTTTTTGCCGTTGATGTTTTCCATAATTTCAACGTTCTTCATGATTTCAGCCATGATTTCGTCGTTGATTTTTCTGCCGTCTTCATAATACTGTGTGCAGGCTTCCGTTGAAATCGTAAAGCCCTGAGGCACCGGAAGACCGATGTTTGTCATTTCCGCAAGGTTTGCACCTTTACCGCCGAGGAGCTCACGCATATCCGCGTTACCTTCACTGAAAAGGTATACGTATTTTTTGCTCATTAAAATGAACCTCCTGAATTTTATTTTTTAATTTTACTCCGTATATTATACCACTCATTATTCGTTTTTTCCATATTTTTTTCCAATATTATGTTTTTTTTACAATATGTTCAAAATTATCATTTTTTGTATATTAATAACAACATATTTCCCGGCGCTTTTTTGCCCCCTTTTGTATGTTTTGCAACAACAATAATGAATTATGAGCCTTGCAAATGGTAATACTCTTATTGAGAAAAAACGGGAGGTGCAAAATCATGAGAGCGGGTAAAGTTGAAATATGCGGTGTAAACACGTCTGATCTTAAAGTCATGTCCTCTGAGGAAAAGGAAGATTTGCTGATAAAAGCGAAAAACGGCGATAAAAAGGCGAGAGAAGAACTTATTCTGGGCAACTTAAAGCTTGTACTCAGCGTAATAAAGCGCTTCGGCGGGCGCAGCGAAAGCCCGGACGACCTTTTTCAGATAGGCTGTATCGGGTTAATTAAAGCGATAGACAACTTCGATCTCTCCCACAACGTCAAATTCAGTACCTATGCCGTGCCGATGATTATAGGCGAGCTTCGCAGATATCTGCGCGACAACGCGGCAATACGGGTCAGCCGTTCGCTCAAAGACCTTGCCTACAAGGCGCTTGCGGCAAGGGAAAAACTTGCGGCTAAACTGTCAAGAGAACCGAAAATCGAAGAAATCGCAAGCGAACTCGGCTCTTCTAAGGAAGAGGTTTCCGTCGCGCTCGACGCGATAGTCGATCCCGTATCGCTTTACGAGCCGATTTACTCGGAAAACGGGGATTCCGTATACGTTATGGACAAAATCTGCGACACGTCCAACACAGACGAATCCTGGCTTGAAAAAATCGCAATTTCTCAGGCAATAGAAAAACTGTCTCCGCGCGAAAAGCGGATAATTATGATGAGATTTTTCCAAGGACGCACGCAGATGGAGGTCGCCGAGGAAATCTCGATAAGTCAGGCGCAGGTGTCGCGGCTTGAAAAGGGCGCTCTTGACCGGATAAAGCGGGATCTGCGGTAGTGGACGGCAAAATATCTGTTTTTTCGCCGTCCGTATTGAAACTTGCCGCATTTTATTTCATTGTCTCGGTTATCAGCGGCAGATACGGCATTTTTGCGTGTTTTCTTTTGTGCGTGCCGCCGCTTTTTGCGGGAGTAAGGGAAAAATGCGCGTTTACGGAATTTCTGTTCCGAATTATTTCGGCTTTCTTTCTCGGAATCGGTGTTTTACCGATTTATATGCTTCTCTCTCCCCCGTTTTCATTTGATTTCATTGCGCAGAAGCTGATTTTCGTGCTTATTCTTGCGTTTTTTTGTTATTATTTTCAAAAATCGGAAAACAGGAAATCGGCGGAGATTTTTAAATATTTCTCGCTGTTTGCCGTCAATTTTATCTGTTTTTTATAGCACTTGAAAAAAAAGTCCTTTTATGTTAAAATTAATGCGTAAGGGGGCTTTATTCATGTTTACAGATAAAAACGAAATCAAGGCTATAACGCTTTCGGCGGCATCGGCGCTTGCGCGCGACATTTCTCCCGACCTTCTCCTTTCCTCCGTGCTTGCGTCGGGGCTTGTAAATTTAACCGACCTTACCGATTGCTTTCTGGAGATGTGCGAAAACGGGCTTATTGAAATTTCGGAAAACGGCGGCGCAAAGACGTGCTGCATTTCTCAGAAAGGGCTTTCCATTCTTTCCGAACTTTCCGTTTTCATAACTCCGTCGGTTTCCGACCAGATAAAGAGGAGCGCGCTGCGTTACTACGATTCGGTTACGAGCGGAACAAATTATTACTCGAGAATAGAGCGCTCGGACGGCGGATATTTGTTCATCGCCGGATGCAGCAAGAACGAGGAAAAGACTTTTGAAGCGAAACTGTTCTTTGCCGATGAAAAAGACGCGATTTCGGCGAAAAAAAACTTCGAACTGCGCCCCCAGTCGGCGGTAAACGCCGCTATTGCTTCAATTACGGGCGAAGTGGACCTTCTCTTTTAACGTGGAAAAGCTCAAAATACGGCAGGCGGTGCTTGTCGAAGGAAAATACGACAAAATAAAGCTTGCGTCGCTGCTTGACGCCGATATTTTCACGACAAACGGCTTTTCAATTTTTTCAAGCGCCGAAAAGTGCTCCCTGTTCAAAAAAATCGCAAACGAGCGCGGGCTTATCATCCTTACGGACAGCGACCCCGCGGGCTTTGTTATAAGAAACAAGCTCAAAGGAATTTTACCGAAGGACAAGGTTACAAACATATATTCCCCCGCCCTTTCGGGCAAGGAGCCGAGAAAAAAACAGCCGTCAAAAGCGGGAATTCTCGGAATTGAGGGGCTTGACGCAAAAACTCTTGCCGATTTGTTTTCAAAATTCGGTGTTATCTGTTCGCAGAGCGGTGAAAAAAGCGGTGATTTCCGTCCATACACGAAAGCGGATTTATATGCTTGCGGTTTATGCGGAAAAACGGCGAGCGCGCAGATGCGAAAGGAATTCTGCGCAAAGCACGGACTTCCCGAAATGACGCCGAATGCGCTTCTCGAGGCGATAAACATACTGAAAATAAAGATATAAAAATCCCCGACGAAACGTCGGGGGTTGTTTTTTGTTTTTTATGACGTGCTACCGAAAGAAACGGCGTTGCCGAGGGGCGAAATGTTTTGGAGCGAGTTTACGACGAAAGCGCGGAGTACCGCGACATCGCCTTGCATGTTATCGACGGGAAGCGTAACTTCGACCGTGACATCGGCGTGGAGGTTGCGGAACGTGAACCACGTCAAATTTTTGAAACGTCCGTTTGAGGTATAGCTTGCCACCATGACGGTGAAGGTCTCCATGTCAACCTTGTTCGTAACAGGAACGGTTACGAGAAATTCGCCATGCGGGATTGCGCCAAGCGGGTTTCCTCCGGAATCTTTAACCGAAATGTCGCCGATGCGGCAGGCACTCGTTCCGAAGTAATCTTCAAAATTAGTATTGAAAAGCAGTTCTGCGTTTATGAGATACTCATTGCCTTTACCTGAAATTTCAACTCTGCTCCACTCTTCTTCGCTACCTTCATAAAAAACTTTTTCAATATTGCTGCAATCGGCAAAGGCGTTTGCGGCAATACTCGTAAGAGACTTTGGGACAAAAACGGTTTTCAAATTGCGAACTTCATAGAAAATATATTTTGGTAGAGATTGCACGGTGTCTGGAATTCTCAGCTTTTCGACCTTTGACCCATTCAAATAAAGATTTTGCGCATACCGAAGAGGATTTGAATATTCATTTCCGAAAGCAATTTTACACC
>JAEESG010000083.1 GCA_016286245.1 Clostridiales bacterium | reverse complement strand
TATAAACAAATCTGTTTCTCTTTCGGATATTCCTGAATATTCAGGGGTTCCATTTGTTGAAATTAACAATAATGTACCGTTCTTTACTCCTGATGAAGTTGTAACGGATACATTTGAAAAATATGCTCCTTTGGATAGCGAAGGACGATGCGGCGTTGCTTATGCAAATATATGTCGTGAATTAATGCCAACAGAGAAAAGAGGCTCAATTGGTATGATAAAGCCAAGTGGTTGGCATACAGTCAGATATGATTTTATTGATGGAGAATACCTATATAATCGCTGTCATTTAATTGCATATCAACTTGCAGGTGAAAATGCCAACGAGCAAAATTTAATAACAGGAACTCGATTTTTAAACAATGAAACGATGCTTAAGTTTGAGGGTAAAGTGTATGATTATATAATGGCAACTAATAATCATGTTCTTTATCGAGTCACTCCGTTTTTTGATGGAGAAAACTTGCTGGCATCTGGCATACTTATGGAAGGATTTTCTGTTGAAGATAATGGAAAAGGTATTTGTTATAATGTATTCTGTTATAATGTTCAACCAGGAGTCGTTATTGATTATTCCAACGGTGAAAGTTATGCCGAGGAACAATCTTCGGAATCCCTTTTTGTTGAGGAGAGTATAACAACTTTTATTAATGCTGATAATAATTTTAATGAAGTACAATACATTGGAAATAAAAATACAAAAAAATTTCACTATCCAAATTGCAGCGGTGTGGCTGATATGAACGAGAAAAACAAAGTACCGCTTAACTGCACACGAACTGAAGCTATTGCATTGGGTTATTTACCATGTGGTATATGTAATCCATAAAAACCTGCTGTTTCATTGGTTATAACAAAAAACTGTCTGCGAAAACGCAGACAGTTTTTTTATTGTTTTATAATCAGAAATCGCGTCCGCCCGAGGAATAGCTGCCGCCGCTCGACGAAGAGCCGCTGCTGTACGACGAGCCGCCCGACGAGCCCGAGGAGCCCGACGAACTTTGCTTTGCGGTTTTTGTAACCGTAGAATACAGGTATTTTATTTTCTGCGAGCGGAGCACGAAGCTTTTCGGCACGAGATATTCCATCGCCGACGTTTCGGGCTTGATCACCATTTTCTTTTTGAGCATCTGAACTATGACGAGGGCGATTATAAGGCCTGCGATAACGCCGATAACCGCGTATTCGACCTTCTTGCCGGTGCTCATCTTAAATCTTCCGTGTCCGAACGCGAAATCGAGGTTTTCGAGGTATTTATCCGTCGCGCCTTTTATTCCCGATTCGCTCATTTCGTCAAATATGGCGGCGTCCATGTCGACTTTTGAAAGCTTTTTGTACGCTTCTCCGAAAAGCGCGGTTATCCACGAGAGATATCCGCCCTCGTTTGTGATAAACAGTATTGCGCCGTCCTTTGCGTATCCGTTGTAGTAGTAATAGTCGCACGCGTAATCGAAATGGCGCAGAGCGTGTCTGCTATTATCGGTGAAAATCACGAAATCGTATCCGTGCTTTTCGACTATTTCGTTGATTTTTTTCGTAAGATCCGCTTTTTCGACGGTTGTAAACAGTCCCGCGTCGTCGACCACTCTCGGCTTTGACAAATCGGGCGACTCTGCATATTTGCGGCCGCTTCTGTCAATCGAAAAGAGCATTGTGCCCTCGGGGTACCATTCGGGCGGGTTTGAAATATCTTCAAACAGCTTTTCGGTGTATTCTATCTGATTTTTGAAGGCGGTATAGTAGTTTCCCGCGCGCATGTCGCTGTCGACAAGCTCGTCTATTTCATAGCAGACGTCGCTTGTGAAAATCCTTTCGCAGTCGTTTATCGACGTCGTCCGCCAGCCCCTGTTTCCCTCCTCGAGAGAGAGGAAAAAGCATACCGCGCTGTAATTTTCGCCCGTTCCGTAGCCGTTGTAATACAGAAAATCCGCTGAATAAACCTCTTTTGAAAGTCCGTGCGTGGATTTATCGGTGAAAAGAACGTAACCGAAGCCGTATTTGTCGACAATCTCCTGAATTTTCGCGGAAAGCTCGGCTTCCTGCGCGGGAGTTAAGATGCCTGCGTCGTCGACCACTTTTTTCGGGTTTTCGGCGTGGAAATTCTCAAAATTTGCGACGTCGTCGGCGTACCAGTACGGCATTCCGTTTTGCTTGTCGTCCTTTGCTTCCTCATGCTTTGCCGCCTTTACGCATTCCGAAACCTTTTTTACGTAGTCGCAGAAAACGTCGAAATTTGTTTTCTCATCATCGTCAAGCGCGCTCTTTATCGTTTCGATTATTTCGTTGTCGTCGCTTTTCGAAACAAGGTTGCTTGCTTCTCCGTAGTAATATACCGCGAAAATGCGGTTTTTCATATCGAAAACGAGGAATATTCCGTCTTTGTTTTCGCCGTAGCCGTAGTTGTTATGCTCGTAATACGCGTCGGCGTATTCGCGAAGCTCCATGTCGTCCGAGAGCGTGTCGAATACGCATATCGGAAGGTCCGTTTCAATGTCGTCGAGCTTACTTATTATAAGGTCGTCGATTTCGTCGACTTCCTCTTCGGAAATAACGCCCACGTAATCGTTCATTCTGTAAACGGAAGCGTCGTAATTCTGCGCAGATACGAACAAAGCGCAAAGACTTGATACCAGAAGAGAGCAGATAAGAAATTTAAAATTCTTTTTCATATCCCGCACCCCCTTACAGTATGTGTATAAGCGTGAGTATAAGCCAGATTATACCCGCGCTTGCGGCGGTTATGCCGAGATAATACATAAATTTTTTGAATTTGCTTATCGGAAGCTCGCCCACGACTTTTCCTGTCTGTCCGTTTACCGCAAATCTGTAATTTTTGCCCATATATTTGAGATTCAGCAGGTAAACGGGTAGAAGTACGTATTTGACCGTGGAATCCATGAGTTTGAGATTTTTGCTCTTTAACGAAACGCCGTCAAAGCCGACAACGGAGGATCTGAATACGGCTTCGGCAGACTCGTTCATGCGGCTTTCCGCCCTCGGCAGACTCTTTTCGGGGTCCTCGTCGAATCTGTCGGCGAAAAAGCCCGAAAGATAGGCGGGGTCGAAGTCGACAAGGTCGGAATAGTCGTAAGGCTCGATAGCGTCCATGAGGTCGTTATCCATTTTGACGCTTGCGTCGACGGGAATTTTGGCAAAATTCATTTTTCCGTCAAGCTCGATTATGTAGTGCTTTGTTTCGGTATAATTGTAATGAGCGTCGGAATAATAGCGGATTTTCGAGGCGTTCATAAACATCTGCCCGTCGATTTTGGAGTCGAAAAGCCAGAAGGGAACGTAAATACCCTTGATTTTGCTCATTTTCTGCTTGTTTATGAAATTCGACGGAAGAAGCGGTTTGTTTTTGAAATAGTTCTTTATCGAGTTTTCAAGCGTTTTTTCACTTATTTTGAAAGGAATTACGGCGTTCGGCTTGAGACCGCCCGTAAGTCTGTCGGAAAGGATGATTTCGCTGTCGCAGTACGGACAGTGGGTTGCCGCAAGCGTTTCGTCGGCCTCTATCGCGGCTCCGCACGAGCGGCAGACGTATACCGCGGTGTTGTCGAGCACCTCTTTTTCGTTTTCGAATTTTTTTGTGTAGTCGCCCCAGTCAAAGCCTTTGCTTTCCTCCTCCGAGCGCTCGAGCATCTTTATTGCGTCTGTCTCGTAGGAGTTTCCGCAGAAAGAGCAGGAGAGTTTTCCGTCAACTCCGTACACAAGCGCGCTTCCGCACGACGGACATTTGTAGCTTATTATGTCGTTTGAGTTCATACGCACCCTCCGAAAAAATTAATCTAATAAATTATATCATAACAAAATCATTTTTTCAACAAAACCGCTCAAAAAAACAGAAGCTTTCGCTTCTGTTTTTGTTTTTGATTTTACGCAAGCGTTGCGGCGATTACCGCCTTTATCGTGTGCATTCTGTTTTCCGCCTCGTCGAAAACTATTGATTTTTCGCTCTCAAACACCTCGTCCGTTACCTCCATGCAGGTAATTCCGAATTTTTCGTAAATCTCCTTTCCGACAGTCGTCTTAAGGTCGTGAAATGCGGGAAGGCAGTGCATGAATCTGCACTTTTCGCCCGCAAGATTCATAAGCTCGGTATTTACGCGGTACGGCGACAAATCTTT
This sequence comes from Clostridiales bacterium, assembly GCA_016286245.1. GTDB lineage: Bacteria > Bacillota > Clostridia > Oscillospirales > CAG-382 > UMGS882. The sequence continues at coordinate 2,079 of JAEESG010000083.1, read as the reverse complement.
TATTCTTTCCGCCCACACGTCTTCGGGCTCGCCCATGGAAACCCACACGTCCGTGTAAATCACGTCGGCGCCGAGTACCGCCTTTTTGGGATCCTCCTCAAACGACAAAACCGAGCCGGAAGTTTTTGCGATTTTTTCACATTCCGCAATAAGTTCACTGTTCGGAAAATATTTTTTCGGAGCGCAGGCGGTAAAATTCATTCCCACCTTCGCACAGCCGACCATAAGGGAGTTGCCCATGTTGTACCGCGCGTCGCCCATATATACGAGTTTTTTGCCGCGAAGACAGCCGAAATGCTCCCTTATTGTGAGAAAATCCGCTAAAATCTGCGTCGGGTGAAATTCGTTCGTAAGTCCGTTCCAGACGGGAACGCCCGAATATTTTGCGAGATCCTCCACGATTTCCTGGCCGTAGCCGCGGTATTCTATGCCGTCAAACATTCTTCCGAGCACGCGCGCCGTGTCGGGAATGCTTTCTTTTTTGCCTATCTGTGAGCCCGACGGATCGAGATATACGGGGTGAATGCCGAGGTCTGCGCACGCGACTTCAAACGAACATCTCGTGCGGGTACTCGTCTTTTCGAAAATAATGGATACGTTTTTGCCCTCGCACAGTCTGTGCGGAATTCCTTTTTTCTTTTTTTCCTTCAATTCGGAAGCAAGGTCGAGGAGTCCGAGTATTTCTTCTTCCGAAAAATCGAGAAGCTTTAAAAAGCTTTTTCCTTTTAGATTCATAATTCACCTCAGTCGTTTATGTTTACAAGATAAGTGTTTTCCTGATTGTAGCAAGCGCTTATTACGTCCGCAAGCGCGTTTGCCGTATCAATGCTCGTCATGCACGGGATTCCGAGTTCCATCGTCCTTCTGTGCAGAAGCCTGAAGTCGCCGACGGAATAGTCCATCACGGCTCCCGTGTAAACGACGTAATTTACGTCGCCGTTGTTTATGAGATTGTAAATATCGTCGTTTTCCCAAACGTTGTGCGCCGTCGTTACGTCCATTCCGCGAAGCCGTATCGCCTTTGCGGTGTCGGGCGTTGCGTACAACTTTATTCCGAGGTCGGTAAATTTTTCGGCAAGCGCTATGGCGTCGGTGTAATCGTAGTCCTCAACCGAAATGAGTATACCCTGCTTTTCCTTTGAAGCGAGTTTTCTCACGTCGATTCCGCTTGCGGTAAGGCCTTTGTACAGCGCCTCCGTTTTGGTTCTGCCTATACCGAGCACCTCGCCCGTCGACTTCATTTCGGGGCCGAGAATGGAGTTTGCGTCGTTTATTTTTTCAAAGCTGAACACGGGAACCTTTACGGCGTAATATTTCGCGCTTTCGGCAAGGCCCTCCTTGTAGCCGAGGTTTTCGAGCGTTTCGCCCATCATTATGCGGCTTGCAAGCTCTATCATCGGAATTCCCGTAACCTTGCTTATATACGGAACGGTTCTGCTCGCCCTGGGGTTTACTTCAATGACGTAAAGCTTGTTTTCCTGAATAAGATACTGGATATTTACTATACCTTTCGTTCCGAGTCCGCGCGCCATTTCGATGGAAGCTTTGCATATCTGCGACTTCATTGCGTCGGTGAGATTGTATGGCGGGTAAACCGCGATCGAGTCGCCCGAGTGAACGCCCGCGCGCTCGATGTGCTCCATGATTCCGGGGATAAGCACGCTTTTTCCGTCGGAAATGCAGTCCACTTCAAGCTCCTTGCCGGGCATGTATTTGTCGACGAGCACCGAGTTTGCGATGCCGCCCGAAAGAATGATGTTCATGTAGGTTTTGACCTCGTCCGACGAGCGAACGACGCTCATGCCCTGACCGCCTATGACGTATGATGGGCGCAGAAGAACGGGGTAACCGAGTATTTTTGCGGCGACAAGCGCCTCCTCCGTCGTGTTTACGGCGACGGCTTTCGGCCTTGTCATGCCGATTGATTCGAGAAACGCGTCGAACTTTTCGCGGTCTTCCGCAAGGTCAATTCCGTGCGCGGAGGTGCCGAGGATTTTAATGCCGTTTTCCTCGAGATACTGCGCAAGCTTGATTGCCGTCTGTCCGCCGAAAGCGACCACCACGCCGAAAGGCTTTTCG
>JAEESG010000082.1 GCA_016286245.1 Clostridiales bacterium | reverse complement strand
GAAAGAGTTGAAAGCTGTATGCTGTCAATGCACTTTTTGTACTCTCCGGTTAAGTCTGAATTTACCGTCAGGGCGTCTCTTCCGTTTAGCGATGTGTTTATCCCATGCAACGTATATCCGCTTGCCGTTATGGTATGCGTAGCAGGCGAATCCGTCTCATCCTCGCCGTCTGTGAGCGTTGCCGTCGGGTCTTCCGCTCCTATTACTACGCCGTCGTCTTTGTCGCTTGCTCCGTAAAAAATAAACTTCTGAACCGGCTGATGAAGCGAATCGGGAAGCGTCTCCGTTCCGTCAGTGTTTTCAACTGTCTTTTTTTCTATCGTCATTTTAAGAAGCTCGTCATGGCCATCAACCTGGTCGGACATAAGTCCTACGTTTGCGGTAAGAGAGGTCAGTTTCGAGTTTACAGTCGAAAGCTGACTGTATATAGCATGCAACTCATCTCCGAGCTTGCCTTTCTGTGCTCCGAAGCCCAATGAATTAAAAATGTGCTTTTTGTTATTATTCATTGCCATTATTTTTTACCTTCTTTCTTTTTATCGTGCGTCTTCACGTGGCTCTGAAGTCCGATATTCGACGCGCATACTTTGCCGCATTCCGGGCATACAAACGCTTCTTTCGCTTCCGCCTTTGCTTTCGCTTCTTCAACCGCAACATCGCAAGGATTATCCTTTAGAGCCTTTTTAATTTCCTCTGTCGTCGGGAGATATGTTTCCTTTACTTCGGTCTTCTTTACCTTTGCATTGAAGAAAAGCGGAGGTATGTCGTTCTGGTCAACCTTCGGAATGTTGCTTCTCGTTTCGGGGTTTATCTCGTCCATGACGTTCAGCGCCATTCCGAGACAGCTCTTGCATATAATCACGGTGTTTCCGGCTTCTCTTACGCGGGAAATCGAATAACACTCTGTGTTCCTGCAGCCGCGAACGCTGCATATACGTCTCACTTGCCGTATGTACATCATCTTAATAAAAACCTCTTTTCCTGCTGCCTGAACGCAGCATTTTGTTTTTGTATTTCTGTAAGTCCTTTTCAAAATTCGTCAGATTATCGTCTGCCTTCTTGGATGGGTAAATATATTGCAAGCAGAAATACCGCAGCGCATCCGGAAGATGCGTAATGTCGTGCGGTTCTGTCATGCAGTCCGTAGGCCTCTTGTTATCCCTCTGAAGCGCCGGAAGGCATTCGATAAGCGTCTGACATGAGCTGAATATGTGAAGTCTGCTCTCTCCGTTTATCACTTTCAGAAGTTCCTTAATCGCAAGCCAGCCGGTCTCCCTGTTTCTGTTGCCTTTAAGTAACACAAGGCCGTTCTCTCTGAAGATGTCCGCCTTGCTTTTTGCCGATTCCTGGGACCGCGCCCACAAATCATCGGGAGCGACGGTGTATATGATTTCCTCGTTTTCGGGAGTTTCCGCAAGTATATCGGAAGCGCCTTCCGAAATAACCTTGTCTTCTTTCGCATACTCGCGGTAAATGTAATAATCTCCGCGTTCCGATACCGCAATCCAAAGGCACGCGAGACAGTCTAAGCCGTAGTCAATGGCACGGTACTTCTTCCATCGGTCCGGAATGTAAAACGGTTCGCAGACGTGAACGCTTCTGTCGAACTCCGAAAAGTATTGACCTGCCAGCATGTCCCAGTTTCCGTCTCTCCACGCCTGGCGCAAACCGTCAGACAAATTGTCGAGCATGGCTATATATCCGGGGTCGCTCGCAAGTAATATCTTGTTGTCGTATATCGTTGCCGGAATAAAGTCGTAATCTTCCGGGTTCTCTGTCGGTTTATATCTCTTAGAGATAAATAATCTTTTTACCCACTCGTGCCCTACGCCTCCGGGGTTGCATGTTATATACATTCTTTTCGGGAATGAGTTTGCACCGCGAAGGCACGCCGTAAGCGTCTGAAACTGATATTCCGTAAACTGCGTCGCCTCGTCGATGAAAATAACGTCGTATTCCTGTCCCTGATATTGAAGTACGTCCGATTCAGATGCACAATACCCAAGTTCGAGAATGCTGCCGTTTGGAAAATAAAAACACTTTTCTTGTTTTGAGTAACGAGCTATCCCCGAAAGAAGCGGCTCCAGCGCTCGAACGTGGTTTCGCTCCAGGTCTTTATATGTTCTTCTCAAAAGAAGTATCTTAATGCCGGCAAACTTGAGCGCAAGCAAAGGCGCCTTGCGGTCAATCGCCCAGCTTTTTCCGCCTCCGCGTGCTCCGCCGTATGCGATAAAACGCTTTCGAGCCCGAAAAAACGCGGCCTGCTTTTCGTTCAGAGTGCTGATGTCAATAACGTTTCCTTGCATTTTTACCCTGCATACTCGTCAACGTCGGGCGGAAGCTTGATTTCCACCGTCATTTTCTCGGTTGAGCTTCCGTTTTCAAGCGCCCTCTTATCGTAAAGCGTTCCGATGGCAGTAGTAATCGCCTTCACGTCGTGAAGCTGCAGCGCTTTTATTTTGTCAACAAGTCTCTTTTTATCGTCCTGGCTGCTTTCGGTTTTTTCGGAATCGAAAATCGCTTCTATGAGAACGTCAAGCTCTTCTTCCTTCTGAAGCGCTCTGCTGAATCTTCTGTCGAGCAGCAGCAGTCCCTTTTGAATAATTTCCGACGCCTTTTCCGAAAACTCTTTTGCTTTTTCGGTTTGAAGCTGTATAAACTCAGGCTTGTCCTTGTTTGCGTCGACAAGACATTTAACTGTCGGTAAAGGGACGTTCAATTCTCTTGACGTCTCTCTGAGGTTTCGCGTCGTAGCATACGAAGCCATAACCTTATAAATCAGTTCCGGAGAGCTTTTCTTTCCTCGTGCCATAATGACAATTCTCCTTTTACACCTGTATTATAAAATGGTTCATCGAACAGTTATCGGACAATTTCATTTTTCCGGAAAAATTTTTAATTGTCCCGAAAACGGCATAAGCTCGGCGTTACCGAGCTACCAGTTCTCATAAAATGTTTTACGTAAGTGATAAAGTCTCTTCTCAGATATGTAATTATCCCGCGCAATCGCGAAAACGGATCTCCTATCGTTCGTGAGAACCTCGTAAAGTGCAGAATACTCGTTTTCGCTCTCGCAAATAAGATTACATAAGCGGACGATTTTCTTTATCACCCTTTTCTGAAGGTCGTCCGGAAGAGACACAAGATTAATACATACGAAATATATCAGTCCTTGTTTGTTATATGAGATATGTATCCCCCGACGTTTTTTGAACATTTTTCAACCCCTTTCATAAATAATTCTTGCCGAAAATGCGTATAAAGTCTTCTGCCGTCCAGTTGTAATGCTGCATAGCTTGCGCCTGGACTTCTCTCTGTAACTTTCTGCATATTTCGGCATTACTGTGTACCGCGTTCTTGCCGAATATGTGGCATTCGGAATGATGAAGATATACCGTAAGCCCGAACTTTTCCGAGAGGGACCTGTTCGAGCCGAAAAATACGTGATGTTTGTCGAGCGGCTCAAAGGACGTTCCGGGACGTCCGCAAAGATAGCATCTGTCCCGGTCCTTCTGAATTATGCTTCTCATTTGTCGCGCTCAAGCTCCGCGTAAAAAACGAGATAATCGGTATCATTTGCCGAAGAATACTCCTTTATGACATTTCTCTTTATGAGCGTAAACCCTCTTCGTAAGTAATAATTGACCTTGTTGTCGAACTCGTTCTCGACGTAAGCTATAACCGTCTTAATCTGTTTCATGCTTTTTCTCCTTTCACTCTTCAAGAATGGCTTTGATTTCTTCAAGCGTTTCGTAAAACTCGTCAACCCACTCAACGTCTGTCAAGCCCTCGTCCGGGAATCTCTCAAGAACGTCTTTCACGATTTCGTATATTTTTTCTTCACGTGTTGTCATCCTTCTTCACCCCATTCAAGCCGCTGACCGCAATGCGAACAGAAAACATCAAAGCTTATTACGCCATGATTACAATTTTTGCATTTTGCTGCCTTGTAGCCGCAAACAAAGTCGCCGTTATGTTCTATAACTTTCATCGGTATCTGCTTTTCGAGCGCTTCTTTGACGTTTTCATAATCTTCGGTTATTCCAACAAACATAAACTTTACTGGGTAGCCGTCTATCGCTTTTTTCTGCTTTTCAATTCTTTCTAATGTTTGTTTGTAAGTCATTTTAATCCTCCTCCCATTAGAGCCGCTGTCCGCAAAAATGGCAATAATTCGGTATATGCGGTTTTCCATTCTTAAACGGATTTATAAGAGGGAACTTACAATTTGGGCAAACTAAAAATATATCGCAAGTGTCATCTGCAAATTCTAACGGCTTCGTCGGTTTTTGCTTTTTCAAAGCCGCTATTGCAAACTCATATAGTTCTTTTTTTATTTCACACTCTGTTGCGCTTTTACCCGCAACAAACATTTCTATCGCTTCTTCGTATGTCATTTTTCACACCTCTCACAATATTTTTTACACGCTTGATTTTTGAGCCGGATATCGCTTGCTTCGCTACACCCGCGAAAGTAATCATCCCACAGTTCGCACTTATACCATTTCCCCGATTGGATTCTTGCATATAAGTGTTCGCAAGTTTTACATTGTTTGTTTGGTATAACTCCGAACATCTCTTGCATTGTCGGAGTTTTTCGGGGATGTTCTTTTATTTCGATTTCGATTTCATTTCCGAACAAATCAATTTGTTTTATTTTCATTACAAAATCCCATCAAGTTCATCATCTCTTCGGTCATCAAGCACAACGCCGTTTGTCATTTTTCTACCTCGCTTTCTTTCTACTTTCAAATACTTCTTCAATGCTAAAATCTTTCAAATAGTCGCTCCAACGTTCTTTTGCCGTGCTTCCTTTTCGTACATAGCAACGACCATTTTCTATACAAACAAAAAACCATTTTTCAAGTGTACCGTCTTTATTTTTCGTGTAAACAGTATCATTTTTATTCATGGCTTCTTTACCTCACTTCAAAAACTTTTCTATCGGCTCAAACGGAATTGCAAATTGTGTTTTCCCGTCGCCTATTGACAACGTTTTTCCTCTTTCGTCGTTTGTTATAATGCACCGGAAGCGCATTATGTTTAATTTTCCCGAATTGTCGTTATATCTCATTCCCTCGACAAATACTTCTTTATTTTTGCATTTCATTCTTTTACGTCCTCCAGCTCCAGAATCAGAATCATGCCTTCCACGATTCTGAAGTCTGACATCTCTCTTTTTCCGTACTTCTCAAGGAAGCTCATGTACACGTCCCCGAGCTCGTCGGCTCTGCGCGAATCCGTTCCGTCGTAAAAGACAAACATCTCCCGACGCTCACCGTCATGTACTTCTATCAGGTCCGGCTCTACGTCCCAGTGTCTCATCAGTTCTTTAACTTTCATCGTCGTTGTCCTCGTAAATCTTATCGAAATTATCAATAAGCTTCCACGTATGATACAGCGCCCACGCTGCTTTGTTTTGCACAAATTCAAGCTTTAGCGCTCTCTCATAAGCCCTGCGTAAAAGAGCTATTGTGCTTTCAAGCTGTGCATTTTCATGCTGTTTTTTCATACTTGTCATCCTTTCCGCAATATTCCGGCAAATTTGCTCTTACAAGCGCCGCAGGAACAGGCGGCGTTACCGCGTTGCCGCACCTTGCTACTTGTTTAGATTTCGGATACGGATTACCGTCCGCGTCCTTATCAATGATATAATCTTTCGGAAAGCCTTGCGCGTTGAACAGTTCTCTCGGTTGAAGCATTCTCATCTTAATGTCGGTGATGATGTATTCTTCGCCGTGAATTGTTATCATTGCGAAGCGGTCTTTTGTTGTTATCGTATCAAGCGGATTGTCCGCTTTGCTTCCCGCTCCTCTGTATCCGCCTGCATAGTTCTTCATTATGTGAGCGATAAGCGCATACCGATTCGCCGTGTCCTGCGTCTTCAATGGTTCGTCAAGTTCCTGACCGCGTACTTCGTCTTCGGCGGTCTCGCTATGATACTGTATAAGCGTCGGCGCAACAAGATAATGTTTTCCGCTTGTTACAACAGTTCCGAGCGGCTCTTCTACGCCGTTTACTCGCGGCTTCTGCCCTTCGCGCTCTCCGTAGCCTATCGGAACGACGGACGGCGCTATCAGATAATTTCTGTTACCCGTCGTTACTGTCGGGAGCGGTGTTTCCACGCTTGCTCCGACGTTTTTTGTGTTATTACACATAATTGTCGGAGCTGACGGCGTTTCCTCTATGTTCACTATGTACGGCTCCGGATTATCAATAACAAATTTCTTGATTCCGCGCGCGATTCTGCGTAGCGTATTTTCGGCAAGCGGTTTTTCCCGTTCGAAAATGCTTTTTGCTGGTATGTTCCAGTCGATACACTCAGCTGCCGTGCGATACGGAAATTTTTTATGTTCTCTTACAGCAAAGCTGTTTTTCGGAGCGTGTGTCGGCTCCGGCCAAATAATTTGTTTCCCGTCTTGCCGTGCAATAAGGTAAAATCTCGTTCGAGTTGTCGGCGCGCCATAGTCGCACGACTTCAATGTTCTGTATTCTACTGAATATCCGAGCCCTCTCGAGAGCGTGTCTGCCATATCGGACGCTGTACTGATGTCAAGCGCGGCGCACATTTCGGAGAACGCGGGATGTTCTTTCGGAATTCCCGTCGAAAGCGCAAGAATAAACCCTTCAAAAGTCTCCCGCGCGCGTTCCTTAATAGGCTTTCC
>JAEESG010000081.1 GCA_016286245.1 Clostridiales bacterium | reverse complement strand
CGACGCGGGCTCGGCCTGCAAATCGGAATTCTGCTCGTAAAGAATTTCGCCCGGGGCAAAGTCCATAAGACAGGCAGATGCAGCGGAAAGCTCGAGATTTACGCCGGATTTTACGGCTTCGATGTCGTTTCTCGCGGCGAAAACGCCGAAATACAGCGTATTGAAAATGAATATAAACGAAATGGCGGACGCCGTAAATTTTTTGAACTTGTTTTTCATGATTTTACGCATACCTTTCAGTTTTGTTTATTAAAGTATTATGCGTGATTTTTGCGGATTATTACATAAAAAAAGACGGCGTAAGCCGTCTTTTTTCAAAAGATTTCGTTAAGAATCCTAACGGTTTTTTTCAAGCCATACGGAACCGATGTTCAGCGCGTCGGATAAAGTTTTTCTCTCAACCTGGTTCAGTATTTTTTCCTGCTTGAGCGCAAGCGCAGGGTCGGTACTCTGAAGCTGAACGAGAATTCTCGAAGGGACCTTCGTTCCTTCAATTTCCGTGTTTTCAAGGACAGTAAGCACGACTATGCAGTCGCTGTCGGGGCTGCCGTAATAAATTTTGTTGGCGTCCCGAACGACAGGGTGGCCTTTGTAGTTAAGCAAATCAGCCATAATTTGCATCATCCTTTCGGTAGTCAATCCGCAAGGTAGCTGGCAACGAGAATTTTCAGAAGTTCGTCTCTGTCAAGTTTCGCAACGATAGCCCTTGCGTTGTTGTAATTTGTAATATATGTGGGATCTTCGGAAAGAATGTAGCCCACGATCTGGTTTATGGGGTTATACCCCTTTTCCTTGAGGGCGTTGTATACCTGAGTCAGTGCCTGCTTTGTTTCCATTTCCTTAATCTGAGAGATGGAAAAGGTAATGGTTTTGTCTCTTTGATTTTCAGACATAATATCACTCTCTTTCCGAAATAAAATTATTCAATATAATTATATAATGATAAGCCGAAAATATCAAGAGAAAAATTTTCAATTTTACAAAACCGTAACACTTGCGCGCAAAACGTGCGCGCAAATGCAGGAAAACGGCGTAAAAATAACGGTAATATAATTTAATGAGGATTTTTTGTGCATATACTCTTTACAAAACAAAAAAATTATGTTATAATTTCAAAAGATTATACAAATTATATATCAATTACGGTGTATTATTTGTGTAATACTGACTTTAATTTTGGGAGGAGACTACAAAATGAAAAAAATTTTAGCCATCGTTCTTGCAGCTCTCATGGTGTTTGCACTGGCAGCATGCGGCGAAGTTAAACCCGACGTGTCCGACGGAGGAAACGAGGGACAACCGGCCGGTGAGAAAGTTGTAAAAATCGGTGTGTTCGAACCCGCGTCCGGAGATAACGGAGCCGGCGGAAAGCAGGAAACTCTCGGTATCCAGTACGCAAACGAAAAAACTCCGACCGTAAAAATCGGCGAAGATGAATACAAAGTGGAAGTTATATACGCCGACAACGGTTCGTCCAACGACAAGGCGCCGACGGCGGCTCAGTCGCTTATCTCTGCAGGCTGCTCGATAATTCTCGGCTCATACGGCTCGGGCGTTTCGATAGCCGCAAGCGATACGTTCAAAGACAGCGGAGTTGCCGCAATAGGCGTTACCTGCACAAACCCGCAGGTTACCGAAGGCAACAGCCACTACTTCAGAATCTGCTTCCTGGATCCCTTCCAGGGCACGGTTCTCGCAAACCTCGCGTCAAGCGAATTCAAGGCATCGAAGGCATATATCCTGACAAAACTCGGCGATGACTATTCGACAGGTCTCGGATACAACTTCAAGCAGGCGTTTGAAGCACTCGGAGGCACGGTTGTTGAAGAGTCCTTCCAGGAAGGCAACGCAGACTTTACGGCATTCCTCAACACAGCCAAATCTCAGGAATGCGACGTTATCTTTGCTCCGACCTCGACCGAGGCGGCTCAGCTTATAATCGAGCAGAGCGCAACGCAGGGAATTTCCGTTCCGCTTCTCGCAGGCGACACGTGGGATTCCAACGTAATCCTCAACGCGGCAAAAGGCAAGGACGTTAAGATTTACGTTACGACGTTCTATCAGGAAGGCGGCAACGCTGACTTCGATAACGGATTCAAGGATTGGATCAACGCGGACGCAACGCATCTGTCCAACAACGGCGGAGACGATACGGTAGCTGCTGTTTCGGCAATGGGCTACGACGCATACTACGTTGCTCTCGAAGCAATAAAGGCTGCGGGCTCGACCGATAAGGGAGCTATAAAGGATATCCTCGGAAGCGTTTCCTACACGGGCGTTACGGGCGAAATCAAATTCGACGAAACGGGCGATGCAATTCGTGATACGGCATACGTAAAGACTGCCAACACCGAAACGGGCGCTTGGGACTTTGTTCGCGAACAGGGCGTAAACTGATTTAAACGTTATTTTATCCGAATCTTGCGGAAGGCTCTGCCTTCCGCAAGATAAATATACGATAATGCAATAGATTTGCGGAGCCTGTTGAAAAAATATTTCGCCGTTATTTTTTCAAGAGGCTCTGAGAATTTTTAATAATGCGTAAAAAAGCATGAGGAAGTGTTAGAGGAAAATGATCGGCAAACTGTTTTCAACGTGTCTGCCGTATATTCTTTCGGGAATATCGGTAGGCGGACAGTACGCACTTATTGCCATAGGATATACTATGGTGTACGGTATATTGAGACTTATAAATTTCGCCCACGGCGATATATTCATGGTAGCGGGACTTATTATGGTTTATTCCAACGTCGCGCTTACCCCGCTGTTTATGAATATGGGGCTTTCAGCAGGGTCGGCGTTCATTGTCTCGATTATATCGTCTGTTGTAATAGTGCTTGTGCTGACCGTTATTTTGGGACTTACGATAGAAAAAGCGGCGTACAGGCCGCTCAGGAACGCGCCGAGAATGTCGGTTATGATTTCGGCGATAGGCGTGTCGTATCTCATACAGAATGCGGCAATTTACATAACCGGAGGACTTGCAAAGCCGTATCCCGCATCAGGTGCGGCAATGCCGTGGCTGTCCGACCAGATAACGATAGGCTCGACTTCGATAAAGCGGGTAACGGTGATTACGCCGATACTTACGATTTTACTCGTGGTTGCACTCGTGCTTCTCATTAAGAAAACCAAAATCGGAATGGCGATGAGAGCCGTTTCAAAGGATTTCAGAACGAGCAGGCTTATGGGAATCGAGGTCAATAACGTAATTTCGGTAACCTTCTTTATAGGCTCGTTCCTCGCGGCCGTAGGCTCGCTGCTGTATTTTACAAACTATGCGTCGGTAACTCCCACGTCGGGCGCAATGCCCGGTCTTAAAGCGTTCGTCGCGGCGGTGTTCGGAGGAATAGGCTCCGTTCCCGGCGCCGTTGTCGGAGCGTTTATAATAGGAATATGCGAGAATATACTCAAAGGACTTGACAACATACTGTCTACGGCGGGCGTTTTCAAAGACGGATTTACGTTCGGCTTTGCGACGTTTTCCGACGCGTTCACGTTCATTCTTCTTATCGTCATTCTCTGCGTAAAGCCGACGGGACTCTTCGGTGAGAAGAACACCGATAAAGTGTGAGACGGGAGGAAGAGAACATGAAAAAATCAAGAACCGATATGATTTTCAATCTTTCCCTCGTGGCGCTTATATTTGCCGCCGTAATAATCGTTGAAAATATCCCGGGCGTAAACCCGATGCTTTCAACCGTACTGAAAAAGGGCTCGATATACGCGCTCGTTGCGGTCTCGATGAACCTGCTCAACGGCTTTACGGGACTGTTTTCGCTCGGTCAGGCGGGCTTTATGCTGCTCGGCGCATATACCTACGCGGTAATAACAATTCCCGACTCGGCAAGAGAAAAGGTCTATATGTACGTCAAGGAAGGAAGCGCCGTTTCGAGAGCGTGGTTTGACAATATTTCAAACGCGCTTCACATGTCGGAAGACGTGTCGAAGCTTCTGATAATGATTATAGGAATGCTTGCGGGAGGACTTATTGCCGCATTTTTCTCGTGGCTTATAGGACTTCCGGTGCTCAAGCTCAAGCGCGACTATCTGGCGATTGCGACTCTCGGATTTGCCGAAATCATACGCGCAATATTCCAGTGGGATAAACTCGGACCGGTAACGAACGGCTCAAACGTGCTGCGCAATTTTCCGACCTTCAAGACGGCGGTATTTCCGCTCACCGTGTCGGCGCTGTGCATACTGTTTATAGTGCTTCTCATAAATTCCACCTACGGAAGAGCGTTCAAAGCCATAAGGGACGACGAAATCGCGGCGGAAGCGATGGGAATAAACCTTGCGCACCATAAAAGACTCGCGTTCGTCATAAGCTCGTTTTTCGCAGGTATCGGCGGAGCGCTGCTCGCAATGTTCCAGAATACGCTTCAGGCAACGCCGTTCAAATCGGCGATGACTTATGAAATACTTCTTATCGTCGTAATCGGAGGCATAGGCTCGATAAGCGGAAGCATCATCGCGTCGTTCCTGTACATTTCGGCATCAGAATGGTGGCTGCGCGGACTTGACAGCGGAAAATTCCTGTTTATCGAATCGCCTGCGGTTTTGCGCGGCGGCTTCAGGATGGTTGTCTTTTCGGTTATCATAATGATAATAGTGCTGTTTTTCAGAAAAGGCATCATGGGAGAAAAGGAAATTTCCGTTACACGTTTTCTTAAATTATTTAAGAAAAAAGACGAAAAAAATAAAGAAATATAACTGATTAAAGTTAAATTTTCTTAAATCGGGAGTACAAGATGAGTGAAAACGTACTTAAACTTGAAAATATAACGATGCAGTTCGGCGGCGTGGTTGCGATAAACGACCTCTCGCTTGAAGTGAACAAGGGCGAGATAGTATCGCTTATAGGACCGAACGGAGCGGGAAAAACGACCGTTTTTAACGTTATCACGGGCGTTTACGAGGCGACGAACGGCGCCGTGTATTACGAAGATAAAATGATTCTTTCAAATCACCCGCAGGGCAAGATGAAAAAGATGTACGCGGGCACGGATGCGGGAAAATTCTCCGACGTAATGACCAAGACGCCGGACAGAATAACCTCCCTCGGAATTGCGAGAACCTTCCAGAATATAAGACTTTTCAAATCCATGACGGTTTTTGAAAACGTGCTGACGGCAAAGCATATGCTGCGAAAGAGCAATCTTTTCGGCGCGGCGCTGAAACTCAATCACAGAGAAGAGGCAAACGCAAGAGAGGAAACCATGCAGCTTCTCGAAAGACTCGGGCTTGACGACGTGAAGGACGAGCTTGCGACGTCGCTTCCTTACGGGAAACAGAGGTATCTCGAAATTGCGCGCGCACTTGCGACAAAACCGAAGCTGCTCCTTCTCGACGAGCCGGCGGCGGGTATGAATCCGCAGGAAACGATGGCGCTCACGGCGTTTATTAAGAGCATAAGGGACGAATTCGACCTTACCGTGTTCATAATAGAGCACCACATGAATCTCGTAATGGACATATCCGACAGGATATACGTAATAGATTTCGGCAAACTCATTTCGCACGGCTCTCCCGAGGAAGTGCAGAATGACGAAGCGGTAATAAAAGCTTATCTGGGGGTATCCGAAGAAGATGAGTAACAACATACTTGAAATAAACAATCTGTCGGTAAGCTACGGAGGCATAAAGGCCGTAAAGGGCGTAACGATAGAAGTGCCGGAGGGAAGCATCGTAACCTTAATCGGCGCGAACGGAGCCGGAAAAAGCACGATACTGCGCACGATATGCGGCCTTGAAAAGACAAAAACCGGCTCAATAAAGTTTTTGGGCGAGGAAATACTCGGAAAACCCGCCAACTATATCGTGGCAAAAGGCATTACGCTCGTTCCCGAGGGAAGATGCATTTTTCCGAACTTAACCGTGCTTGAAAACCTCAAAATAGGCGCGTATCTGAGAAAAGACAGCATCGAAGACGATATAAATTACGTTTTTTCGCTGTTTCCGAGATTAAGAGAGCGCGAATGGCAGCTTGCCGGCACACTTTCGGGCGGCGAACAGCAGATGCTCGCCGTGGGACGCGCGCTTATGGCAAAGCCCAAGCTTCTTATGATGGACGAGCCGTCTTTGGGACTTGCGCCGCTGATAGTAAAGGACATTTTCTCGATAATAAAGACGATAAACGACAGAAGTATCACGGTGCTCCTCATAGAGCAGAACGCAAATATGGCGCTTCAGGTCGCGGACATCGCGTACGTTCTCGAAACGGGAAGCGTAACCATGACCGGCAAAGGAAGAGAACTTCTTGAGGACGAGAGAATAAAAGAAGCATATCTCGGAAAGAAAAAGCAATAATAATTATAAAAAAGAGGCAAAAAGATGAAAAGAACCTTAATCAAGGAAATTTATGACGATATGCAGAGCTTTTCGGGCAAAGAAATCACGCTCGGCGGCTGGGCAAGAAGCATAAGGGACAGCAAGGCGTTCGGTTTTATCGACCTTAACGACGGAAGCTGCTTCAAGGGCGTTCAGGTGGTGTTTGAACGCGAAATAATCGCAAACTACGATGAAATCGCAAAGCAGAACGTCGGCGCGGCACTCGTCGTAAAAGGAACAGTGGCGCTCACGCCCGAAAATAAACAGCCTTTTGAAATAAAGGCGAAAGAAATTGCCGTTGAAGGCGCGTCTACCGCGGATTATCCGCTTCAGAAAAAGAGACATACCCTCGACTATTTG
>JAEESG010000080.1 GCA_016286245.1 Clostridiales bacterium | reverse complement strand
AGTGCCACAAGTGCAAACTGCGAAAGAATCAAAAAGACGTTTGCAATGCTCTCTATACGGATATATACCGCCGACGCTTCAAATATACTTTCATCCGCCGCCATAAAAAACAACAGCTGCTTTGCAAACACAAACACCGCAAGGGATATAACCGCATAAACGCCAAACGATACGAGCATACCTGTACGTACCAAGTTTGAAAATTCCTTTTTGTTTGCTTTTACCTTTCCGATAAAGAAAAACAACGGCAGAATAATTGCCTCATTTAGGACTTCATACAGCAAATTTACCCACGAAAGCTGTCCGGCAATGGAAAAAGACCATTCCCCCGGCAGTTGACCGAGAAAAAACACGCGCACAGTTGTATAAATCGTCGGGCATAAACCAAGCACTATAAGGGCAAAAAACAGCTTATAATTGATATTTAACAATGATTTTTTCATTGCGGAAATCATTTTAGGATTGCTCTCCTCCCTGCTTCAGAATATCAAAAATTCCGCTTTGAATATCGATAATATCGTCAAAAGGCAGTTTTGTGCCGTCGGTAAAATAAATAACTCTTTCGACGTCGTCAATTCTTCTTGCAGAAGCAGTCGTTTTGAGAAATTTCCCGCCGGACTTCTTTTTATCCGCGACAAAATACGTAACGGTAAGCTCGGGCTTTTCCTTTATTCTGTCGCAAACTATCTGCAATTTGGCGTTTATTATTTCCATATCCGTTTCATTTAGTTCTATTCGCTCGTCCGTTATGCGCGCCGCCTCCGAAACTATACCGTCGTATCCCGTGAGTGCGGCAAAAGGCGAAAACTGCGCCGCATAGCTTGCGCGTTTCAGCGGCGGGTGCTTTTTTGAGACGTGATGCGGAAGATTTATTATATCGTCGTATTTATCTTCGTTTTTCATGTTGAAATACCTTCCTTTACACTTTAAAAGTATTCTCCCAGCTGCGCAGTACGTTTTTCAACGGCTCGTCAAGATAAGAAATCGCCTTTTCCTTTATCCATTCGGGAATGCCGTAAGCCGCTTCAGCTATACTGCCGGTAATCGCAGCAAGCGTATCGCTGTCTCCTCCGAGAGATATTGCATTCCGTATAGCGTCTTCAAAATCCGTGCTTTCAAGAAATGCAGTAATTGCCTGTGGAACGGTTTCCTGACATGTTTCATTAAAAAAGTATGTCGGTCGAATTTCATCTAGCGTTTTTGAAAGATCGTACCCGTATTCCTTTTCAATATGTGCTTTAATACGCTTTTTACACTCTTCGGGGTTATCATCTATCGGTTTTTCGTAATCGTGACAGTAACCTCCAAAGTAGAATCTGCACAAAAAAATCGCGTCGACGGTCGCCATTGCGCCTTTAATTCCCTCCGGATGATTGTGAGTAACTTCAGCGGATAATTTCGCTTTCTCATACCCGTTTGAAGGCCAAATTCCCGTTCTTGCAAAGAATCCGCAGTCAAGCGCCCACGCGCATGGAGAAACTCGCATTGCCGATCCGTTTCCGAAACTGTTGTACGGCTCGCGGTTTTCCGAAAAGAGCCATTCATTAAATCTTCCGCCATATCCCGCATCCGGATACATACGCCCGAACTTTTTCATGGCGTCAATATAATCATCTTTTTTACCGCCGTTCATGACTGCTTCCGCGATTGCGCACGTCATTACTGTATCATCCGTAAAGAAGCAGTCGTCTCTGAATAACGGAAAGTCTTTGGTTTTAATATTGTTCCACTCGTAAACCGAGCCTACGATATCTCCGACTATTGCTCCAAGCATTGCCATACCCCGTTTTATTCCTTTTTTTTAACCAATTTCTGTAAATCATTTATTTTATCACGGACAGTATCTATTTTATCATCAAGTATGCTCATATCCGATAACAGCTTTGCGATGCTTTCATCGTCTGTTTTCAGAAATCCTGACACAAACGCATTAGGAAGAAGGAATTTCTTTTCGTTAGTTTCAAATTTTACCGTTATATATCTGCCTTGATGCGCAGAAACAGTACCTTTTCCAAGCAGTTTTTGTTCTATTTTCATTCCTACGGCGGAAAAGTCGTCATATGAAGCCCTCTCTGAAACCAACGATTCAAGTTCGTCCGACAGACGTGTCAGTTCTTTTTTCACCTCTTCAAGTATGGCTTTTTCCTCCTTCTTTTTTTGCATTGACTTTTTTGGCGGAGTGTAAACAATGTCGCGATACAGATGGTAAGTAACGCCGCAATAAATTATGTCAAAAGCAAGAATATGGTAATCGTCCTCTTCAAACATATCTTCTGTCATTCTGTCTTTGTGCGTTTTGATAAGTTCCGGCATTGATTTAATCTGTTCCACAAGCCAATCGCACATACGATAATACTTACTTAGGCGAAAATTAAGTCCGCTTCCGAAATCATCGCCGTATTCCACACAATACATAAATTCTTTTGCCTGCGTTGCCTTGAAAAAATAATTCTTATCCGGCGCAAAGAGATTTAAATAAACAAGAACACACCTTAGATCCTGTCTGTATTTCCATTTTCCCGGTTCATACTCGTCGAGCAAAGCATTTACGGAGCCGGAGAAAGTCTCTATGCGATCCTGACGTTTATCTATATCGCCGGAATCATCCGAGTAAAACAGATCTCTGAAAAGATTTCTGACAACATCGGTTAATTCAGGTCTTTCCGCAAGTTTTATAATACCGTTTCCGGGCTGTACTATGTGATTATTAATAAGGTTCGAGGTTTCTGAAATAGCTTCCTTAAACATATCGGCAAAGTTTTCGGCATCAATATCCCAGTTGTCTTTGAAATGCTTCACAGCCACCCATTTATAATATTCCTCGTTAACGTCATTGATATTGCTGAAATTTTCCAAATACTTTCCGATCAATTCGTTAAAATGTTCTTTATTCATGCTTTTCTCCTTCCTTAACATAAAAAAATCGTTTTTTAGAGTTGCCAAACCATTTTTTATTCATTTCCGTCAAAAATTCTTTTGTTATGGGAAAGCCCGAACTTTCACCAATTACCGAATCAATACTGCAATAAGGACATATCGCGGTCCCCCGCCTGTCGCATGGATTGTTGAATATCAACCACTCTTTTATTTTTGCCGGATTGAATATTCTGAGACAATAAAAGCAGCCGCAAATTTTATCTTTTTCCAATTCCGGTTTGTGGCTGCAGCAAAATTTATGTGCCAATTTCAAATCATATTTTTTCACTATATTCTCCGAACACATTTTGATTGTTAATAACTGCGACTTTTTATTTATATTCTTTACTTGGTCTCCGAAAAAATTGTTTCTGAATTTCTATGAGTTTTTGCCTTGCTTCCTCAGAGATTTTAAGTTCTTTGGCAGTATGATTTTCGAAATATCCTTCCGGGAAAGCAAACAAATTAAATTCATATCTGTATATTTCGTCACCAACTTTTGACATAATGACCTCCATTTATAACAGAAACGTTTTACAGAACTCTCTATATCATAGATTTATATATTATTCTTTTCTCAACATCAAAACCACCAATAAATCTCCTGTTTGAGAACACCGTACTTATCTTCCACCACCTCAAAGCAATCCGGTTCATAGAAATAACATATGCATGATTCGTCCATCACCAGATAATCGCCGTCACCGTTTATACCGATTGCCTTGTATTCATGCCCGTATACCAGGTCAAACAGCTCATCATCAAAATCATGCGTTATACACCTGACGGTTGCCTCATGGCAATTTAAAAGATGGTCTTCGTCAGAAATTACGGAAAAATACTTAAAATGATTAAAATAAGTTATCTTTCCATCGTCCCCGCGCACATGCAGCGCGTCACGTTTTAATTCCCAATATTCAAGAAAAAAAGCTTCATAAGTTTTTCCTACGGTAAATTTTCCTTGGGAATGGTCTGGGGTTCCAATAAAACGAACAACAGCCGGTTTTATTCTTTTTCCTCTGCCATTTTCCATTTTTATCACCCCTCTGGATTAATAATAGCACATTTAATTTGACAAAAATGGGATGGGTGCCGTTTGCTCAACATATTTAAAACCGCAAACATTTCCCTGCTTACGGTTTATATCATTTTTTCACGTCCGGAGTGAGGTTATAAGCGTCGGAGACGAATCTTTTGCTTTTTATAAAGTCGTATTTACTGTTATCACTCATACTATTCATCTCTCTGAATCACATTAAAAGTCTGAAAATATCATCTAAGTTGTCCGCAAAGCAAATCCCTTTCTGCCGCTTTTCGGTTGACAATCCCCGCTCTATCATTTTACCGAGCAATTGTTTCAGGCCGTTATAAAAGCCGTTATGATTATAAATGATGCAGGGCGCGTCAAGGTGTTCCAAGGAGATTTTTGACATGATCTCGCTGATTTCTTCAAGTGTTCCCGTTCCGCCCGGCAGGGCAATAAACGCGTCTCCAAGTTCCGCCATCTTTGTTTTTCTTTCTGACATATCTCCGGTAACGATCAGCTGCGTAAGTTCCTCGTATTGCAGTTCCCGTTCCACGAAAAAGGCCGGTTCGACGCCAATCGCTTCGCCTCCGGATGAGATAACGCTTTTTGCCAGAACACCCATAAGCCCGGATTTTGACCCGCCGTAAACAAGGCGGTTTCCGCTCTTGCCGATCCAGGTTCCAAGCTTCTCGACGGCTTCCTTCAGCGTCGGATCATTACCTTCATAAGCCCCGAGATAAACCGTAATATTCATGCTTTTCTCCTTTTCTGTCGATATTACACCCTTCGCTTTTATTGCGTTTTTTCGCCGTTTAAGAACACAACGTTCATCACTTCGACATCTATCTTTTCCCAGACATGCTCCGTTACATACGGCTCATTCGAAAGATATTCATCAAGCGCCGCACGGTCCGGAAAATCAAGAATCAGAGCAGAACCCTTCATTTTTCCTTCATCATCCAGAAGTCCTCCCGCGCAAATTATGTGCTTTCCGAGCATTCTCATTCCGTCCAGATGCCGCGGACGAACTTCCATACGTTTTTCAAGCATTCCCTTGCCGTCATAGGCTTTTATCATAAATTGCATTTGTCAGCACCTCTCAAAGCATGGTTATTGTTTCTTCCATCGGTTTTCTCTGGAAGTGCCACGGGCTTGGCTTACTCGTTTCGGACGGATAGCCCATAGCAAACATCATAACCGGAATATGATTTTTCGGCAGATCGAAAGTTTCCGCAACCTCAAGGCTGTCAAATCCCCGCAGCCACACGCTGTGAACGCCGAGTTCCTCCGCTTCGTACATCATTGTTGTCGCCACGATGGTCGCGTCCTGCTCCCCGGAGCAGTAATTATCATAGCACCGGTCGCGCGGATTTCGCCACGACGTTTCCGCGTCATAACAGACGAGCATCATCAGCGGCGCATTAAAGTGAGACACGCGGATGCTTCTTGCCTTTTTCAGCGCATCCTCGCTTTTTATTACGTAAATACGCTGCGGCTGATAGTTGCAGGCGGTGGGAGACGTCTGTCCCGCCTCAAGTATCTTATCGATCTTTTCCTGCTCAACGGGGCGGGCGTCGAAATATCTCTCCGAATACCGATTTTCAGCAAGTTCCATGAATGACATATATATACCTCCGATAATAGATTTTTTGTATATTTCCGTTTTCTGTTCGGAAATGCTTTATCAGGCTCATTCTCCTGCCTTATGTCCGCCGACCTGTTTATTGCGCTCTATCGTGGTTGCGCCTTCCTGCAGATTCATACCCTTGATAATTGCGTTTTTTCCGAATTTTCTTTTGAGTTTTATCGCCGTTTTCTGAACGCGGCGTTCCTTATCGCGCGCTGCTTTTTCCTCAGCGTTTTTCCTTTCGATTTCCTCCGGGTTGTCAAACAGCGTCATCTGCGTCTGCTTTATTTCATTATTTATTTCCGATTCGGGAATTACGTGGTTTGCGACGACGTACATACGTCTGACGGTAAGATTTTTATCTACAATACGCTCATACAGTTTTGTAACGTTATCCAAAATGATTTTTGTAGATGACGTGAACTTCCCGAGATTAATTGAACCGTGCGCCTGCTTCGGCACCTTTCTGCCGTAGCGGTCGATTTCCGTATCTCCGCGGTAGTCGGAATCTTTTCCGACGTTTTCCGTATCATATCCGACAGTCAGCACCATCTGATCGGTAACGACGCCCTTTTCGACAAGATCGAGTACGAGAAGGTCGGTCATTTCACGTACTATGAGTTTTCCCTTTTCAAAATCGTACGGCACCGAAAGTACCTGCCCTGAGCTGATGCTGTTATTTTCAGGCTTATACGCCTTTACGTCGGCAATGGTCGTCGGCTCGAAGCCCCAAGCGTGATTTATGAGAAGTTCCGCATTTACGCCGAATTCTTTATAAAGCATTTCCTCATTTGTAACCGAACATCTTGCAATATCGCCGAGCGTATATATTCTCATCGCTTCAAGCCGCTTTGCAGTTCCGACGCCAATTCGCCATATATCGGTAATCGGTCTGTAGTCCCACAATTTGCGGCGGAAGCTCATTACGTCGAGTTCCGAAATGCGCACCCCGTCTTTATCGGGCGGCATGTGCTTTGCCGTAACGTCCATGGCGACCTTTGCGAGAAACATATTCGTGCCTATTCCCGCCGTTGCGGTAATTCCGGTCTCGGCAAGCACGTTTTTTATGAGCTTCATTGCAAATTCGTGAGCAGTCGTCTTGTTGGATTTCAGATAGCCCGTCGCGTCTATAAACACCTCGTCGACTTAATATGCAAATATATCTTCGGGAGCAACGTCCCGAAGATATATCGAGTATATCT
>JAEESG010000079.1 GCA_016286245.1 Clostridiales bacterium | reverse complement strand
TGCAGCAGATAAAAGCCGCGTTGTAAAACTGATTACGCCTTGCGTCCATAAGTGGGAAAATAATCGAACTTTCCCTGCACGAAACGACGTTTTCGGCAAGAGATGAGAGCGTGGAAACGGGAACGCACGGAAAATCCGCTCTTCCGAAAGCAAGACCTTTGAGCGTCGAAATGCCGATTCTTACGCCCGTAAATGAGCCGGGACCGGCACTTATTACACCGGCGTCGACGTCGGAAAAAGAAAGACCTGCACTTTTTATGCAGAAATCTATCATCGGAAGCAGACTTTCGCTGTGAGTCAAGGTGTTGTTGAGGCATGCGGACGAAATTTTGTAAAAAGACCGGTTTTCAAAAAGTCCGACGCATACGCTTGCCGTTTTCGCAGTTGTGTCAAGCGATAAAACCTTCATTTCGCAAAAACCTTTCACGGTGAGTTTCGTAAAAAATACACCTTAAATAATATATTAAAGTATACCACTTAAAAAATCAAAAGTCAACATAATACGGCGTTTTTTGCAAAAAAGAAAAAGCGGTTTTCGCTCAACCGCTTTAATTGATGTTTTTTCGCTCGCAAATCATTCTTTTCAGCTCGGAAATCGCGTCATGAAGGTTTCCGACGCTGTCGATAAGACCTATTTCCACAGCCTTTACGCCGTCGATGACGGTGCCGACGTCCGAAGCGATTTCGTCGGTTTTCATTATCAGCTCGTTTATCGTGGATTTGTCAGCCCTTGAATTTTTGACGATGAAATTCGTAATTCTCTCCTGCATTTTCAGGAAATTCGTGAAGGTCTGCGGAACGCCGATGACAAGCCCGTTCAGCCGTACGGGATGCAGCGTC
The DNA here is from genome assembly GCA_016286245.1 of Clostridiales bacterium. Taxonomy (GTDB): domain Bacteria; phylum Bacillota; class Clostridia; order Oscillospirales; family CAG-382; genus UMGS882. The sequence goes on along the minus strand of JAEESG010000079.1, from coordinate 5,981 downwards.
ATCGTCGCCGACGGCACGATAAAGGATTTGTCCGTGCAGACTGCGAGAGGTACGCCTATCGAGTGCCCTCCGCCGAGAACGAGTGAAACCGTCGGCTTTGACATGCCGGAAATGAGCTCCGCTATTGCAAGACCCGCTTCGACGTCGCCGCCTATGGTGTTAAGAAGCAGTAAAAGCCCGTCGATTTCCGGAGATTCCTCGATTCCGACAAGCTGAGGAATCATGTGCTCGTATTTTGTCGTTTTAGTCTGCGACGGAAGCAGATAATGCCCTTCAATCTGCCCTGCGATAATCATTGAATGAATGGTAACGTCATCTTTTTTCGTGATTATGCCGCCCGTTTCGGCAATTTCGGAAAAATCGGGATTTTCGTCTTTTTCCGCGTCCTTCCGGCGCTCGGTGCCGTCGGGAATATCTTCGTTCCCGCTCTTTGTTTTGTTTTCGGAAAAATCAAACATAAAAAGCCCCTTTTCAGCAAAAAATTTCGAGTGTTTCACTTAAAATATTTTGCGTGAAAAAACGGTTTTTATACGGAAAAGACGCATTTTGAAAAATGAAAAAACAAGTTGTGCAAGATGTATAATTTGAAGGTCAAATTTCGTCGTTTTTCGTCAAATTAACGTATTGAAATTTATGGAATAATTTGTTATAATATAAATGGCACTTGAAGGAAAAAATGAAAATTTATTTCTTGCAAAAAAGTGCCTGTTTTTATTTTATTATTACTTTAGGAGGAAGAAAATGAAAAAGGTTTTATCAATCATTTTGGTGCTTGCGCTTGTTCTCTCGGCAACACTGATATTTGCAGGCTGCGAGAATACGAAGACAGAAAGTGAAACAAATGTGGAAACCGATGTTAAAGGCGGAGATGATAAGGGCGGAGAAGAGAATAACGGCGAAGAAAACACAGAAGCCGCAGACGATTTCAAAATCGGATTTATTTTCCTTCACGATGAAAACTCCACATACGACAAGAACTTCATGGATGCCGCAACGGCAGCAAAAGAAGCTCTCGGACTTTCGGATGATCAGGTAATATTCAAGGCAAACATTCCCGAAACGGCGGAATGCTATGAAGCGGCCGCAGATCTTGTTGACGCGGGATGCGATATCGTGTTCGCAGACAGCTTCGGTCATGAAGACTTTATGATTCAGGCAGCTGAAGAATTCCCGGATGTAGTATTTGCACATGCAACGGGTACGAAGGCTCATACGGAAGATCTCCCCAATTTCTACAATGCATTCGCTTCGATTTACGAGGGCAGATTCCTCGTAGGCGTTGCCGCAGGTCTCAAACTCAATGAAATGATCGAAAACGGCGTTATCACGGCAGACCAGGCAAAAATAGGTTACGTAGGCGCATATCCGTACGCAGAAGTTAAATCGGGATATACGTCATTCTTCCTCGGCGCACGTTACGTTTGCCCGTCGGCAACAATGGAAGTTAAATTCACAAACTCGTGGTTTGATATAGCGGCGGAAAAAGAAACAGCCAACGCTCTTATCGCTGACGGCTGCGTACTTATGAGCCAGCATGCCGACTCCGAAGGCGCGCCTAAGGCTTGTGAAGAAGCAGGCGTACCGGACGTATCCTACAACCTCGACACACGCGAATGGGGCCCCAACACAGCGCTCATTTCGTCCAAGATAAACTGGCAGCCTTACTTTGAACACCTTGTAAACTGTGTAAAAGAAGGCAAAGAAATCGAACAGGATTATTGCTACGGTCTCGCAGAAGGTTCTGTTGAAATTCTCGGTCTTAACGACGACGTTGCAGCCGCAGGCACAGCCGAAAAGCTTGAAGAAGTAAAGGCTCAGTTCATTGCGGGCACACTCCACGTATTTGACACCGATACGTTCACCGTAGGCGGCGAAAAACTTGAAGAGTACATGGCAGACGTTGATTCCGACGAAGCGTTCACGCCCGACACGCAGGTTATATCGGACGGATACTTCCACGAATCCGAATTCCGCAGCGCTCCTTACTTTGATATAGACATTGACGGCATTACAATTAAATAAAAGACAAAAACAAGAATATAACCTCATGCGGGGAGCTTCCCCGCTTGAGGTTTTTCGTTTTGAAGAAGGAATATGAATTTTCGTATTGCTTCTTGAAAGCGAAAAGCAAACACGAATGGGGGAAACACAGTGAATTCCGTACCTGCGATAGAACTGAAGAATATCACGAAGACGTTTGGGCGTATTGTAGCCAACAAAAACGTTCATCTGAGCGTAAACAAAGGGGAGATACTGTCCGTACTCGGTGAAAACGGAAGCGGAAAGACGACTCTTATGAATATGATATCGGGAATATATTATCCCGACGAGGGTGAAATATTCATAGACGGCAAAGAAGTGGTAATACGTTCTCCCAAAGACGCATACGAGCATAAAATCGGAATGATTCACCAGCATTTCAAACTCGTCGACGTTTTTTCGGCAACCGAAAATATAATTTTGGGACTTGAAGACGAGAAGAAGTACGATTTGAAAGCGGCTAAAAAGAAAGTCAAGGAAATCGGGGACAGATACGGATTTATTATTGACCCGGACAAAAAAATATACGAAATGTCGGTGTCGGAAAAGCAGACGGTTGAAATCATACGCGTGCTGTACCGCGGCGCGGACATACTTATACTCGACGAGCCTACGGCGGTGCTTACGCCGCAGGAAACGGGAAGACTGTTTGAAGTCCTGCGTAATATGAAAAAAGACGGAAAGTCGATAATAATAATTACGCATAAGCTTCATGAGGTGCTTGAAATATCCGACAGAGTGTCGGTTCTGAGAAAAGGCGAATACATAGGAACCTTAATTACCGCCGAAACAAACGAATCCGAACTTACCGAAATGATGGTCGGCAAAAAGATTTCACTCAATATATCCAGGGACGAGCCCAAAAATCCGACGGACAGACTTTTCGTTTCGGGAATAAACTGCGTAAGCAGGGAAGGCGTTCCGCTGTTAAGCGACGTGTCCTTTACGGTGAAATCGGGTGAAATATTCGGAATTGCCGGAATTGCCGGAAGCGGACAGAGAGAACTTCTCGAATCGATTGCGGGACTCCAGAAGGTAAACGCGGGAAGAATAGATTATATAGACCCAAATACCGGAGAAAAAGAAAACCTCTGCGATAAAACGCCCATGCAGATAAGGGAAATGGGAGTAAGGCTTTCGTTCGTTCCCGAAGACAGACTCGGCATGGGACTTGTCGGTAATATGAGCATAATAGACAATATGCTTCTCAGAAGTTACAGAAAGGGAAAATCGGTATTCTTAAAGAGAAAGGAGCCGAAAAACCTTGCCGACGAAATAATAAAACAGCTCGAAGTCGTAACGCCGAGCGCAAACACGCCCGTAAGACGCCTTTCGGGAGGCAACGTGCAGAAGGTTCTCGTCGGAAGAGAAATAGCGTCGTCGCCGACCGTGCTTATGGCGGCGTATCCCGTAAGAGGACTTGATATAAACTCATCATATCTGATATATAACCTGCTCAACGAGCAGAAACAAAGGGGAGTCGCCGTAATGTTCGTGGGCGAGGACCTCGACGTTCTGCTTGAACTGTGCGACAGAATACTCGTGCTTTGCGGAGGCAAAGTGAGCGGAATTGTGGACGCAAGAAGCGCGACAAAGGAAGAAATAGGCTTGCTTATGACAAAAGTAAGTAAAGACGAGGGTGCGGACAATGAACGATAACGTAAAAAACCAGGTTCACGAACCGTTAATTCGTGTAAGAAAACGCTATACGATGCGTTGGTATAAATCGTGGGCGGTAAGAGTAGCCGCGGTTATATTGGCGCTTCTGATATGCGCTCTTGTAATCGTGCTTCTTACGGGATATAATCCGATAGACGTATATAAAGCAATGATAGAGGGCAATTTCGGAAATGCGAGAAAGATGTGGAACACGTTCCAGGAGCTTGCTTTCCTGCTTTGTATCTCGCTTGCGGTAACGCCGGCATTCAAAATGAGATTCTGGAATATAGGAGCCGAGGGGCAAACGCTTATAGGCGGTCTTGCATCTGCGGCGTGCATGATATATCTTGCGGACAAGCTTCCGCTTCCGGTGTACTATCTCGTAATTATCGCGGCAAGCATACTTGCCGGAATGATATGGAGTCTGATCCCTGCATTTTTCAAAGCAAAATTCAATACCAACGAAACGCTTTTCACACTTATGATGAATTACGTCGCAATGCAGCTCGTTTCGTTCTGCATAGTATATTGGGAAAACCCGAAGGACTCGAATACGGTAGGCGTAATAAACAGGAAAACGCACGCAGGCTGGCTTCCGACGATAGCCGATAATAAATACCTGCTCAATATACTTATCGTTGCGGCGCTCACTGTTGCGATGTTCGTTTACCTTAAATATAGTAAGCACGGATATGAAATATCGGTTGTGGGCGAAAGCGAAAACACCGCGAAATATATAGGAATAAACGTAAAAAAGGTAATAATACGTACAATGGCGCTTTCGGGCGCGCTGTGCGGAATTGCGGGACTGTTGCTCGTCGCGGGCACCGACCATACCATAAACACGACGACCGTCGGAGGAATGGGCTTTACGGCAATAATGGTGTCGTGGCTTGCAAAATTCAACCCGATAGTCATGACGCTCACGTCGTTTATTCTGGTCTTCCTTGACCGAGGGGCGAGCGAGATTGCGACGCGCTTCAAGCTGAACGAGAGTATGTCGGATATGCTCACCGGAATAATACTCTTCTTCATCATAGGATGCGAGTTTTTCATAAATTATAAGATAAACGTCAGAAAAAGCCGGAAGGAGGAGAAATAAATGCTGATTTCCACGATAATCAATAAATCAATCGTGCAGGGAATTCCTCTTTTGTTCGGTTCAACCGGCGAAATAATTACCGAGAAATCGGGAAACCTCAACCTCGGTATCCCGGGAATAATGTACGTCGGCGGAAGCACGGGAATTCTGGGTGCGTATCTGTATGAAAAGTACGCCGCGGTCCCGTCGCCGTTCTGGTGCATAGTAATACCGCTTGTTTCGGCAATATTGGGCTCTGGACTTCTGGCGCTTCTGTACTCGTTCCTTACGGTAACGCTTCACGCAAACCAGAACGTTACGGGACTTGCGATAACGACGTTCGGAACGGGCTTCGGAGACTTCTTCGGAGGCTCGATTACAAAGATATTCGGAAGCGGCGGAAACCTTTCGGTTAAAACCACGGCGGACTATTATAAGACGACGCTCCCGTTTGCGAATAACCTCGGGGATTTCGGAAAAATATTCTTTTCATACGGATTTCTCGTGTATTTGGCCATAATAATTGCGGTAATTGCCGCAATAGTGCTTAAAAAAACGCGCGTCGGACTTCATTTGAGAGCGGTCGGCGAAAATCCCGCAACGGCTGACGCCGCAGGCATAAACGTAACGAAATATAAATATCTTGCGACGTGTATCGGCGGAATTGTCGCGGGCTTCGGAGGCCTTTACTTTATAATGGACTATACGGGCGGCTCGTGGACAAACGGTGGTTTCGGAGACAGAGGCTGGCTTGCGATAGCGCTTGTAATATTCGCACTCTGGAGACCGAATTTCGGAATAATCGGTTCCTTCATTTTCGGAGGTCTGTATATTGCGTATTCGTACGTTTCGGGCTTGAGCAGAGCGTCTATTGCAATATTTAATATGCTTCCGTATATAGTAACCATCGTTGTGCTCATAATCACGAGCATGAGAAACAAAAAAGAAAATCAGCCGCCTCAGAGCCTCGGTCTTTCGTACTTCCGGGAAGAGCGGTAAAAGAAAAAAACACGGTCTGAAAAGACCGTGTTATTTTTTTCAAAAAAAGGAAATAAAGCGTAATAAAGTATTGAAAGTCGGGAAAAAGTATGATATTATAATTATGTATAGGTATGTTTACAAAAGCAGAGGCGGGTGAGACGGTTGGCTGTAATAAAGGTATTACTGATGATGCTCTACTTCGTTATTACACTTATTCTAC
>JAEESG010000010.1 GCA_016286245.1 Clostridiales bacterium | reverse complement strand
GACTGTCTTTATCGTCCATTTGTCCGACACTCCGTCAAGTTTTTCGCGCAGTCTCTTTACGTGTACGTCAACCGTTCTCGAGTCGCCGAGATAGTCGAATCCCCATACCTTGTCAAGCAGCTGGTCGCGCGTAAATACTCTGTTGTAGTTGGACGTGAGGAAATACAAAAGCTCCAGTTCCTTCGGAGGAATGTCCACGGGTTTTCCCGCAAGCTTGAGCTCGTACTTCTGACGGCTGATTTCGAGGTTGTCGAATTTGATTACCTCGCTGTCGTCGGTATCGTGTCCCGAATATCTGCGGAACACCGCCTTTACTCTCGCAAGCACTTCCTTCATGTCAAACGGTTTCGTTATAAAATCGTCCGCTCCGAGTTCGAGTCCCAGAACCTTGTCGAACACTTCGCTCTTTGCCGTTACCATTATTATGGGTTTGGACGATATTTCCCTTATTTCTCTGCATATCTGCCAGCCGTCTTTTCTCGGCATCATTATGTCAAGGAGCACTAAGTCCGGTTCATAAATCTTAAATGCCGACAGAGCCTTGATACCGTCATATGCAGTAACCGTTTCGTATCCTTCGTTTTCAAGATATATTTTCAGTAAGTCACAGATATTGGTATCGTCGTCTGCAATAAGAATTTTATATCCCATTTATTAACCCCCCATTTTAGAAATTTTCCCAAAATATTCATCTTTATGTCAATTATATAACATTATTGGCAATATTTGTTTAATAAATGGTAAATAATATATGTACTAAATATTAATCATGTAATTTTCGTTTGAAAAATCGTCATAATTTATTGAAGATTTCACCGTTTCTTTATAAGCTGAGAAATCCGCCGCGCTTTTTCCGGAGACGTTGTACACGGTGAAGTTTATTGCGGGCAAAACAGCTTTTACAAGCGGCAGAGCGGTATACACGTCGTTTGAAAAGTTGAGTACAAGCGTGTTTTTCATGATTCCCGCCGAGGCTCTCGACGGCTTTGCCTCGATATATTCTTCCGAAAACCGCGTTTCCTCCTTTGCGCGCTCGAAAAAATGCGGATTTCTTCGCGAATTATCGGAAATTATGCGCATTATATTTATTTTTTTCAGTTCTCCGCTCTTTTTTTCGGTTTCGGTAAAGTTTTTTTCGCCCGGCACGGGAGAAAAAAGCCGTATTTTCCCGGTTATCGCCCCAAAACGCGGCTTTTCGTCGGGAAAAACTCTGAGTATTCCGCTGTTTTGTTCTGCCTCGTCCGGTTTTTTTATTTTTCTGCCGCCGCAAAGAATACCCGAAAAATAATCGACTCTTTTTTCGCACATCACGTCGGTTACGTCGGGGATAATATCGTCTCTCGAAAAGCCCTCGCAGCCGACCGTAAGCACAAGGTCGCAGCACGTGCACAGCCTTTCGAGTATCCTTGCGGTCTTGCTCTCCCTTTCCTTATCGTACGAAGAATAAATCCTCGTATAGTATCCCGAATTTCCGTATCCTTTCGACCTCAAAAAATCCGAAATCTTATACGCGCAGTATATTGATGCCGACAGCTCAAGCGCCGTTTTCCCGGCGCATAAAAATCCCGTTTTCGGTATATCCGTCATTTTGCCGCCCCTCCGAAACAATATCTTGTATTTTACAACATTATTATATACTACATAATGTATGTTATCAAGGAAAAGCGTGCGACAGCAAACGCTAACGGATTTTGATTTTTGCGGCATATCGACTTAATTCAAATTATTGCGAAAGAAAAAAAGCGAAAAAAAGTTGAAAAAATACGTAAAATCACGATATTTTTTCAAAAACAAGGCGGTTTTCGGCGCGTTTTTTGCAAAAAAAGGACGGTCTTGCCGACCGTCCTTTTTTACTGACAATTATTATTCCTTATCCATGGCGTTTATCATATCCACGCGTCTCTGATGGCGTCCGCCCTCAAATTCGGCTTCCAGAAATGCCTTTGCAGTTATCTTTGCGGTTTCGGGGCCTATAACCCTTGCGCCGAAGCAGGCGATATTCGCGTTATTGTGCTTTCTGCAAAGCTGTGCGCTGTAAACGTCGCAAAGGACCGTCGCCCTTATTCCCTTAACCTTATTTGCCGCGATTGACATTCCTATTCCCGTTCCGCAGAACAGAAGTCCCAAGGAATTTTCGTCGCCCAGCACCTTTTGCGCCACTTTTTTCGCGTACACCGGGTAGTCGGTGCTCTCTTTGGTATACGTTCCCTCGTCGGAAACCTCGTATCCGAGCTCCTTTATGTATTCCGCGACCTCGTTTTTCATATCGAGCGCCGCGTGGTCGCATGCGACGTATACTTTTTTGATTTCTGACATCAAAAGCACCCTTTCTTAACTTTGATAAGCAAATGAAAAGGGAATACCGTCTTTTTGCGATACTCCCGTTTATAATCTTTCTTTTGATTAAAGCTTCTTTTCAATAAAATCGGCTACGTCTCTTACAGTCTTGAGAGTTAACGCTTCCTCGTCGGATACCGTAATTCCGAAATTTTCCTCCAAAGCCATAAGCATATCGACTATTTCAAGAGAATCCGCTCCGAGATCTTCAACTATGTTCGTGTCTTCGTCGATGGTCGAAGGATCGACTCTGAACTGTTTAGCAAGCAATTCTATTATTTTTTCCGCCATTTGATATAAACTCCTGTCTAAGATAATCGTTTTTACTGTAAACCATTATATGCAAATAAACATCTCTTGTCAAGTGTTATTTGAAAACCGAAATCGCATTTTTCAAATTCCACCGGAATTACCGTTTATTCGTCCTCGTTCTCCCAGTTATGCCATACGTTCGTTACGTCGTCGTTCTCGTCGAACATTTCGAGGAGTTTATTCATATTCTTTATGTCGTCCTCCGACGTTAAGGTAACGTACGTCGACGGGATTTTGCTCTGTTCGCACGACAAAAATTTATATCCTTTTTCGGTAAGCGCGTCGGTTACCGCCGAAAAATCGGACGGCGCCGTTATTATCTCGAAGACCTCTCCCTCGTTTGAGATATCCTCCGCGCCTGCTTCAAGTGCCGCTTCCATAAGCGCTTCCTCGTCGGTGCCTTCTGCTTCTATATCTATTACGCCCTTATCCTCGAACATATACGACACGCAGCCGGTCTGTCCGAGATTTCCGCCGTATTTATCGAAATAGTGTCTCATATCCGCACCGGTTCTGTTTCTGTTGTCCGTCGTGGTTTCGACTATCACCGCGACTCCGCTCGGCCCGTATCCCTCGTAGAGAATAACCTCGTAGTTCACGCTTCCGTCTGCACCCGACGCCTTTTTTATTATTCTGTCGATGTTATCGTTCGGCACGTTATTTGCCTTTGCTTTCGCTATAAGGTCCTTGAGTTTGCTGTTTGCCACTGGGTCCGCGCCGCCGTCCCTTACCGCCATTGCTATTTCCTTGCCTATTTTAGTAAACACTTTTGCTCTCTGAAGGTCGGTTTTTTCCTTCTTATGCATTATGTTTTTCCATTTTGAATGTCCCGACATGAGTTTTTCTCCTTTATACTATATATTTTTAGGCGTTTTGAGTCCTATGAGTTCAAGTCCTCGTTTAAGCACGCTTCCCGTTGCTTCCACTATCGCAAGACGCGCGTTTCTGACCTTGTCTCCGTCCGCTTTGAGCACGGGGCAGTCGTGGTAAAATCTGTTGAATTCCTGGCATACGTCGAGCAGGTATCTTGAAATTACCGACGGTTCGAGCTCGCATCTTGCCTGGTTTATCTTTTCGGGGAACAGCTCGAGCGTCTTTATTATATTATATTCCGCGTCGTCGGTCAACGCAAGGATTTTTTTATCATATTTTCCCGCCTTATCGAGAATTCCCTCGCATCTTGCGTAGGTGTACTGCACGTAGGGCCCTGTGTTTCCGTCGAAATTGAGCACCTCGTCCCACACGAAGTTTATGTCCTTTATTCTGTTATTCGACAGGTCGTGGAATATTATCGCGCCGACGCCGACCGCGCTTGCGACCTCCTCTTTGTTTTCGAGTCCCGGGTTTTTCTCGTTGATTATGGCAAGCGTCTTATCCGTCGCTTCTTTGAACAGGTCTTCAAGAAGCACGACGTTGCCGGTTCTCGTGGCAAGCTTTGCGCCGTCTATGCTCACCGTTCCGAACGGCACGTGAACGAGATTTTTCGCCCATTCCTCGCCCATAAGCTCTATTACCTTGAAGAACTGCGCGAAATGCAGGCTCTGTCCCGCCGACGTTACGTATATGCATTTATCGAAATCGTACGTCTTTTTTCTGTAAAACGCCGCCGCAATATCGCGCGTTGCATATATCGTCGAGCCGTCGGATTTGAGTATGAGGCAGGGCGGCATGCCGTATTCGTCGAGCGGCACTATATACGCTCCGTTATCGAGTACCAGCATATTCTTTGCTTTCAGCGCTTCCACAACCGCGTCCGTCTTATCGAAATAGAAGCTTTCGCCGTTCCACGACTCAAACTGTGCGCCGATTAAGTTATATACCTTCTTGAATTCGGCGATGCTTATTTCGACAAACCACTTCCAAAGGGAAATGCATTCCTCATCGCCCTTTTCCATTCTTGAAAACGCTTCTCTTGCCTCGTCCTCAAGCTTTTCGTCCTTTTCGGCTTCTTCGTGGAATTTTACGTATATTTCGGTGAGCGCCTTTATGCCCTTTTGTTCGATTGCTTCCTTCGAGCCCCATTTTTTATACGCGACGATGAGTTTTCCGAACTGCGTTCCCCAGTCGCCGAGGTGGTTTACGCCGATACACTCGTATCCGCAGAATCTGTATATGTTCTTTATCGCCTGACCGATAACCGTCGAACGCAGGTGTCCTATATGAAACGGTTTTGCGATATTCGGCGCCGAGTAGTCTATAACTATAGTTTTACCGCGTCCGACGTCCGACGAGCCGTATTTTTCGTCCTCGCTCATTTTAACAAGATTTCTTGCGAGAGCTTCTTTTGAAATATAAAAATTGAGATACCCGTTTACGTCTTCTATCTTTTCAAACGTCTCGTTTTTTTCCGACGCGTTTATCGCTTCGCAAAGGCTTTTGGCTATCATTACCGGAGGCTTTTTGAGCGTTCTGCTGAGTTTGAAGCACGGCAGCGCTATATCCCCGAGCTTTCTGTCCGACGGATATTCGAGCATTGATATTATTTCTTCGGTGTCAAGTCCTTCAAGCAGCGGGGAAAGCAGCTCCGACGCCTGTATTTTTTCATACATTTAATTTTTTCCGCCTTTCAGATAAAAATTTTATTCGTAGGACAATTCCCCGCCTGTCGGGAATATTGCGACGTACGTCTTTCCGGGATTCAAAAGAAGTTCGGTCTCGCCGTCCTCCTCATAAAGCGTATAATCCGACGTTCTTGACGCCTTGGACCACGTTATGTTCTTTATTGCTCCGTCGCTTGCGAAAAATCCCTTTCCGGTACCGTAAAAGTTGACGTACAGTCTTCCCTTGTCGTCGCCCGGCACAAGTCCCTGCGGGCAGTAAAGTATAATTATATTCTTGAACGAAAGCTGTTCGTCGTTGTTTGAGTCTATGTGAGCCTCTCCGTACTGGCTCTTCAAATACACCTTGTTTTCGCTGTCGTAATCAAATTCGCTTGTCGCGTAATACGAAAACTTCGCTTTTATATATTCCGCCTTTTCGCCGTCGAACGGCGCGTCCTCCGTATTGAACGAAAACGGCTGGCGTGCGTCGCTTGTCGTGCGGTAGCCCTTTTTCTCAATTCCCTCGACGAGTTTTTCTCCCGTCGTCATTGCGGAATGCTCCGTGCCCATATTCTTTTTGCGCCATTCGTTGCGGTAAAAAGGCGTATCGAACGAAATTCCGTCCATATTGTCGGTTCTTCTCGCCGAAAGCGTTTCATACGCCGTGGGACTGCCGCCGAAATGAACGTAAATTGCGTCGTGCGCGTTTGCAATATCGATATAATAGTCTCTCGACGAGCGTATCGAGCCTGTTTCGGGCAAAGACGCGTACTCGGTGAACAGGCAGAAAAGCCTTGTTATTCCGCCTTCAGCGAGAATTTCGTATATTACGTCGGCGTTTGATATTCCCTGCTGGGGAATCGCCTGTTTTACGTTGTTTATCATTATTCCGACGGGCCTTATATTCGAGATTTCCTCCGTGGTTTCAAGTCCCGTGAGTTTATTGTAAAACTTCGGGGTATTATCCTCGATTTCGTCGGTTTCCCCGGTATTTTCCGTATTTTCTTCGTCTTCTGCCGTATCTTCCTTTATTTCTTCGTCGTCCTGTTTTATCGTTTCCTCGTTTTTGGTTTCTTCCTTATCGTTTTCAGGCGGCGTTTCGCTATTTTCGCACGAAATAAGCAAAAATGCCGTAAAAATAAGTAAAATCAGCAATAACGTGATTTTTTTCATAAATTTTAACTCTCCGAATCATTACCGTTTTTTGCCGCGTCCGCGGCAGCTATTAAATTATATCAAACTTGTAAAGATATTGCAAGTTTTTTGATCGTCGTTTTCGTTTATTTTTGCGTTTTCGTCTTCCTTTTCCTTTTTTCGTGTGATTTTTGCAAACGACGGCAGTTCGTTTACGCATTTTTTATACGTCCTCGTAAAATACGACATATTGGAAAAGCCGCAGGCGTTCGCCGCTTCCGACGCCGTCATTCCGTCCTGTATGAGGCGTTTTGCCTCCTTGCAGCGCACGACGTTTAAGTATTCGAAAATCGTCTGTCCCGTTACAAGCTTGAATTCCCTCGTCAGATAATATTTGCTTATTCCGACGTACGAGGCGATATCCTCAAGCGTTATGACGTTCGATATATTTTCCCTTATATAAATCATGGCGAGCTTTACCCTCGAAAAAGACACCGATTCCTTCTTTTCAGTATAGTTATCCGCCGTTTCGACGTAATATCTTTTGAGCGTTATAAGCAGATTCAGAACCGCAAGTCTTATCTCGGCTGCACGAAGGGAATCCTTTACCTTAACCGCCTCAACGACTTTGTCAAATTCCTTATTCAGTCTTTCGCCGCGTATTCTGTTCTTAAACACCGTATTGTCCGTAGGCACGCCGTTATTCCTGCAAAAATCTCTGTCGATGATCAGACAGTGGTATACCACTTCGGAATCGGAATAAATCGTATGCAGATTATTTGAGTTTATTACAAATATATCACCCACGGTAAAACCGTGTTCCGTGCCTTCGCAGTTCACCGTTCCGCTTCCCTTGATACAGCAGAGTATCTCTATATTCGTGTGCCAGTTGGGGTGCTCCTTCTGCCCGCCGCGCATGGTATCGGTATGAAAGACGACCGGTATGAGCGGATCCGGCATTATGTGCGGTTCGTATACTAACATTTCCGTCTCCTTTGAATGCAATATTGTGTTATAAGTTGTCAAAAAAGTGTATTGCATTATTTTCTTATATATTATACAATAAAAACAGAGAATAATCAACAAATTTTATTCGTTTTTCTAAAAAGGAGGAACAAAAATGTACAATTTTCCTATCGGCGCCATGCTTGAATCCTTCAGGCTCGAAAGAAGCGCTGCGATCAAAAAAGCCGCCGAAATCGGTGTAAACGGCATACAGATGTATGCAACCGAAGGACAGAACTCACCCGAAAATCTGTCCGCATCCGACAGAAAGGCTCTTCTCGACGAAGTAAAGTCGAACGGACTGTGCTTCTCGGCTCTGTGCGGAGATCTCGGCAGAGGCTTCGGAAACAAGGACCTCAACCCTGAGCTCATCGAAAAGTCAAAGAGAATCATCGACCTCGCAAAAGACCTTGAAACCGATATCGTAACAACGCACATCGGCGTCGTTCCCGAGGACAGCAATCACGAAAGATACAAAATCATGCAGGAAGCGTGCTTTGAACTTGCCCAGTACGCAGACAGTGTAAACGCTCACTTTGCCGTTGAAACGGGTCCCGAACCGGCATCAAGGCTCTGCGCGTTTCTCGACACGCTCGGTTCGACCGGCGTTGGGGTAAACCTTGACCCCGCAAATCTTGTAATGGTATTAAAAGACGACCCGGTAAAAGCCGTTCACACACTTAAAAAATACATCGTTCACACCCATGCGAAAGACGGCGTAAATCTGCATCCCGTAAATCCCGAATACTTTTACAGAGTATTTCATCCCGTTCCCGCCGATTTCTTCAAAATACAGTATTTCAAAGAACTTCCTCTCGGAACGGGCGACGTGGATTTTCCGAACTATCTTAAAGCGCTTGAAGAAATAGGCTTCAAAGGCTTCCTCACGATTGAAAGAGAAGTCGGCGAGGATCCCGCAAAAGACATCCGCACGGCTTACGATTTCTTAAAGAAAACGATAAACGAAAATTAAAATATAAGGAGATTTATTATGTCAAAGAAAGTTAAAATCGCGCTTATAGGCGCCGGAAACATTGCAGGCACCCACCTTGCCGCATACAAGAAAATTCCCGACGCGGAAGTTTACGCAATTTGCGACATCGACGAAGAACGCCTTAACATCACCGCGGACCAGTTCGGAATCGAAAGAAGATACACAGATCTCGACAAAATGCTCTCGGAACTTCCCGAGCTTGACGCCGCAAGCGTATGCGTATGGAACTGCAACCATGCCGAATGTACGATAAAGGCTCTTAACGCCGGACTGCACGTTATGTGCGAAAAGCCCATGGCTTACAACACCGCCGAAGCAATCGCAATGAAGGAAGCCGCAGAGAAAAACGGAAAGCTTCTCATGATAGGTTTTGTTCTCAGATTTTCAAACGAAGCCAAAATCGCAAAAGACCTCATCGACAAAGATCTGCTCGGCGACATATACTATGCGAAGGCTCGGTACATAAGACGCCACGGCAATCCCGGCGGCTGGTTCTCCGACATTGAAAGAAGCGGCGGCGGCCCCGTTATCGACATAGGCGTTCACGTAATCGACCTCACAAGATACCTTATGGGACTTCCGAAGCCGGTAAGCGTTTACGCGGTAGCAGACCGCAAGCTCGGCAGAAGAGATTACCTCAAGAATCACGTTGACTGGGCTCCTCTCAACGCTTCTCCGTCTGATCCCGACACCGTTGAGGATTTTGCAACGGCTCTCATCAGATACGACAACGGCGCGGTGCTCAGCCTTGAAACGACATACGATATCAACATGCCCGACGACAACACGCGTCTCCTTTGCGGAACGAAGGGCGGCCTTGAAATCGGCGACAGAGAAATGATTCTCTACAACGATACCAACGGATTCCTTTCGGACGTAAAAATCAACAAGAGAAACTACAAGGAAGCGGGAGACTTCTTCGTTGAAGAGCTTGCTCACTTCGTAGACTGCATAAACAACGGCACAAAGTGCAAGAACCCCGCAGAAGACGGAATCGAAATAATGAAGATTCTCGACGCAATATACGAATCGGCAAAGACGGGACACGAAGTTATACTTAACTGATCAGAGGGTATAAAAATGAAAATTTCATTGAGTGCTTATTCGTTCAGCCAGATACTCAACAGGCGCGAAATGACCCAGCTCGACTGCGCCGCAAAGGCAAAGGAGCTCGGCTTTGACGCCATAGAATACACCGACATTTTCGGAAGAACGTACGACGATCAGGTCGCATACGCAAAAAAGATTAAAGAGGCGGCAGACGGCGCGGGAATCGAAATCGGCTCATACGTCGTTTCGGCAGCTCTTTACAAGGACACCGCCGAGGAAAGAAAAGCCGAAATCGAAAAGGTTAAAAGAAAGCTCGATATCGCAAGCATACTCGGCGCGAAAATCTTCCGCCACGACGTGCTTTACGCGACGGGCAAAGTCGGCGAATCGAGGAGCTTCGGACTTATGCTTCCCTACGTTGCGGACGCGGCAAGGGAAATTTCCGAATACGGAAAATCCCTCGGCATTAAGACCTGCACCGAAAACCACAGCTTTATCGCGCAGGACAGCTACAGAATGGAACAGCTTTTCAACGCGGTAAACCACGACAACTACGGTCTGCTTATTGATATAGGCAACTTTGTATGCGCCGACGAGGATTCGCTTCAGGCGGTATCCCGCCTTGCTTCCTGCGCGGTTCACGTACACGTAAAGGACTTTATCATAAGAGATAAGCCTTTTTCGGAAAACGGTTACTTTGAGACGAGGGGCTGCAACTACGTTTGCGGAGCGATTCTGGGAGAGGGCGACATACCCGTAAAGAAGTGCCTTGCCATCCTCAAAAGAGCCGGCTACGAGGGCGACCTCGTAATAGAATACGAGGCAAACCACGAGTGCATAGCAGGCATTTCAAAAGACCTCGAAATTCTCAAAAACTATCTTAAAGAGCTTAACTGGAACTGATACCTCCGGTAAAGATAAAAAACGCCCGCTTTCGCGGGCGTTTTTTTATTATATTTTCAGAGTTTTGAGGTATTCCTTCGTTTTTGCATCAATTCTATTGCTTTCGCACGCTTTTCGGATGGTTTTGTTATGCGTCCACTCGTCAAGCCTTTTTTCTTCGAGATATTTCACAGCGCTTTCGTAATTTTTTGCGAGCGCCGTCGCAAAATACCACGCTCTCATCATATTTACGTAGTATTCTTCGCTTTTTACGCCGCAGACGGCATCTGCATACTCGTCTTTATAGTCTTTTCCGAGAAAAAGCTTCATGAGAAGTCCTATCGCGTAACGCGTGGTATAGGTTTTTCCCGAATTCAGCCATTTACGAATATATGGGAGCATTTTTTCCTTGTTTTTTTCGAAAACTTTCGGGAAAAACGAGTCGCAGGTCGCCCAGTTATCGACGTAAGGCAGAAATTCCTCCGTTTTTTCGAGCGCCGTGTCGAAATCCTTTATTTTTTCTATCAAAAACGCGTGAAGATTGTTTTCCTCGTACGTTTCATGCGGCAGCGCGCCCAGAAATTCTTTTGCTTCCTTTTCATCCGCGTTTTTGGCGATTTCCCTTATATCAGGCGTTCTGACTCCGATGATTTTTTTCTCGTCGACGTCGGGAATGAGCTTTGAATTGAATTTTTTATACTTTTCATCCTTTTTGGAAAAAAGTTTTTCGGTAAGCGTCATAATTACATTACGGGCGTTATTTTGCGCGTAAAAATCTGTTTTTTACCCGGTTCAAGCGAAAAGATGCCGACTTTATGCTCTATTTTCATGTCGGAATCGACAAAATCGGGAAGTCCGTTCCACGGCTCGATACACAAATACGGCGCGTCTTGGAGCGTCCACATTACAAGGAACTTGAAGTCGGGAAAATCGACTCTTACGCCTTTTTTTGTGTCCTTATGCAAAAGCTGCAGTCCTTTTGATTTTATATTATCAAAAACGAGGCTGTCGTTTAAGAAATGTGTATACTTCATATGAAGGGTTCTGCCCTCGGTCTCGACGTGTTCTCTGTTATACGAGCAGTATTTGCCGTCGAGGATTATTCTGTTGAGGTCCTCAACTTCGTCAAACACGACGTCATAATCCTCAAGACCTCCGGGAAGCGCAAAGCCGTCGTGCGCGCCCGCGGAAAAATAAATCTTCTTATCGTCCGTATTTTCGGTGATGAAGCTTACGCACATAAAGTTATCCTTTATTTCAAATCTTACGGAAAACTTAAATCTGAACGGGTAGTACGAAAGCGTCGTTTCGGTCTCGGTAATATACAGTTCGAGCGTATTTTCCGTATACTCCTTGCACATAAATTTATTCAAGCATGCAAAGCCGTGATACGGAATCGCGTAATCTTTTCCGTCGTATATTATTTTTTTGTCCTTTACCGCGCCGCAAACGGGAAACAGTATCGGGCTCGACTCGCCCCAGATTTTCGGGTCCGCGCACCACATATACTCTTTGCCGTTTTCGTCCTTGAAGCTCTTTAACTGCGCGCCGTTTTCGCCTATTTCGGCGCTTATTTTTCCGTTTGATATTTTATAGATTTTTTCTTCGCTCATGACTATTCTCCGTTTCTTATTTTGTTACCCAAATTATACCATACAAAAATATCAATTTCAATACCGAAAACAAAAGCAGGGTAAACTACCCTGCTTTTGCTTGTTTAATCAAATGCTGTTTATATTGCGTTTAAGCTTTTGCAAACTGTTCAACGCTTCTTTCGCAGATAAGCAAAGCCTGTTCTCTGGTTGCGTTTCCGTTTGCGTCGAATTTATTGTCTCCCATGCCTTTTATAATATTGTGGCACGACATGAAATAAACCGCTTTTCTGCCCCAGTCATGCATATCGCAATCGTCGTCGAACACGTTTACGCTACTCGCGTCGAATTCCGTATTTACCCCCGCGGCGTCCATGGCTCTCGTCGTCATCGCCGCAATTTCCTCTCTCGTTATGAGGTCGTTCGGGGAAAACGTGTTTTCGGACGTTCCCTTGGTAATTCCGAGGCAGTAGGCTTTAAGCACCTCGCCGTCGTCTGTGTCGGCAAACGGATTTTCACCGGACGTCTGCGCTTGTTTGCCGGAAAGCGCTTCGTACATTCTCACTATGATATGCGCAAATTCTTTTCTCGTAACGCATTCGGTAAGGTCGTTGTTATCGAGAATCTCCGGAATCAGTTTTTTGCCGTACGCCTTGTTGAGCTCTTCTTTTGCCCAGTCGGATGCTTTTGACCATTTCCCTTTTCCGTCCATACCGAACATTTCGCGTCCGCCTCTGACGTTCATTCCCGGCATTTCGGGAGGCATTTCTCCTTCGGGCATTTCGGGAGGTGTCTGACCGTCGGAAAACTGTTCCGCATTCTGCGAACCGGGCATCATACGTCCGTCTCTGACGTTCATTCCCGACATTTCGGGAGGCATTTGTCCGTTCATTCTGCCAAATCCGCCCATCATCTGCCCTGTAAGAGAAGTAACCTTTTGTCCGTTCACGGTAATGTCGCCGCCGTTAAACTCGCCTTTACCGTCGAAATCGAATGGAAACTGTGCCGTAATATTCAGCGTTCCGCCGTTGATTATAAGGTCTCCGTTGGAATCAAAGGCGTCGGTATCGCCCTGCGCCATTTTTAACGTAATATTTCCACCGTTGATTTCTATCTTTATTGCATAACGGCTTGATTTATCCGACGCGTTTATTCCGTCGTCCGAGGCGTTTATCGTAAACGTTCCGCCGTTAATAAGCAGATACGTCGCTTCCAGACCTTCTTCGGCCGTGATATCGAAAACACCGTCGTTTATTTCCAGTTTTCCGTTTGCTCTGATACCGTCGCCGCTCGCTTTTATCTTATAGTTTCCGCCATTGACCGTCAGATCTCCCAAAGATTCGGTATCGTCGTCGTCCGGGTCGCATTTTATCGCGTCTTCCGCTTCAACGTTAAACGTGCCGCCGTTCAATATCATACTGCCGTCTGCGGCAAGGCCGCTGTTTGCGGCTTTGATATTGAATACGACGCTGCCGTCAACCGTGATTTTTGAAGTTGCTGCGCCTTTTATTCCGTTTTTGCATACGCTTCCGTCAATATTCAGCGTGCCGTCTCCGCTTATGACAAGCGACGCGCCGGATTTTACCTTTATGCAGGCGCCTTCAAAGTCGGCATTCGTTTCTTCTTCGTTTATATTTTCCTTATCGGCAAGCGTAACGGTGTCTTCCACCTGTATAACCGTTCCGGTCGATTTATTGCAGACAATCGGCGCGGAATCAGAACATGACAAGGTCAGGTCTTTGAGCACCAGAGTTACGTCCGTCGTCTCTTTTTTTACTTTTATGCTGCCCTGCGGGCAGGAGCCTGTGATTACGTACGTTCCCGCCTCGTTTATCGTAAGCGACGTACCTTCGATTTTATATCCGCCTGCACTGCCGTCGGATGCTTCTATTTTGTTTTCCGAAAAAGTAAACGTGTTTTGCTGAGCGAAAGCCGAGAAGCTAAAGAAAGCCGTCATGCAAACCGCAAGCAATGATATAAGAATACATTTTTTTATGAAAACATATTTTTCAGCCGTATTCATATCTATGCCTCCTTGTTTTAAAGATTAATTTCAAAGCAATAGGGGGTAGGATATTATATTTTCGTGTTCGTTTTACGCCGCATCGAGCGTGAACGTGATTTCAAACGAGTCGTTTTCGGCGTCTCTGAAAACCGTGAGCGTTACCTTGTCGCCCGCCTTGTTTTCGGCTTTATATCTGTTCAGCTCGTCGACGGACGAAACGGGTTTTCCGTTATATGCGGTGATTATATCGCCTCGTTTGAGTCCCGCCTTTGCGGCGCTGCTGTCGCTGTTTATCTGCATTACGAGAATTCCTTTCGGAATATTGTAATATTCCGCCTGAGCGTCCGTTATCGCGGAACCCGAGATTCCGATAATACCCTCGCTTGCAACGTAGCTTGCGTCGCTGCGCTCTACGACCTTGCCGTATTCTATTATCTGTTTGATTTCCGTCAGAACTCCGTTTATCGGAATTGAAAATCCGATATTTTCATAGTCGCTCGCAAGCTTAAGATTGTTGATACCCACAACCTCGCCGTATGCGTTTACAAGCGCGCCGCCGGAGTTTCCTCTGTTTATCGTGGCGTTGGTCTGTATCATGGTCATGGTCTTTTTCTTTGTCGTTCCGTTTTCGGTAAAGGTAACTTCTCTGTTTATGCCGGAAATTATTCCGTCCGTTACGGTATTGATATAGTTAAGACCTGCGGGACAGCCTATTGCGAGCACTTCGTCGCCCACAACGAGCGCGTCCGAGTCGCCTATCTGCATGGGAACGAGATTTCTTCCTTCGGGGTCGATTTTCAGCACCGCAATATCGGTAAGAGCATCGGAGCCCACGATTTCCGCTTCGACCTCCGTATTATCGTAAAGATATACGGTTACGCTCTCTGCATCCTCGACGATATGATGATTTGTGATTATATATCCGTCGCTGCTGTATATAAAGCCCGAGCCCACGGACGCCGCCGAATAATAGCCGCCGAAAAAGCCGCTCATCTGCGTATCGGCCTTTATTCCGACTGCCGACGGAGTGCATTTTGCGGCAACCTCGCTTTTGGTAAGTCCCGTTTTCTTATCGGCGAACGTCGAAAGCTGAACGACCTTTGCGGCATCGTTTGAGTTTTCAGTATTTGATACGGGTATTACCGCGTTTTTCGACGCTTTGTCCGCGATATAGTCCGCCGCCATGAACACGGCTATTGCCGCTGCCGACAGCGTGAACACCGCAAGCATTGCGGCTGCGAAAACCTTAAAGCCCGATGAGGATTTCTTTTCCTTCGTCTTTTTGTTTTCGGCTCCGTTCCAGACGTACTCGGCCTTTTGCGCTTCATTGTTTTCATTTACGTAGGAATAAGTTCCGCTCTGCGGGTCGTACGCCGCTTTCACTTCTTTTGCTTCTTGTGCGGCGTCTTCCTTTATTTCTTTTAATTCTTCGATGTCTTCCCTGATTTCTTCTTTAATTTCCCCGTTTTGAGAAATTTCGTTTTCGTTTTCATTCGGGTTTGCGTTTTCAAATTCGTTATTCATAACAACATCGTCCTTTCAAAAAAGCGTTGTGAGTTTTTTTGTTTACGTTTTAAGTATAATCGCTTTTTTTGAAACTATGTTGTTATGAATGTGTTTTTCAGGTGAATTATTCTGAAAATCTGATGTAATTGAGAATTACTGTTACCGCCTCGGCTCTCGTGATGTCGTCGTACGGCCTGAACGAGTTCATATCGCCCTGCACGAAGCCGAATCCCCTTGCAATCGCGATATATCCTACGTCCCCGTCGTCAAGAAGATTGTTGTCGTTAAAATCGGTGATGAATATATTTTTCATTTCCGCAATCTTTTTATAGCCCGCGGCGTCGATAATATATTTTACCGCCTGCGTTCTGGTAAGGTACCCGGTCTTTTCGTTTCCGTCCTCGTCGTATTTATCGTTATTCAGGTCGGGCGAGTAGAGGTCGAGTGAATTTGCAAGGTATGCAAAGTCCGCAAAGTCTATCTTTTCATCGGGCAGGAATTTGTCGCCCTCAAAGCCTATTCCGAGGTCGGCAAGCATAAGTATGTCGTCCTTTGCCCAGTGCGAATCTATATCGGTATAATTATAATCGCCCTTCTTTGTATATTCTTCACCGCTGCAATCCGATATTTTGCCGGTCAGCGCAAGAACCGTCGTTGAATAGTGGTTATATCCCGAATATACAAGTCTTGAATACTGCTCAGTTTCATAAAGCTCGTTTATATCGTAATTTTCCTTTTCCATATCGATAAGGTACTGATTATAGGTATAATTACTGTTTATTTCGTAATTGAGTCCGAAGCCATCATCGGAAAGCAGCACGTCAAGCGCTTCTTCGGCTGAAATCGCGTCTTTCGGCGACTCGAACTGCACGTCGTCGTACCAATAGCAGTTGAAGCCCGTGATTTTTCCGGTAACTAGGTCAACCTCGCCCGAAATGCTGTTATAATCGAAGTCGACACCTTCGTTTACCCTGACGTAGTTGAAGTTTCTCGTCCTGTAAACGGGGTCCTCATATTTTTCGGCGTTAGCGTAATCGATTACCGTTCCGCTGTAGCAGTCGGTATATCTCGAAAGCTCCATTTTTTCGGGAATCACGTCGTTTGCAAATTCCTCGAATATCGCTTTCGCGCTTTCTTCGTCGTATTTAAGCGCCGGTATATCGATTTTCCTGTAATCGTTCACGTAATATTTATAATGAGGAACGCTTGCGCGGTATTCCATGATTTTTCCGGTTTTCGCGTTTACAAGCGCATACATATACGGCGAGAAATATCCCGTCTTTTCCCATTCCTCGTAGCTGTCGCTCTCTCTGTACGGTGCCGAGAAAGTTATTCTCCACGCATAGTCCTCGTCCTTTGCTCCGCCGTCGTTTCCGTAGTAATAATACGGTCTTGAACCGTAATTTTTCGTAAGATACGCGTCAACCGC
The DNA here is from genome assembly GCA_016286245.1 of Clostridiales bacterium. GTDB lineage: Bacteria > Bacillota > Clostridia > Oscillospirales > CAG-382 > UMGS882. The sequence goes on along the minus strand of JAEESG010000010.1, from coordinate 13,839 downwards.
CGTTGCGTCGTTATCGATATAGAGATATTTATTTTCCTTAACCGCCTTTACCGCCTCGTCCTTCGTGATAAGGCTGTCGAGCAGGTCAACCTGCGCTCTTTCCTCTTCGGTGAGCTTATAGTCTGACGCTCCTTCGTCTGCCTCAAACATTGCGTTGTCGGACGACGCGAGTCCTGCTGCTTTCTCGGCACGCGGCTCGGTCTGCACGTTCCACGTATTTCTTTCAAGGCAGATTTCGCCCGTTTCGGCGTTTACGGAAATATAACCTACCTCAGGCGTATAAACGAGGTACGCCTTTACGGTTTTCGATTCGTAGTCCCTCTTTATGCGGTATGAGAGAATCATATTCTGCTCGCTCTTTATGAGTTCTTTTGCCTTTTCTTCTCCCACGTTATCCTTTTTTCCGAACGTAACGTGCGTGTTGTACGAAATCGAAAAGCTGCCAACTTTTCCGTTTGAAAAATCGACCGAAACGTACGCTCTTTCCTCGGGAACGGCCACTCCGTCCTCAAATCTCGTATATTCGTAGGTAAACGTGCGGGAATAAATCTGCGCGTACGAATTTGTGAGCACAAGATGCGAAAACGCGTCGGGGCGCAGTTTCTGAATGCACTTATCGGCGTTTCCCTTAAGCTCTTCTTTCGTGAAAGCGGGAAGTCTGCTCGTTTTCTCCTCATAGCTCCAGTCAGAAAAATAAAAGCTCGTTATGTTGCCCTCATTATCGCAGGAAACGCTGTAATGCTTGTTATAATTCTCGTCGTTCCACGAAAAATTCCAGCTGCTGCTTCTGTAATAGGTTCCCGCGTTATAGTACCAGTCGAAAACATTGCAGTCCGCGGGAATATCGAGTTTGGGCTTTACTATGGAAATCATCTTTTCCATTTCCTCGGGTTTCGGCTCGTTTTCATAGCGCGGCGCAGCGTACGATACGAAACTTGCCGTAATCATGAGTATCGCGAGTATCACTGAAATTATTTTTTTCATTTTTCACACCTCAAATTTTCATTTTTTTGCCTTTTTGGTATTATGACGCGAATTATTTCCGATATGTTCCTTTATCTTATTTCTTTTTATACACCTTTACTATAAAGTCGGCAAAGGTTGTAATTTCTCCGAGGTTTTCCGACTTTTCCTTTACCTCTTTTGAGCTTTTAAAATAGTACGGCGTCATGGCAAACAGGTCCGACGCGGTCTTTTTTTCAATCTTCATCTCATATTTTATTCTGACAATATCCGCGCTTTCAAAACCGTCGTAATCGGGGATTTTTTCCTCGTTTTCGCTCGCTTTTTCATACAACGCCTTTTTCAGTCCGAGCAGATGCTCTTTTCCGGGGCAGGCGACGACGAGTATTCCGCCGTCTTTAAGAACTCTTTTCGCTTCTTTATCCGCAACGGGCGCAAACACCGACAAAACCGCGTCGGCGCTCCCGTCTTCAAACGGCAGGTCGAAAATATTGCCGACGGAAAAATGATTATGTAAACCAGTCGGCAGGTTATTTTTCTGAAAAGCGGCGGCGGTTTTTACCGCGTATTTTGCAAGGTCGGCGCCGTACACGTCGGCGCTTGGGATTTCCTCCTTTACGCATCTCGAATAGTACCCTTCTCCGCAGCCGGCGTCAATTATAAAAGCGGTTCTTTCAAGCGGCGCAAACTTTTTTATCTCCCCGCAGACGCATTTTGCAAGCGGAAAATAAAGGCCGGTATTCAGAAAAGCATGTCTTGCGCGGCAGGCTTCCCTTGCGTCCCCGGAATCCTCTGTATTCTGTTTTTTCGCGGCGGCAAGATTGACGTATCCCTGCGCCGACTTATCGAATGAGTGTCCGTTTATGCACAAAAAGCTCTTTTCTTCTTCGGAAAGCTTTTCTTTACAAACCGGACAAACGTATCTGCAATACATTTTCTTTCTCCCTGCTTCTAATGTAAAAAACTGCCGCAAAAACGGCAGTTTTTCTTTTTTATTTGAGTTCGGGCTTTTCTTCCGCTTTCTTTACGCCCGTTACCTTATATCCGCCCTTCGGGAGATTCGGCTTTGCGTCTATCTTCTTATCAACTGTCGCTATCGCCCATTTGCGCACCTTGATTTTTATTCTGTCGGCGCCCGTTTCGATAGTTACGATATCGTCCTTTATATGAACGACTCTTCCTATGATTCCGCCGTTTGTTGTGATTTCATCGCCTATCATAAGGCTGTTTCTCATATCCGCTATCTGCTTTTCCTGCTTTTTCTGCGGTCTTATCATAAAGAAATACATTGCTCCCACGAAAATCACAAGCATGAGCGGCATTGTCCACCACTGTCCCGCAGCACCTTCAGCGGCGGCAGCCGTCGCCGGCGCTTCGTCAAGCATATAGAAAAAATTAGGCATTTTTATTTCCTCCAAAGTATTATAATTCTTTTATATTCTAACACGGATTTATGAACGAAATGTTGAGAACAATTAAATTTACGTCTCAGCGCATTGCGGGCAGTATGCTGTTTTTATAACTTTTTTCAAGCAAAAAGAGTTTTTCGAATATATCCGCCGCAAGCATGGTTAAAAAATTACTGTTCGAAAATCTTCCAATGCGCGCAAAATCCCCGAAAACCGCCGTAAGCTTTGTGAGCTTTTCCGATTTTACTATGTTTTTTATCGCGTATCTTATATCCCTCTCGATGCTGGACGTGCTGACGTTGAGTTCCTTTGCTATCTGCGAATAAATATTCTGAAAATGGGGCTTTTTTTCGCATGTAAGAATTTTTTCAATCGCCTTGCATATGTACCTGAAGCCGTCGTACTTTCCCGTCAGCCCCAATGTGCGAAGGGTATTCGCGCTGCAGTTGAATATCTTCTCTTTTACCACGTCAAACGGCGTTTTTTCGGCGGATTTTACGGAATGCGCCTTATTTTCCTTTGTCTGAACTGATTTTTCAGGCAGCGATTCATCGGCGTACTCCCGTATTATTCGCAAAAGATTATATTCCGCGTCGTTTGCGGCGTCCGATATTGAATTAATTTTTCTTATCGCGGGTTTATGATAGTATATTTTCGTCTTTTCCGTCATTTTCCCTTGTCCCGTTCAATATATTCCTTATTTACAAATCTTTTTGATTTTTCCCTTTTTCTCAACAGCGTCTTTTGTTACCACAATCTTTTTAACGCCCTTTTCATCCGGCAGATTATACATTATTTCGGTCATTACCTCTTCGGTTATGGCGCGAAGTCCTCTTGCTCCCGTATTTCTTTTTTCGGCAAGAAGCGCGATGGCACGCAGTGCCTCCGGCTCGAATTCAAGCTCGGTATTTTCCATTTCAAACAGCTTTTTATACTGTTTTATGAGCGCGTTTTTCGGCTCGGTTAAAATTTTTACGAGCGCGTCCGTATCAAGCGGGGACAACGTCGTTATAAGCGGAATTCTGCCGACAAGTTCCGGAATGAGTCCGTATTTTACGAGGTCGTGCGACTCGATTTTCTGCAGTATTTCGCTCTTTCTCTTTTCGTCCTTTGTCTTTATGTCCGCGCCGAATCCCAGTCCCTGTTTGCCGGTTCTGTTCTTGATTATTTCCTCGATTCCGTCAAACGCTCCCCCGCATATAAACAGAATATTTTCTGTATTTATCTGAATAAATTCCTGATTCGGATGCTTTCTGCCTCCCTGAGGCGGCACGTTTGAAACCGTTCCCTCGAGTATTTTCAGCAGCGCCTGCTGAACGCCCTCTCCCGAAACGTCCCTCGTTATCGAGCGGTTTTCGCTTTTTCTGGATATCTTATCTATTTCGTCGATATAAATTATTCCCTTTTCGGCGAGTGCGATATCGTAATCCGCCGCCTGAATAAGCCTCAGAAGTATATTTTCAACGTCTTCTCCCACGTATCCCGCTTCGGTAAGAGTCGTCGCGTCCGCAATGGCAAACGGCACTTTAAGAAGCTTTGCAAGCGATTGCGCAAGCATGGTCTTTCCGACTCCCGTAGGGCCGACGAGAAGAACGTTGCTCTTTTGTATTTCGACGTCGTTATCGTTATTTTTCTGAAGAATCCTCTTATAATGGTTATACACGGCGACGGAAAGGGTAATTTTCGCCTTATCCTGTCCTATGATATATTTATCGAGCATTTCCTTCATTTCCGACGGTTTGGGAAGGCTTGAGAGTGAGAGGGTTTCTTCCTTATTAATGTTATCGTCTTCCTCAAGGCTTTCGAGAATATCCGCGCACACGGCGATACACGACGAGCATATATTTATCCCGTCGGGCCCGAGTATCAGACGTCCCACGTCTTTTTCCTCTTTTTTGCAAAATGCGCAGATTCTCTTATTCGTTTCGGTATTCGGCATTTTCCGCTCCTCTTTATTTTCAGTCTTTTCTGAATATTACCTTATCCACAAGACCGTATTCGCATGCCTGTTCGGCTGTCATGAAGTTATCTCTGTCGGTATCTCTTTCGATTACCTTCAAAGGCTTTCCCGTCTGTTCGGAAAGTATTTTATTGAGCTTATTCTTTATCTGTATGATTCTGTCGGCATGAATTTTGATATCGGTCGCCTGTCCCTGCATTCCGCCGAGAGGCTGGTGTATCATAATTTCGCTGTTCGGAAGCGCAAATCTCTTGCCTTTTGCTCCCGACGAGAGCAAAAACGCTCCCATGCTTGCCGCCATTCCCACGCAGACCGTGGATACGTCGCATTTTATATAGTTCATCGTGTCGTATATTGCCATTCCCGACGTTATCGAGCCGCCCGGGCTGTTTATATAAAGCGATATATCCTTATCGGGATCCTGCGCTTCGAGATAAAGCAGCTGCGCTACGACCAAAGACGCCGTGGTGTCGTTTATTTCGTCTCCCAAAAATACTATTCTGTCGTTGAGAAGTCTTGAATAAATATCGAAAGACCTTTCGCCGTGATTTGTCTGTTCAACTACCATTGGTACAAGTGCCATATCAATCCGTTCCTTTCTGCAAATGAATGGTTTTGTCGTTTTTTGCGGTTTTCTCATATTACCACGCAAGCCGCCTTATACGGCGGCTTACTTGTCTCAAAGAGCTTTCTCTTTATTTATTTTTCCGCCTTTTTTGTGGTTTTCTTTGCGGGCTTTGCTTCTTTTTTCTCTTCCTTTTCTTCTTTCTTTACTTCTTTTTTGACCGTTTTCTTAACTTCTTTTTCGTCTTTCTTATCTTCTTTTTCTTTCTTTACGGTTTCTTTCTTTGCGGTCTTCTTTTCGGTCTTCTTTTCTTCTTTTGGTTCCTCGGGAGCGTTCATTTTTTCGAATTCTTCCCTCGTTACCTTCTTTTCGGTAATCTTTGCGCTGCTCTTGACGAGTTCAAACGCCTTTATGCTCTTTACGTCGTATGCAAGGTCTTCAGACGTGATTCTTGCCTTTATGTCTTCGACCTTCATGCCGAATTCCTTGGACATTTCCTCGTATTTATCCTCGACTTCCTTGTCGCTTGCTTCTATCTTTTCGAGCTTTACGATTTCGTCGAGCGCGAGCTGCTTTTTAACGTTTACGACTGCCATATCGGCGTATCTCGCCCTTATATCCTTAAGCTTCATTCCGGTGTACTTGATTATCATATCAAGGCTGAGTCCCTGGCTTCTCAACTGATAGTCGTATTCTCTGAGCAGATTATCCTTTTCCTTTTCAATCATCACGTCGGGTATATCGGCTTTTACGTTATCGGTAAGCGCCTTTGTGAGCGCCTCCGCAAGTCTTACCTCAGCTTCGGCGTCGTGCCTGTTTTGTATTTTAGCCTTTATATCCTTTTTATATTCATCAAGGGTATCGAATTCCGACGCGTCCTTTGCGAATTCGTCGTCAAGCGCGGGAAGCTCCTCAAATTCTATTCCGTTGAGCTTACACTTGAAAACGGCTTCCTTGCCGGCAAGCTCCGAAGCGTGATATTCCTTCGGGAAAGTAACGTTCACGTCAAATTCATCGCCTGTGTTCTTGCCGATAATCTGGTCTTCAAAACCGGGAATAAACGTATTCGAGCCGAGCTTCAGCTTATGTCCCTCCGCCTTTCCGCCTTCAAACGCCTTTCCGTCGCAAAAGCCTTCGTAGTCTATATCGACGGTGTCGTCTTTCGCTGCCGCTCTGTCGGTTACCTTAACCGTTCTCGCGTAGCGTGCGCGCGTTCTTTCAAGTTCGTCGTCAAGCTCTTTCTTATCGGCTTTTACAACAACCTTTTCAACTTCGAGTTCCTTATATTTTTCGACCTTTACGTCGGGGAATCTTATAAACGCAACCTTAACGTCAATTCCGTCATCCGCTTCAAAGTCAACGTCGCTGACTTCGGGAGCGCCCGCCATCTTATAGGGCGTTGCCTTTACCGCCTCGTCGATTTCCGACGGGAGAAGTTCGTTTAATGCGTCCTCGTAAAATACTTCTTTACCGTAAAACTTTTCAATGAGCCCTCTCGTTGCCTTTCCTTTTCTGAAGCCGGGAATTGAAATGTTTTTCTGAGTTTTCTTGAAAACCTTATTCACCGCGTTTTCAAATGCTTCTTTTGAAACACAGAGATTCATCTCCACCTTATTTGCGGCAACTTCCTTAAAATCTTTCAAACTCATTGAATATTCATCCTTTCAATTTGGGATTGCTATTATTATATAATAACAAAAATATACTATTATATTTTAACTTATTTTGGAAAAAAGTCAAGGTCTTTTTGGAAAAATCGGCAATATTTGCAAAAATCTCCCGTTTATTTCCGTAAAGATAGTTTATTTTAACTTTTTGATATTTTTATCAGTATTCTTCCTTTACGGAACGTTCAAACAGCGCGTGCAGTGTGCTTTTCGGGTCTTTTCCGCAATAAAGCACTTCGTAAACCGCCCTGCATATCGGAATTTCAACGCCGTTTTTTTCCGCAAGTTTCACAAGCGCCGGCACCGTATAGTATCCCTCTGCAAGCTTATCAAACTTCTTTCCCTTTATGAAGTCCTCGCCGTACTGTCTGTTATGACTGTATTTTGAGAAAACCGTCGCCTGATAGTCGCCCAAATGGCAGAGTCCGTACGCCGAAAGTTCGTTTCCTCCCGACGCCTTTATAAGTCTTGCAATTTCTCTCGTGCCCCTCGACATAAGCGCCCCTTTCAGCGACGTAAGACCCATGCCGTCAAGCATTCCCGCCGCAATTCCTATTACGTTTTTCGACGCGGCGCCTATCTCGTTTCCTATTATATCGGTTCCGTAATAAAATCTTATTATATCTCCCGAAAACTCTTTTACAAGCATTCTTTTGAGCTCGTCGTCCTTACTGTCTATCACCATACAGTTGGGAATTCCGTTATAAAATTCCTCGACGTGTCCGGGACCCACCCATACGGCGACCTTCGTTTCGCTTCCGAGTTCGTCCTCTACAACCTCGGACAGCCTTTTCGCCGTGCCGCCTTCAAGGCCTTTCATACACAGTATTATCGGTTTTCCCTTTATATCGTATTCTTTCAGTTCACGGCACAGCTCGCGCAGTCCCTGAGAGTTTATCGAAATAATCAGCGCGTCGGCGTCCACCGCGTGCGCGAGTTTTGTTTCAAGAGTTATGCTTTCGGGAATTTCTATGTATTCGTTTTTCCTTTCCGAAAGCAATTTTTGCATGTGGAAAGAATCGCTTTTTCCGTAAAGCTTCACCTTATGATTTATCTTGTCGAGATACCATGCGATGCAGCTTCCCCAGCGTCCGCAGCCTATAACCGTAATATTCAAAAATATCAAATCCTTTCGATATATAAGAATACTTATTCTTAAAAAAAGGGAAACCCGGCGGTCTCCCCTTTTTTATTCATATTTTTCTTTTATTTCCGTAACGGCTGTATCAACGGGATAAGACCTGTAAGTGAATCGAGAACCATTACTTTTATATTGTCAGCCGATGCGTAAGCCGACGCTACCGAACACGTCGTATATCCGTTCTTTAACGTCATGTTGTTTATCGATATTCCGATAAGACGTCCGGCGTTGTAATACGAAACCATTGCAACCGCGCCCTTGCTTGCTCCGGGGTTGTATACCGAGAATGCGAAATTGTTCGTATCATTATCGATGTAAATGATTTCCGCTTCATCGTCGTCCGCGGCGATTACGATGTTGGGAGCAAGCGCGTTTGGGAACACCCATTCGGAAGCGCTGAGACCTGTGAGGGACGTCGCGCTCTTGAACTGGTTTTCCGTCATAAACGTTGCGTTGTCGTCCGAACCCGAAAGTGCGTAAACGTTTTCAACCGTCGACGACGCGCCGTTTGTCGTTACTTCTTCACCGATAACGGCGTTTCCGCCGGTTACGGCATTAAGATTTACGGAGCCCGAAACGAGCGACTGCGCCGTACTGTCGACAACCGACATGTTCACGCCCGCAATACCGCCGGCAATTCCGGCTTCTCCCGTTACGTCCGCGCGGTTTACCGTATTGTCTACAACCGCGATCTGATCCTCCATGGAGAAGTTCAGACCTACGATACCGCCCGAATACGCGCCTTCCGTAATAACGTTTCCGTCGTTTCTCGCAACGGTTATTATACCGCCTGCATTATAGCCTGCGATTCCGCCTGCGTATCCCGGGTATTTTCCGTAGTTTGTAACAAGCACCGACGCGTTGTTCTGAACCGCCGTAAGTATGCCGCCTTCATTGTAGCCCGCAATACCGCCTGCGTAAACTGCGGCGAGTTCGTTTTCGGTTTCGCCCGAAATATCGCCTTCGTTGAAGCAGTAGTTTATCGCGCCGCTGTTATAGCCCGCAATACCGCCCGCCGAAACGAGATACGTATCGGAACATACCGCAATCAGCACGTTGTTCTTGCAGGAAGTTACCGCGCCGTGGTTCTGACCTACAATACCGCCGACGTAGGTGATGAACGGAACCGAGTCAACGGAAATGCTCGCGGTCGTCTCGCATTTTTCAATGGTTGTATCAGAATCTGCAAAGCCCGTGATTCCGCCGACTCTGCATGTAAGCATCATATTGTTTGCGGGAACGTTTATAACGCCTGCGAAAAAGCAGTTCGATATAACGGTCTGTCCGAGCGCTCTGCCCGCAATACCGCCGGTATAGTCTCTTGCACTTACGGTAACACCCGAGGTGAGATTTGAAATCTGAGCGTCTTTTGCCGCGTTGAAAATTCCGTTTCCCGTAAAGTTCGAGCCGGAAATGGTATATCCGTTGCCGTCATAAATTCCCATGAACGGACGGTCTTCGTTTCCTATGCCCGCAAAAGCCGTCGTTCCGAACGGAATATCCGCGGTCTGTTTAAAGTATTTATTTTTAAACGAATTTGTGGCCGACGCCGTGGCAATAGTCTGAAGATCCTCTTTCGTAGCTATAAGATAGGGATCGTCCTGCGTTCCTCTGCCCGTATACGCAAAAACGCTGCACGAAAGAACCGCCGCAACAATCAGCACGGAAATAACTAATTTTTTCATAAACTTTCTTTCCTTTTTCTTTTCTGAAATTATTAACACATTAACTTATTATAATTATAATCATCCTATACAGCATAATCAATGAAAATATTGTAAACATTTCGCTTTTTTGCGATATTAGTCCTCAAATTCAAGGTTTCCGTCGTCATCCATTGATTTTATGACCGCAAGAGATTTGAGATTGATGCCTTTTTCTCGAAGAACCCTTCCGCCGTCCTGAAAGCTCTTTTCGATAACTATGCCCACGCCGGCGATTTTAGCGCCCGCCTGCTCTACGATATCTATAAGTCCCAATACCGCTTTTCCGCTTGCAAGAAAATCATCTATAACAAGCACGTTTTCGTCGGGTTTTAAAAATTTGACCGACACCATTACGTCGTAAGTCTTTCCGTATGTAAAAGACTGAATTTTACTTGAAAAAACTCCGCCTTCTATGTTTTTGGATTTCGCTTTTTTTGCGAAAACCACGGGAACGTCGAAATACTGCGCGGCAATGCACGCAATTCCTATTCCGGACGCTTCTATCGTGAGAATTTTATCCACTTTTACGTCGGAAAACAGTCTTTTGAATTCCTTTCCGATTTCGTTGAGCAGCGATACGTCAACCTGATGGTTGAGAAAGCTGTCTACCTTCAGTACTCCTCCCGGAGCGATATTTCCGTCTTTCAATATACGGTCTTTCAGCAGCTGCATAAAAATGTCCTTTCGCAAAACAATCTTACAGTATAATTATACACTTGTTTTTGCGTAATTTCAAGTGTTTTCGCTTATTTTCCGTTTTTTACCCGAAAATTGATTTTGCCTTCTCTATCGAAATTACCTCAAAGCCCGCTTCCTTTACAGCGTTTTTGATGATTTCGTCGGATATTTCGGCATCCATCGACACTTTCGCCGTTTTTTTATCGAGGTCGACCTTTGCGTCCTTTACGTTTTCCAAAGCTTCAAGCGCTTTCTGCACGCTCTGCGCGCAGTGCATGCATTTCATTCCTTCAATTCTGACGATTTTTTTCATTTTTTGTTCTCCGTTTCTTTGTTTTCTTTATATTTCCATTTTTTAAGTCTCAGCGCGTTGAGCACCACGCACACGGAGCTCATGCTCATTGCCGCGGCGCCTATCATGGGGCTTAACGTAAGTCCCGTGAGCGAATAAAGCGCTCCCGCCGCAATCGGTATTCCCGCAACGTTGTAAAACAGCGCCCAGAAAAGACTCGATTTGATATTTCTTATTACCGCGCGGCTCAAGGATACCGCTTTTACGATGTCGTGCGGTTTTCCCGACATTATTATAACGTCGCTCGAATCGACGGCGATATCCGTGCCGCTCGCAAACGTAATTCCGACGTCCGCTCTTGCAAGCGCCGCGGAATCGTTTATTCCGTCGCCCGCCATTGCAGTAAGTCCGTTTGACGCGAATTCCGACACGACTTTTTCCTTATCAGCGGGCAGAAGCGACGCCATCACGGTGGAAATTCCGAGTTTTTTTGCAATATTTTTTGCGGTAATTTCGTTATCTCCCGTGAGCATTACGGTATTCATTCCCATTCCGGAAAGTTCTTTTACCGCCCTTTCGGAATCCTCCTTTTCGGTATCGGCAACCGCGATGATTCCTATGCATTTTTCACCTTTTGCGAAAAACACGGGTGTTTTGCCTTCCGACGCGAATTTTTCGGCAAAAGGCGCTTTTGCGGCAACGTCAACGTTTCTTTGCTCCATGAATTTGAGATTTCCCGCAATATATTCCTCGTTTTCGATTTCCGCTCTTACGCCAAAGCCGGAAAGCGCCGTGAATTTTTTTGCTTCAAGCGGCATTATCCCTTTTTCCCTTGCTTTTTCACATATTGCGCCGGAAATGGGGTGCTCCGACTGCTTTTCAAGCGAAAACGCTATTCTTTCAAGTTCTTCCGCCGTAATGTCGAACGGTATTTCGTCCGTTACCGACGGTTTTCCGTTTGTAAGCGTTCCCGTTTTATCAAAAAGGATATTTTTAATTTTACCCAGCACTTCAAGGCTCTGCGCGCTCTTTATAAGTATTCCGTGTTCAGCCGCCTTTCCCGTTCCGACGGTTATCGCGACGGGAGTTGCAAGTCCCAGCGCGCACGGGCAGGAAATCACGAGCACGCTTACCGCCCTTGAAAACGCAAATTCAAAGTCCGCTCCGCAAAGCATCCAAACGGCAAAGGAAACAACGCTTACCGCTATCACCGCAGGCACGAAATACGCGCTCACCTTATCGGCGAGCCTTGCTATCGGCGCCTTGCTTCCCGAGGCGTTCTCCACGAGCATAATTATTTTTGCGACGGCGGTATCCTCGCCGACGAACGACGCCCTTACCTTTACCGCGCCGTCAATATTTTTGCTTCCCGCGTAAACGGTATCCCCGGCGTCTTTTTCGACGGGCATGCTTTCGCCCGTTATTTCCGCTTCGTTTATATTCGTTGTTCCGTCGATTATTTCCCCGTCGCACGCGACGTTTTCGCCCGGTCTTACAAGGAAAACGTCCCCGACCTTTATTTCCTCGACGTTTACGGTTTTTTCGGCTCCGTTTTCGATTACCGTCGCGGTTTTAGGGGTAAGGTCGGTAAGCTTATCGAGCGCTTCGAGCGTATTCTTCTTTGACCTGCCCTCAAGCATTTTTCCGAGCGTTACTATCGTAAGAATCATAGCCGACGTCTCAAAATACAGCTCGTGCATATATTTTTCCGCCTGAGCTTCGCCTCCCGCAAGCATCATGACTATTGCGAATATTCCGTAAATTACGGGAGAAACCGTTCCTATCGCAATGAGCGTATCCATATTCGGCCCGCCCGAAAAAAGTTTTTTAAAGCCGCTTATATAATAAATTCTGTTTACCGCAAGCACGGGGACGGTAAGCAAAAGCTCGCAAATTGCAAGTTTCGGCGCGTTCTGCGTTCCCCTGAAAAATGCCGGAAGTTCAAGACCCGCCATGTGTCCCATGGAAAGATACATTATCGGCAGGAGAAAAATCAGGGACACTGCAAACCTTATCACAAGACTTTTTCTTTCCTTTGCGTCGTTTATTTTCTTTTGTTCCTTTTTTTCGGCAAAGGTTTTGGCTCTGCTCATTCCGTAGCCGCTCGCTTCGACGGCTTTTTTCATGTCGCTTTCGGAAACCTTTTGTTCGTCGTATTCCACGTTCATAACGCCGGAAATCAGATTCACGTTTACGTCTTTTACGCCGTCAAGCGAACCTACGACCTTTTCGACTCGGGCAGAGCATGCGGCGCAGCTCATTCCGCTTATATCGTATTTACCTCTCATTTTTTCCTCATTTCTACTTATGTTACATTAAACCGTATTCTCCGACAATTTTCATCGTGCCGAGCACAAGAACGGTTACTCCGCAAGCAAAAAGCAGCACGCTTGACACGGCGCATACGGCGATTTTTACCGTAAGTTTTGTTTCTTCCTTCTTATCCGCGTTAAAAAGCGCCGACGCGGCAAGCAGCAGCCACGGCACGGCAACCGACGCGGCAAGCATACATCCGAACGCGACAAAAAACACGTTTCCCATATCCGGCAGAGGAATATCCGTTATATTCATATCCTGCGAGACGTTTCCTAAAAGATAGCTTGAGAAAACGCCGGGAATATTATTCAGCATGTGAAAAATAACGCACGGCAGAATACTTTTTGTTTTGAGGGCGACGTAAGTAACCGCTCCTCCGAGAATCGCCGTAGGCAGAAATCTTACCGGGTTTAAGTGGAATATTCCGAAAACAATTCCCATGACTATTATGATAATCCACTCGTTTTTAATACCCTTACTGTAAAAATGCAGTATTACTCCTCTGTGAAGAGCTTCCTCGCATATTGCGGGGAGTACTGCGATAACGAGCAGTCCGACGAGAAACGGAACGGAAGATATCACGTTTTGCAAACCTCCGCTTGTCTGCGTTGCCAACGTCGGGAAAAGCGACGCGATTCCCATTACCGAAGTAATGCCCGCAATATACGTTGCGACGCACAAAGTCAGCGTGCCGAAAACTTCCCAGAGTGTCGGAAGCTTCAATTTAAATACCTCTTTTGGCTTCTGTCTGAAAGCAAACGTGAAAGCCAGCGCTATCGCAAGAAAGCATATTTCGGTTATAACAACGCCCGTAATTCCAAGTTTTCTCTGAATCGGGAACGCGGCGAAAATCATAAACAGTATTACAATAATAAAAATTCCCGTACCTATGGCAAGTCCCGAAATTTTCGAAATTTTCTTTTCTTCCATTGTTCACCCTCCCGCAGCATTTCTTTCAACAATAATATACCATTTTCCGCTCTCATTGTCAACAAATTGCCGCATATAAAAACATTGTTTTCGCGTGCTTTCTGACAACACTTGCATTTTTAATTTATCGTGGTATAATATAGTTTAAGTTATAATGACTTTTATATTGAAAACATTTTGATTTTTTACAGTTTACGAAAGGATTATCCGAA
>JAEESG010000078.1 GCA_016286245.1 Clostridiales bacterium | reverse complement strand
CAATATAAATTTTCTTTTCGTATGCTTCTTTTATCAGAGATATTGCCTTTGCCGAGGATTTTATGCCGTCGACTCCGCCGAGCCCGCCCGGCAGAATAACCATTTCGGCGTCGTCAAGATTTACGTTTTCAACGTCTTTATCTGCGTTTACGGATATTCCGTGTCCGCCGGCAACGGTTTTTCCGCTTACTCCGACAAGCAAAACTTCAATGCCCGCGCGCCTTAAATAGTCCGCCTGGGTGAGGGCTTCGATTTCCTCAAAGCCGTCCGCAAGAAATAAATATACCATATTAACACTCCTTGTTTTTAATAAAAACCGAGTATTTGTCCTCAAAGAAAACGGGGCAGTACGACGTCTTTGACTGCCGTAGTCCCTCGTCTCCGAGGTCGTCCTCACGGTTTACGAATTTGTATTTTTCACATGAATTTTTCAAAAATTCCGAGCATATTGCGGGATATATTCCTTGTACGTCGTATAAGCCCTTTTCGACGTGAATGATTATCGTGTCGCTTTCGTCGTGCAGATCCGACGCTATCGTGTAAGCGCATAATTTTCCCGAAACGCGTATCATTCCGCCCTTAAGTTTGAGCCTGAAAAAGTTGTCGAGCATGCACTCCGTTGCCGCTCTTTCGCTTTTTAAGGACTTTTCGTATGTAGCGTTCAGCATATACCATTTTTCGTTGAAATTTTTGCATTCCGTAATGTCGGACGCGCTTTTAATTTCTGAATACGAAAACTTGTCTCCGTAGAGCGAAAAAAATTTGTGCAGATGATTTTTCTTTGCATGCAGATGCCGTCCGCCAAAGGTGCAAAGAGAGTCTTTTTCGTATACGTAATCGGAAAAATCACGGGAAAAACGAGGCTTTTCCGCACCGAAATCAGTGCTTAATTTTTGCGCAAATTCTTTCGGCAAAATGCTGAAATGCACGCCGCATGACTCCCTTGCGCACAAACCCGTTATCTCCTTTACCGCGTCGGCAAAGTATATTTCGCTCACCATCGGGAAAAGATAGGTGGGTTTTCCGCCGACCTTCATTCTGATAACAATTCCGTCGGCAAAAGTGGAGTACTGTGTTTCGTAAACGTCCTGATAGGCAAAGAGATTTGCGTATGCGTATTCGCAGTTTCTTATTTCTGGAAAACGGGACAGTATTTTTCTGTATTCGCTTATGTCAAGATTTTCAAACGGGGTAAAAGACAGCATTAAAAAGTCCTTTCGAGGTTCAGCCTTTTATTTTCGATATGACGTATGAATAAATTTCTTTGTGAATGTCGCAAATCGGGCGCATTTTTCCTGATTTTACGCATTCGATTTTTTTCCAGCCCTTGATTTGCGCCGCAAGGAGTGCCGCCTTATAGCATTTTTCGAGATACTTTACGTTTGCTTCGTGAATGTCCGTTACGTGCGCGCTTTCGCTTTGCGCGCGGCTTTTTAACAGCGAAAAGGATACTTCCGGCGGCACGTCGAGAAAAATTGTGTCGTCGGGGACCGGAAGCGCGAGCTTTCCGAACTCAAAATCGTACAGCCAGTTTAAAAAATCAATCTGTTCTTCCTTTGTGTTAAGCTTGGAAAGCTGATGAACCGCGTTTGACGTCGTGTATCTGTCGAGAATGACGACAGTATCGTTTTTTTCAAGGTCTTTTATCCAGTCTGTGCGGTACGAAAAATATCTGTCGACGGCAAAAAAGACCGAAGCGGCGTAAGCGCTCGTGTCCTCGGGATTTTTGCCCAGAGCGCCGTTTAAATAAAGCTCCGCAGGCTTGCAGGCGTCGCTGCCGTAATTGGGAAAGCGCACAAGACGGACGTTTATGCCGTCTTGTGCGAAATGTTTACATAATTCATTTACCTGAGTCGATTTTCCCGAAGCGTCGGGCGCCTCAATTGTAAGAAGATATCCCATATAGAAGACCTTTCTTTGAATTTTGAAAACGAAATTTTATTTAAGATTCGTGTAAAAATCCTTCATATACGCCGCTTTTCCGCATGACATCGCGCCCTCGGGGCATTTGCCGCAAACGCATTCGGGCCCCGCGTTCTTGAAGAGAACCGGGGCTATGTTTTTGACGAGACGCAGCATTTCCGTTGCGAGAGCCTGAATTTCCCACTGCGCACGGTTGCAGCAGCGAAGATTGAAAAAGTGGTAAAGCGAGCGCACGTTCATGGTCATTACAATCTTTGTGTCGCATGCGTTTGAAAGCACGTAGCGGGAATCCTCGTTCGCCTTTTTCTGCGCGTTTTTGCTTGCGGTTTTCGCATCCTGTCCCTCGGCAATAAAGGTTTTTTCGTGCGCGGCGCACAGTATTTCGTTCAATTTTCTGTACGTTTCGCGGTCGTTTTCCATTGCCTGAATGAAAAGTTCCTTTGCCTCTGGAATTTTTTCAATTTCGGGCGGCATTATGTATTCAAAATTCTCTTTTGATACATATCTCTGACTCTGCACGCTGTAGGAGGCGATTCTGTGGCGCGTGAGCTGAGCAAGCAGCGAGCGCGAAACGCCCTCTATCGCAAACGTAAACGTTACGTGCTCCACGGGGCTTTCGTGTCCGAGACCCATAAGCATGTTTATAAAGCTCTCCGTTTTTTCGGGAGTCATTTTTTCGAGAATGTCGTCAACGCCCACGGAAGAATAGCAGAGCTTTGCCGCGGCGGCGATAACTCTGTCGGGATTTGGTGTGTGCTCGAGTATTTTAACCTTAATCATAATAAACCTCCCGGCATGCCGAGCCCTGACGTAACCTTGCTCAATTCCTCCCGGTTGTGCTTTTCCACGGTTTTTACAGCCTCGTTTACGGCCGCAACGAGTAAGTCTTCAAGTGTTTCCACGTCGTCCGGGTCGACTATGTCGTTTGCAATTTTGATTTCAAGGATTTCCTTGGTGCCCTTGATTTTTACGGTAACCGCACTGCCGCCTGCTGAAATCTCATGAACTTCCTCGTCGAGCTTTTCCTGAATAAGCTGCATGTCTTCCTGCATTTTCTGAGCCTGCTTGAGCATTGCCTGCATGTTCTGAGGGCCGCCCATACCGCCCATGCCTTTCGGTAATCTTGCTTTCATTTGCTGATTCCTTTCAAAAATAATATTTACAATAATATATTAACATATAAACACATACAATTCAATATACTATTTGCTTTTTTTGAGCTTTATTATCTTGTCCCTCAAAGCCGCCGCAAGCTCGAAATTAAGAGAGGACGCGGCGCTCTTCATCTGCTCGGTAAGCTCCGCGATTACGCGCTCCGTCTGCTTTGGCGACATTTTTCTTTTGTCGTTTCCTTTTTCCTTTATCGAAAGGTCGATAATGTCGTGAACGTCTTTTTTTACGGTTTGCGGGATAATTCCGTGCTTTCTGTTGTATTCGGTCTGAATATCCCTGCGGCGCTTTGTCTCGTCAATCGCGTTTTTCATCGAATCGGTTATTGCGTCGGCATACATGATGACCTTTCCGGACGCGTTTCTCGCGGCGCGTCCTATAGTCTGGATAAGGGAGGTTTCGCTTCGCAGAAAGCCCTCCTTGTCGGCGTCGAGTATAGCGACAAGCGATACTTCCGGCAGGTCAAGACCCTCTCTTAAAAGGTTTATGCCTATAAGAACGTCAAATACGCCAAGCCTCAGGTCGCGCAGCAGCTCCATTCTCTCTATCGTGTCTATCGAAAAGTGCATGTATCTGCACTTTATGCCGTAATTGCTGAGATATTCGGTGAGATCCTCCGCCATCTTCTTTGTAAGCGTCGTAACGAGAACCCTCTCGTTCTTTTCTACGCGAAGATTGATTTCGCCTATAAGGTCGTCAATCTGGTAGGCGACTGGGCGGACCTCAACTTCCGGGTCGACAAGTCCGGTAGGCCTTATAATCTGTTCGACAATCTGCGATGAGATGCTCTTTTCGTATTCCTGAGGCGTTGCGCTCACAAATACCGCCTGATTTATTCTGTCATTGAATTCGTCAAAAAACAGAGGTCTGTTGTCGTAAGCAGAGGGGAGCCTGAAACCGTAATCGATGAGATTCTTTTTTCTCGCCCTGTCTCCGCCGCTCATTCCCCGTACCTGCGGAAGCGTAACGTGGGACTCGTCGACGAATAAGAGAAAATCTTTCGGAAAATAATCCAGTAAAGTGTACGGTGAACTTCCCGCAGGTCTGCCCGACAGAATCCGGGAATAGTTTTCAACACCCGAACAGTAGCCGATTTCGGACAACATTTCCATGTCGTATCTCGTTCTTTCCTCAATTCTCTGAGCTTCTATAAATCTGTTCTGAGACTTGAAAAAGGCGACTCTTTCTTCCATCTCCGAAAGAATCTCGTCAATGGCGCGCTGCCGCTTTTCAAGAGAGGTAACGTAGTGCGTGGCGGGGTATATTACCGCCTTTGAAAGCTTGTGGATAACACTGCCCGTAACAATGTTTATTTCGGATACGCTGTCGATTTCGTCGCCGAAGAACTCCACGCGTATAGCCTTGTCGTTGCTGTTTGAGGGAAGAATTTCTATTGTATCGCCGTGTACCCTGAACTTGTTTCTTTCAAGAACGAGGTCGTTGCGCTCGTATTGAATTCTCACAAGAGATAAAATAAACTGCTCTCTCGACACGGCAAGTCCCGGATATGCGGAAACCACCATATTTTTGTATTCTTCGGGGTCGCCGAGCGTGTAAATGCAGGAAACCGAGGAAACAATAATTACGTCGCGGCGCTCGAAAAGGGAAGTTGTCGCACTGTGGCGCAGCTTGTCTATGTCGTCGTTTATGGAGGAATCCTTTTCGATGTATACGTCTTTTCCGGGGATGTATGCCTCGGGCTGATAATAATCGTAGTAGGACACGAAAAATTCAACGGCATTTTCGGGGAAGAACTCCTTGAATTCTCCGCAAAGCTGGGCCGCAAGTGTTTTGTTGTGGGCAAGAACAAGCGTCGGGCGGTTTACGGAAGCAATGATGTTCGCCATGGTAAACGTTTTACCCGAGCCGGTAACGCCTTTCAGCACCTGATATTTCATACCCGAATTTATACCGCTGCTGATTTTTTCGATAGCCTGCGGCTGATCGCCGGTAGGCTTGTACGGAGACACAAGTTTGAACAAAAATATACCCCCTTTGTCCGTTGATTTTATTATACCACAAACGGCGTGCGGTTACAATAATTAATTAATTAAAAAAATTTGCAATTATTTTTTTTATATGATACAATATACTCGGTATATGATGTAAACTTGTAAAGCGAAAGGAAAAAGACATGGGTAAAAACGAAAAATTGTTTTCTATGGTTTTCAGAGGATATGACCCGGGCGAGGTGCTTGCGTATATCGAAGTCCTTGATAACGTAATGAAAAAGACGAACAAGGAAAATCAGGAAAAAATCGATGATCTGAATTCCGAAACGGAAAAACTGAAGAAAATGCTTGCGGAAAAAGAAGAAGAACTTTTAAGCGTGGAGTATAAAGAAAAAGAAATCGAAGAGCTTAAGGAAGAACTTGCAAGAATTACCGAAGATAACGAAAATCAGAGGGAAGCAATCGTTTCGCAGGAAGAAAAAATATCAGAGCTTAAAAAAGAAAACGAAGCCCTGAAAGCGGTATGCGAGCAGGAAAAGATAAAAAGCGAAGCTCTTGAGGAAAACTCAAAGGAATACGCGTCGATTGTCGCAGACGTGAACAATATTCTTTCGGAAGCAAGAAGAAAGGCGTCTGAGCTTGTAAGCGAAGCCACCGATAAGTCCGCCGAAATAATTTCCGACGCAAAAAACAGAGCAAAAGAGGAAGCGGACGCAATTCTTGAAAAGTCCGATGAAATGCTTAACGAAAATATCAAAAAAGTGAAATATCTTTACAAACGCAGAGATGAACTTGCCGAAATATTCAAAGAACATAAGGCAAAAGTCGACAATTTCTTCTCGTCCGTCAACGAATCCATGGATAAGGATAAAAAATCGTAATCGGGGTATACTGCAAATGGCAACTTTCTACGTTGATACCTCGGAATTAAGAGAAAAAGCAGATTATATCAAAGCTCGGGACGAGGTTTTTCTTTCGGGCACGGTTTATACCGCGCGCGACGCGGCGCATAAACGGATAAAGAAGCTGATTGAAAATAAAGAAAAACTGCCGTTCGATATGAACGGGGCGGTCATTTATTACGCAGGACCCACTCCCGAAAGGCCCGGAATGCCGATAGGCTCTTGCGGACCCACAACGTCTTCGAGAATGGACGTATACGTGCCGCTTTTTGCTGAAAACGGACTTCTTGCGACGATAGGCAAGGGGCCGAGGTCAAAGGAAGCGGTCGAGGCGATAAAAAAACATAAAGGACTGTATCTGTGCGCTGTAGGCGGTGCGGGAGCGCTTGCCGCAATGTCGGTAAAGAAGATGGAAGTAATCGCGTTTGAAGATTTGGGCTGTGAGTCGGTCAAAAAACTCACGGTAGAGAACTTTCCGCTTATCTGCGCGGTGGACTGTAACGGAAACAGCATTTTCGGATAATCTGTAAAGGAAATCGGAGTAAATATATGAAAATAAAAGAAGGCTTTGTATTAAGAAAGGTTTCGGACGCAAACGTAGTTATTGCAACGGGAAAAGCTGCTTTGGAATTCAACGGAATGATAACCTTGAACTCCACGGGCGTTTTTTTGTGGGAGGAACTGCAAAAAGGATGCGAGAGTAAAGACAAACTCGCCGAAAGACTGCTTAAAGAGTACGACGTTTCCCCCGAAATAGCAAAAAAAGACGTATACGCTTTTGTGGAAAAGCTTGAAAAGGAAAATATATTGGAATAATAGAAAAATCCGCGCTTTTCAGGGCGGATTTTTCTAACACGTCGTTTTCCATAAATTTTTGAAGTAATTCTGCGTTTGGTGCTCGGAAAACGAAAGGATAAACGGAA
>JAEESG010000009.1 GCA_016286245.1 Clostridiales bacterium | reverse complement strand
ATGTAAGGCCTTTGCCTTCAAGTATTTCCTTAACAACGTTTACCTGGTACGTCGAGTTGGGTTCTGCCGAGCAGTACAAAAGTCCTACTTTCTTTGCTTCGGGGAACAAATCGATTACCATCTGCGCCTGTTCCGAAAGAGGAGCAAGGTCGCTCGTTCCGGAGATGTTGCTTCCTACAACGCCGTTGAAGTTTTCGAGGTTGAGTGCAACGCCGTATTCGGTTATCGAAGTGCCGAGAACCGGAATTGTTGTTGTTGCGCTTGCGGCTGCCTGAAGTGCGGGTGTCGCGTTTGCCATGATGAGATCAACGTTCTTCGATACGAAGCTGTTTACTATCGTCGAGCATACGTTGGAATCGCCTGCGGCGTTCTGTTTGTCAACGGTTACCTTATCGCCGAATTTTTCTTTGAGCGCGTCTTCGAATCCCTGCGTTGCTGCGTCAAGAGCTGCGTGCGGAACGAGCTGGCATACGCCTACCGTAAACGTGTCTTTTTTGCTTTCACATGCCGTAAGCGACATGCACACTGCTGCAACCATAAGAGCTGCGAGTAAAATTGAAACGACCTTTTTCATTTTCTTCCTCCTGAAATTTCTGTTTCTTAATTTATTTATAAGGGGCAATACCTTAATTTCTTTCATTAATATCTTGCCCGATATATTCCGAAAAATTTGATATCGTCGCGGTAATTATTGTTATTATAAAAATTCCCTGCGCCAAAAATCATGACGCAGGGACGAAATATCGTGTTACCACTCTGCTTTATTGCTTCCTCACGGAAACAACCTCTGAAAGCATAATCTTTGCTTCCCGCGATATAACGGTCGCGCCCGTTGCACCTTTAATGCACCGCTTGCGAAGTGTACTTCGCGCCGTTAATAACAATCGCCTTGCACCTTCCGGCGACTCTCTTTATGCTTTGGCGGCGTTACTCTTTTCGCTCAAACGCATTTAATAATATGTACATTGTATTATAGCAAAGATGTTTATTTTTGTCAAGAGATTTTTTAATTTTATTCCATGCTGTCGGCAAACGCCGTCGCAAGCTTATCGCATCTTTCGTTATATTCCGTTCCGTTATGCCCTTTTACCCATATAAACTCAACCTTATGGGTTTCCATAAGGTTCAGCAGTTCCTCCCACAGTTCGACGTTGAGCGCAGGCTTTTTATCGGCTTTTTTCCAGCCGTTTTCCCGCCAGGAATACACCCAGCCCTTATTTATCGCGTCGGTCATATATTTCGAATCGGAATAAAGTTTTACCTCGCACGGCTCTTTAAGCGCTTTGAGCGCTTCTATGGCGGCGGTGAGCTCCATTTTGTTATTCGTCGTCTGTTTTTCTCCGCCCGAAAACTCCTTTTCTCTGCCGGCATATATGAGAATTGCTCCCCAGCCGCCTTTGCCGGGGTTTCCCCGGCAAGAGCCGTCGGTATATGCTGTAACCTTCTTCATTTTCGCTTTCCCGTCCTTTTTACTTCGCGAATACTCTTTCGTACTCCGCTCCTCCGAGTTTCAGCGTATTTTCGTCAACCGAAAACGTTACCGAAACCGTGCTGTCTTCTTCGCCTTCGACGTAAATTTCGATTTCTTCGTCTTTTATTCTGTATCTGTTTTCCGACGAGGTTGAATAATCAATGAATTTCCCGTCGGAAGTAAATTCTATAATCTGAACCGAGCCGTACATATCGCACATCCATTTTCCGACAAGCTCATCGTTATTTTTTTTGCAGGAAACAAAGCATGCGGCAGTCAAGACAAGTAAAACCGCCGCAAATATTTTCCGATATTTCACAAACATCCCGCCTTACGCACGTTTTACATCAACAGTATACCTTATACACGGGAAATTTTCAAGTTTTATTTCAAAAACGCCTGAACGCGCGAATTTTCGCCGGTAAAATAGAGGTCCCCGCCGATTATTTTGTCCTTGCAGACGATAACCGTAAGCAGCACCTCGTCTGCCGGCAGCGTCATATTGTCGGGAAGCCCCTTAACGCTGTAGGTATATCTCGTTACGGTTTTATTCTTATATTTTTCGAGATTGAAGCCTTCGCTTTTCTGCAAATCGTTGTATTTCTGCATTACCGTATCGAATTTCATGGGTATTTTTACTTCTTCGGCCTCTTTCGGCTCCTCAACTAAGTAGCCGAGATTTTGCGCGAATTTTCTTACGTCCTCCTCGCTTTTTATCCCGTCGAAGCTTATTTTTTTATCGTAGCGCATTCCGTTTACCCTGACTGTCTTTTCGTAATCGGGAATAAACATAAACGCCGCCGCGGCCGCAAGAGCGCAGAGCGTTATCGTAAAAAATATTTTTAATTTTGACGCTTTTAATGAAAATACGAACATATTGTACCTCTCCCATACGTTTTCATGGTACAATATATTCGCATTCATTTTTTTATATTCCGAATACTTTACGATTTAACGAGCGCCCCCGCAAGTGTGAAAATTACGAAAACCGCCACGTATACCGACGCTATCGTTGCGCCCGCAGGCGTTGAAAACAGCATGGAAAGCAGCAGTCCCGCCGCCGTTCCGATAACGGAAATCACAGCGGAAACGACCGTTACGCCTTTGAAGCTCTTGCAAATTCTCATTGCCGAAAGTGCGGGAAAAACTATGAGCGCCGACGCGAGAAGCGAGCCCGCAAGATTCATTGCAAGCACTATTATAACGGCGGCAATCACGGCTGTAACAAAATTGCTTGCCTTTACGTTCACACCCGTCGCGCCCGCAAAATTTTCATCGAATGTAACCGAAAAAATCCTGATATAAAACAGAACAAACACCGCAAGCGCGCAAGCGCAAAGAACGGCGCAGATTACAACGTCGCTCATTTTGAGCGTCAGCAGAGCCGACGAACCGAAAAGCGTGCTGCAAACGTCGCCCGACACGTTTGACGACGTCCCGAAGACGTTGAGTATAAGGTATCCGAGCGCAAGCGCAGACATGGATATTACGGCGACCGCCGCGTCTCCCTTTATTTTCGCCTTTTGTCCCGACATAAGAAGTATCACCGCGCACGCGACGGTACACGGCAGGACCAAAAGCAGATTATCAGTAAGTTTAAGCACCGACGCAAGCGCGATTATTCCGAACGCGAAATGCGAAAGTCCGTCGCCGAGAAACGAGAACCTTTTAAGCACGAGAACGACGCCTAAGAGCGACGCGCAGAACGCAATGAGAAGTCCCACCGCAAAAGCGTATCTTACAAACGGGTATGAAAAATAGTTCATCAGGCTTTCCATAACAATTACCTTTCCGTGCGTGCAAAGACGTCGTATTCTTCCCACGTGCCGAAAAACTGTCTTTTTCCGAGGTGAAGCACTTTATTTGCGTATCCCCTCGATTTTTTTTCGTCGTGGCTTACCATAATCACCGTCATTTTTTCGTCTTTATTGAGCTTATACAGTATTTCGTACATCTCCTCCGACGACGTGCTGTCGAGTCCCGACGCGGGCTCGTCGAGAACTATCGCTTTATTTGCCGCGCAAAGCGCTCTTGCAAGCAGCACCCTTTGCTTCTGTCCGCCCGAAAGCTCTTTATAAGACCTGTTTTCAAGCTCCTCAACACCGAGTTTTTTCATATTTTCCATTGCCGCTTTTTTATCGTTTGCGTTATAAAAGCAAAACAGTTTTTTTCTGCCGAGCCGTCCCGAAAGGACTATTTCTTTTACGGTTGCGGGAAAATCCCTCTGATAATCCGTCTGCTGAGGAAGATATCCTATTTCGGAAGGCGCACATTCGGTTAACAGCGCCCCGGACAGGGGCTTTTCAAGCCCCGTCAGGACCTTTATCAGCGTGCTTTTCCCCGTTCCGTTGTCGCCGAGTATGCAAAGATAGTCCCCGCTTTCGATTTCAAACGAAAGGTCCTGCACGACGGGATTCCCGTCGTATCCGAGGCGCAGATTTTCACATTTTATAAAAGGCATGTTTTCCTCCGTCTAACTTAAAAGAAGTTTTAACGCTTCCAGATTTTCAAGCATTATATCGGTATATTCTGTATTTTCGATTTTCTCTTCCGGCAATGACTGCATCGAATTCAAGATCACCGTCCGGACTCCGTCCTTTCCCGATGCTTCTATTACGCTTTCTGCCGTTTTCCCGTCGCCGTTTTCGGTTACCGCGACGTATTTTACGTCAAGCTCCCTTACTTTTTCGGAAAGGAACACGACGGTTTCGAAGCTTGCGTCGGTTTCCGACGAGCAGCCCGCAAACGCGGCGAAGCACGCAAGTCCGTAGTCCCTTGCAAGATACGCGAACGGGTATCTGTCTGGCATAACGAACGCCTTTCTTTTTGCGTTTTTTACCGCTTCTTCAAAAGCTTTGTCGATTTCTTCAAGTTTTTTAAGATATTCGCTCAGATTTTCCTTATATTTATCCTCGTTTTTTTCATCGACTTCGCACAGCTTTTCAGCAATAATGCGGCACGCTCTTGATGCGTTTTTTACGGACAGAAATACGTGCTCGTCCTTCTCCTTTTCGCTTTCCTTATGCTCCATGCCGTCAGATACGTTTTCGTCTATAACGTAATCCGAAATCTCATTCATAACCGAAACGATGTTTTCATTTCCGCCGTTTTCCGCCGCCTCTTTTGCCCACTCGTCCGACTCTCCGCCGATACAGACGAGAAGGTCGCAAGTATTTATTTTACGCGCGTCCTCAAACGTCGGCTGAAAACTGTGAAAATCGGTGCCGCCCTTTTGCAGCAGAATCACGTCCGCGCCGGTATCTTTCGTCAGGTTCTTCACCCAGCTATACTGCGGATAAAACGTGCACACAACGTCTATTCCGTCATTATTTACTTCTTCTTTTCTTTCGCACCCCGATAATATCAGAAGTATGCATACCGCAAGCGCTGCAAATCCTATTTTTTTCATCTTTTCTCTCTGTTTCATTTTAATAATGAGAATCATTCTCAAAAGCAAGAACAATTATAGCACAAAAACGGACAAAGTCAACGTCGTTTACAGAATTTTTACAAAAATGCGCGGCGTTTTGAGAAAAAAGCGTAAAATTTATTATAACGGGTTTATCATTTTTCAAATAAATCTTGACTTAGCGCGGTAATAGCGTTAAAATAAGAAAAAGTGATTATTGTCGCAAAACAGAAATGAGGAGAATAAAAATGGCACATTATTTTAAGGAACCTTCTCACACTTTCAGTGAGTATCTTCTTGTTCCGGGATACACTTCTGAAGACTGTATTCCCGCAAACGTTTCCCTCGAAACGCCCCTCGTGAAATTCAAAAAAGGCGAGGAATCGGCGATAAAGCTGAGCATTCCGCTTGTATCCGCAATCATGCAGTCGGTTTCCAACGACACCATGGCGATCGCCCTTGCAAGAGAAGGCGGTATTTCGTTTATTTACTGTTCTCAGTCGGTTGAGGACGAGGCGGCTATGGTTGCAAAGGTAAAAGCGTACAAGGCGGGCTTTGTTGTGAGCGATTCAAACGTTACCCCCGAAAACACGCTGTCGGACGTCGTTGAAATCGTGTCCGCCACGGGGCACAACACGCTTGCGGTTACCGACAACGGAAAGCACGACGGCAAACTTCTCGGCATAGTTACGAGCCGCGATTACCGCGTAAGCAGAATGTCGCCCGACACGCTTGTAAAAGAATTCATGACGCCGTTTGACAAGCTTATTACGGCTCCCCTCGGCACCTCCCTCAAAGAAGCGAACGACATAATCTGGGAAAACAAACTCAATTCGCTTCCCATCATCGACGAAAATGCAAATCTCAAATATCTCGTATTCAGAAAAGACTATTCGGAGCACAAGGACAACCCGAAAGAGCTTCTCGACTCTCAGAAAAGGTACGTCGTAGGCGCGGGCATCAACACGCTCGACTACGAAAAAAGAGTTCCCGCGCTTATCGAGGCGGGCGCCGACGTTTTGTGCATAGACTCGTCGGAGGGCTATTCATGCTGGCAAAAAAAGACGCTTGAATACATAAGAAAGAATTACGGCGACTCGGTCAAGGTCGGAGCAGGCAACGTTGTCGACAGAGAAGGCTTTATGTTCCTTGCGGAAGCGGGAGCGGACTTCATCAAGGTCGGCATAGGCGGCGGCTCGATATGCATCACGCGCGAGCAGAAAGGCATAGGCAGAGGTCAGGCGACGGCTCTTATCGACGTGGTTGAGGCGAGAAACGAATACTATGAAAAGACCGGCGTTTACATTCCCGTATGTTCGGACGGCGGCATAGTCCACGACTACCACATGACGCTTGCGCTTGCGATGGGCGCGGATTTCATGATGCTCGGCAGATATTTTGCAAGATTCGACGAGAGTCCCACGTCAAAGCTCAACATAAACGGCACCTACGTCAAGGAATACTGGGGAGAGGGCTCAAACCGTGCGAGAAACTGGCAGAGATACGACCTCGGCGGAAAAACGGGGCTTTCGTTTGAGGAAGGCGTCGACTCATACGTTACGTATGCGGGAAATCTGCGCGACAACGTTGCCAAAAGTCTTTACAAGGTGAAGAGCACCATGTGCGACTTCGGCGTTACGAACATTCCCGACCTTCAGAAAAAAGCGAAAATCACGCTCGTTTCCGCAACGAGCATTGTCGAGGGCGGTTACCACGACGTTATGCTCAAAACCACGAGCGGCAAATAAGATTTTTTCAGTCAAAAGACCGTATGATTCATACGGTCTTTTTTGTTTTACAGGTCTGTATGCCTTGATTTTATACATTTTGTAAACAAAATTTAATTTTATGGTAAATTCTCTCGAAAACCGTTTTGTTTTTGCGATTTTTATGATAAAATAACAATTTGTAAAATATTTTACGGGTGATTTATAATATGATAAGAAACGATTTAAGAAATATCGCAATCGTCGCGCACGTCGACCACGGAAAAACGACGCTCGTCGACGAAATGTTGAAGCAGAGCGGCACGTTCAGGGAAAACCAGGTCGTTGCCGAAAGAGTAATGGACAACAACGACATTGAAAGAGAGCGCGGAATAACGATTCTTGCGAAAAACACGTCTCTCATCTACAAGGGAATCAAAATCAACGTCGTTGACACTCCCGGACACGCCGATTTCGGCGGAGAAGTCGAAAGAATTCTCAAAATGGTTGACGGAGTTCTACTTCTTGTGGACGCTTTCGAGGGCACCATGCCTCAGACGCGTTTCGTTCTTTCCAAGGCGCTTGAGCTCGGACACAAGGTTGTCGTCGTTGTCAACAAAATCGACCGTCCCGGCGCAAGAGTAAACGAAGTCGTCGACGAAGTGCTCGAGCTTCTCATATCCCTCGACGCGACGGACGAGCAGCTTGACAGTCCCGTTGTTTTCTGCTCCGGCAGAAACGGCACGGCGTCACTATCCCCCGAGGGCACCGAAACCAATCTCGAAGCGCTTTTCGAGACGATAATAAGCCATATTCCCGCCCCCGACGTCGACGTTGACGGTCCGTCCCAGATGCTTGTTTCGTCGATTGACTACGACAACTACGTGGGAAGAATCGCTACGGGAAAAATCGAAAGAGGCACGCTCAAAAAGAATCAGGAAGTAATAATCTGCGACCATCACGGTCTGCACGAGCCTTACCGTGCGAAAGTTGCGAACCTTTTCACGATAGACGGTCTTACGAAGGACAGCGTGGAAAGCGCGGACGCGGGCGAAATAGTATGCATTTCCGGTATCGAAAACATCACGATAGGAGACACGGTTTGCGACGTTGAGCACCCCGAGCCTCTGCCGTTCGTTAAAATCTCAGAGCCGACGCTTGAAATGACGTTTTCGGTAAACGACTCGCCTTTTGCGGGCACGGAAGGAAAATTCTGCACGTCGAGGCATCTGCGCGACCGTCTTTACAGAGAGCTTTTAAAGGACGTATCTTTAAAGGTGGAGGACGGCACCTCCAGCGACAATTTCAGGGTTATGGGCAGAGGCGAAATGCATCTTTCCATACTCATTGAAACGATGCGCAGAGAGGGCTACGAATTTCAGGTAAGCGCCCCGAGAGTTTTATACAAGGAAATTGACGGTGTAAAGTGCGAGCCGCTTGAAGAAGTTACGTGCGAGGTTCCGCAGGAATACGTGGGCTCGGTTATCGAAAAGCTCGGCGCGAGAAAAGGCGAAATGAAGGACATGACACCCCGCGGCGACAGAATGAATCTCGTTTTTGAAATTCCTACGAGAGGTCTTTTCGGTTACAGAAACGAGTTTCTCACCGACACACGCGGTGAGGGCATCATAAACTCGCTTTTCATAGGCTACACTCCGTTCAAGGGTGAGATTCCGAAGCGCACCACGGGCTCGCTCATCGCTTACGAGACGGGTAAGACGACCACGTACGGCATTTTCAACGCGCAGGAGCGCGGCATAATGTTTGTCGTTCCCTCCCAGGACATTTACGAGGGACAGATTGTGGGCGAATCCCCGAAAACAGACGACATTTGCGTAAACGTATGCAAAAAGAAGCACTTAACCGCTATAAGAAGCGCGGGCGCGGACGAAGCCCTGAGGCTTGTTACCCCCGTTATCTTCAGTCTTGAAGAAGCGATAGAATACATCAACAACGACGAGCTTATCGAGGTTACCCCGAAGTCTATAAGATTAAGAAAAGCCGTTCTTTCAAACGTTCAGCGCATGAAAGACGCGGCAAAGCTCAAAAATCAGTAATTTATATAAAAAAAGAGTCGGATACGTTTGTATCCGACTCTTTTTTATATTTTATCAAAGTTTCATCATCCTGTAGCCTATGCCGATATGCGTCTGAATAAGCGGCTGACGGCTGTCGTCGAGTTTTTTTCTTAAAGTTGCCATAAAAACGCGCAGTGAAGCCTCGCTCGTTTCGGTGGCGCTTCCCCACACGTTCTGGATTATATATTTATGCGTCAGCACCTTGCCGACGTTTCTTGCAAGCAGGCAGAGCAGCTTATATTCAATCGGCGTCAAGTGAAGTTCGTTCTCATTGAGATAAACGCAGCCAGACACGTAATCAATGCGAAGTCTTTCGTTTACGAATTCCGTAATCGAATTATTTTCCGATTTCATGTGCCGTCTCTGTATAACTCTCAGTCTCGCCAGCAGTTCTTCAACCGAAAAGGGTTTCGTCAGGTAATCGTCCGCCCCTCTGTCAAGCGCCGTTATCTTATCCTGATCCTCGCTTCTTGCGCTTACTATTATTATGGGAACGTCGCTCCACGTTCTTATATGCTCGATTACGTCAACTCCGTCAATATCGGGAAGTCCGAGATCAAGTATTATTATATCCGGCTTATTCGATGCGTTCAGCATAATCGCTTCGTTGCCTTTGCTTGCGGTGATATATCTGTAATCGTTCATTTTCAAAGTAGTCGTGATAAGGTTTCTTATCGGCTTATCGTCCTCAACCACCAAAACAAGACATTCATTCATGTATTTTTACATCTCCTATCGGCAGAGTAAAGCTCACAACCGTGCCGGACGGCTCGTTATCGCCTATACTTATTGTTCCGCCGTGCGAATTAATGATGGATTTGCAAAGAGTAAGTCCCAGCCCTAAACTTCTCCGGCTGTCAGAAGAGCGGTTTCCTCCCGTATAGAACATATCGAACACTTTCTCCTTTTCCGTCTGCGGTATTCCCGTGCCGTTATCCGCAACCGATACAACCGCCGTGTCGCCTTCTTTACGCACGCTTATTCTGATTACGCTGTCATCCTCCGTATATTTGATTGAATTATCAAGGAGATTGACGATAACCTGCACGATAAGGTTTGCGTCCGCGTATACAGGGATGATTTCATCATGCGTGTCAATGTAAATCATTCTTTTCTGGTGTGTTCTATCAATGTGCTTCACGGCTTCCTGAACGATATCGTCAAGTATCTCCACAGAGCGGTTAAGCTGCATTTTTCCGTCTTCTATCCTTGTTGCGTAAAGCAGGTTTTCCACAAGCCCTATAAGCCACATCGATTCGGTATAAATATCGGAATAAATCTGCTGTCTTGCCTCTTCGTCAAGCGTCAGGCTGTTTGAAATCAAAGTGCTGGCATTTCCGGAAATTGAAGTCAGCGGAGTCCTCAGATCGTGTGAAATGGAGCGCAGCATATTTGCCCTGAGCCGTTCATTCTGCGCCAGAAGCGCCGCTTCTTCCTTTTCCTTTGCATTCTGCTCCGCAATCAGAATATTGCGTTTCAGTTTATTTGCAAGCGAGCCCGCGATAAACGCCGTTATGAACATGGTAACAAACGTTACCGGATATCCCGCGTCGTGTGCCGACAAAGAAAATTCGGGGTATGTAAAAAAGTAATTGAACAAGCCCACGCCTATGACGGACGATATAAGGCAGTACTGCATTCTTGAGGTGATTATGGATATCACCAGAACGGCAATAATATACAGCATAATGATATCGCTGTCGGTAAGGCTGAACGCTTTGAACACGTATCCTGCAAGCGTTGCCGCCGCCAATATCGAAAGGCTTATGCCCATATCCTTCAGCGCGGAAGATATTATGCCTTTTTTTAACTTTTTTTCCTCCATTTTATTCACCCTTATTATTATATCACACCGGGCGTACCACGTTCAATACTTTTCGGTTCTTTCAGCAGTTTTATAAAACTGCCGCAGACTTCCGAACACTTTGTCGATTTCCATGCAATATATACCGATTTACCGTTACCTTTTCCGACAATCGTCAGCCCGGTTTTTCCGTATACACCGGAAGCGTCCGCAATTTGTTTCCTCAGATGAGAAATATTTCTGCCGTCGGGAGCACTTCCGATTACGGCAACGTCTATTTCCCCTTTTATAAGTTCTTTGTACAGAATCTCTTTTTCTGCGCTTATGTACGATATTTCAACGTCCCGGCATTTTTCCGCCAGCATTTCCGTTTCTTTTCCTATTACCGTTTCCAAACCCGGAAATTCAAGTCCTATGCGCAGTGCGGCTGTTTTCATTTCGCTTTTATCAAGCATATCATCAACTCTTTTCATTACGTAAAAACCAAGAAGCAAGACAACTGTTACGGATATGGCGATAAGAAATACGTTCATACGCTCATCTCCTAAATTCTGAAACATTTCTGAATATTTTCCACTTCTCCTATCGCGAAAGCAATATCATCATTCATTATTACCGTATCCGGTGCGGGAATAAACACTTCGCTTTTTCGTCTGATAGTCAGAATGTTGACTTTAAACTTTTTCCGGATATCAATTTGAGATATGGTCTTTCCGTACCATTCTTTCGGAACCTTCAATTCGTATATGGAATAACTGTTATCGAGCTGAATAAAGTCAAGAATACTGTCGGAGGCATATTTCGTGGCGATACGCAGCGCCATTTGTTTTTCCGGATAAACGACCTCGTCCGCTCCGTTTTTCAGCAGAAATTTCATCTGCACGTCATTTGTTGCGCGGGATACTACCTTTTGCGCTCCAAGTTCCTTTAAAAGCGACGTTGTTTCAAGCGACGTCTGAAAACGTCGTCCAAGCGCCACTATGCAAACGTCGTAATTTCCTACTCCCAAAGTGCGCAGGAACTCCTCGTTCGTTCCGTCCCCTATACGCGCGTTTGTTACGTACGGCAGTATCTTATTTATACGCTCTTCCTCAATATCCACCGCCATAACTTCGCACTTCAGCTCCGCCATACGTTTTGCGATATGGCTTCCGAACTGTCCCACACCTATTATCAAAACCGTTTTCATATTTTTCTCCTTATCCTACCGATATTTTTTCAAGCGGCAGCCGCGAATTTCTGTCTTCCGCCGAAGTAAAAGCCGCATAAATCAGCGTCAATCCCCCTACTCTGCCGAAAAACATCAATATCATTAAACTAGCCCTTGAAAATATTGAAAGGCTGCTTGTAATTCCAAGAGTCAATCCCACCGTGCCGATAGCCGAACCCGTTTCAAACAGGCAGGTCAGCAGCGGCAGACCTTCCGTTATGCTTATGATTATTCCGCTTGCAAGAAACAGCACAAGATATATAAAAAGCACAGCGCCCGCGTTGCGTACCGTTTCATCCGGTATTCTTCTCTTAAAGCCCTGCACGTCGTTTTTTCTTCCGAACACCGTAAGAGCCGACAAAAACAGCACCGCAAAGGTTGCCGTTTTTATGCCTCCGGCCGTTGAGCCGGGAGAACCTCCTATCAGCATAAGGATTATCATAATTGCCGCGCCGGATTCTCCCATCGCTGAAAGGTCCTTTGTGTTAAAGCCCGCCGTTCTTGTCGTAACCGACTGGAAAAACGAGCTTATCACCCTTTCATGCAGTCCCGTTTCGTTATATTCGCAGAAAAAGAAATAAAGCGCAGGCAAAACGATAAGGATTACCGAAGTAAGCAGCACGACCTTGCTCTGCAAAGAATATTTTCTGAATTTAAATCCGTGCACTCCCACGTCATTCCAGACAAGAAAGCCGATACCGCCCGTTATAATCAGAAGCATAATTACTATGTTCAAATAAACGTTGTCCGCATAGTATGTAAAAGAGGAAAACTCGCCCTTTACTCCCAAAAGGTCAAATCCCGCGTTGCAAAATGCCGAAATACTGTGGAAAAGCGAATACCAGATGCCTTTTAATACGCCGAAATCCTTGACAAAAACGGGCAAAAGAAGTATTGCGCCCGTTAATTCCACGGTAACCGCCGTTTTTATGATAAATCCCGTCAGACGCACGATTCCTCCGACCTGCGGCGCGGAAATGGACTCCTGCATGGTGCTTCTCTGCCAGAGTCCTATTTTTTTACCCGACATTCTCATAATCGTAAGTCCTACGGTAATAATTCCCATACCTCCTATCTGTATAAGTATGAGTATCACCGTCTGTCCGAACAAAGACCAGTATAAATTTGTGTCTTTTACAACAAGCCCCGTAACGCAGGTCGCCGAAACAGCCGTAAACATCGCGTCCGGGAAAGACGTTGCGGTTCTGCTTCGGGACGCTATCGGCAGCATAAGAAGGACTGTTCCGAGCAAAATCAGAACAAGAAAGCTTACAATAATAACCTGAAACGAAGTCATGCTTTTGCGGTTATTTTTCTGAATCATTTTATACCTCTTAAATAATGGATCTTTTTTTCATTATAGCATGAAGCGGATAAAAATGCCGTTAAGATTCCGGGTGCCGTGTTAAGATAGCGTTAAGATAACGTCTTCGCTTTGCAAATCAAAAAGCGGACCGCCCTTTTCGGCAGTCCGCTTCTGTTTTGATTTCGGATTATTATTTATTTATCATCTCATAAAGTTCGTCAATTCCTATGATTTTTATTCCGAGCTTCTGCGCCTTGTCGAGTTTGCTTCCCGCATCGGTTCCGCAAAGAAGGAAGCTTGTGTTTTTGGACACGGAAGACGCGACTTTTCCGCCGTTATCCTGTATAAGCTTTGCGGCGTCGTCTCTTTTTATGCCCGCAAGAGTACCCGTTATGACGAAGCTGTATCCCGAGAGTGCGTCGCTGACTTTCGTCGACTTCTGTTCCGTTTCGACTCCGTATTCTTTCAGTCTTGAGCAGAGATGAACGGAGCCCGGACGTGAAAAATAATCGCAGATGCTTGCTGCTACGATATTTCCTATATCGTCTATTTCGGTGAGCGTTTCTGCACTTGCGCCCATTACGTTTTCAAGCGTTTCGAAGCGGTCAGCGAGGGCTTTTGCGGTCTGTTTTCCGACGTGTCTTATGCCGAGGCCGTACAGAAGTCTTGCAAGGCCTCTCGTTTTCGAATTTTCTATACTTTTAACAAGGTTTTCGCTTGATTTTTCGCCCATTCTGTCGAGTTTCTGCAAATCTTCGGCTTTCAGCGTATACAGATCCGCCGCGCTTTTGACGAGCGACGCCGAAATAAGCTGTGCTATCTGCGCTTCGCCGCAGCCCTCGATATCCATTGCGTCCCTCGAAACGTAGTGCTCAAGGCTTCTTGCAAGCTGCGCGGGACATTCGGGATTTACGCATCTGTATGCCGCCTCTCCCTCTTCCCTTATTGTCTTTTCGCCGCACGACGGGCAGTTTTCGGGCATTTCAAACGGAACGGCATCATTATTTCTGTCTTCAAGCGACACCTTTTCAATTTCGGGTATTATATCCCCTGCTTTATGAACGAAAACGGTATCTCCGACGCGTATATCCTTTGCGCGTATGTTATCAATATTATGCAGCGTCGCCCTGCTTACGACCGAGCCTGCGAGATTTACGGGCTCAAGCACCGCAAAAGGCGTTATAACCCCCGTTCTGCCGACGTTTACCTCGATGGACAGCAGTTTCGTCTTTTTCTCGTCGGGCGGATATTTGAACGCAGACGCCCATTTCGGCGCGTGCGGAAGCTCGCCGACGATTTCCCTTTCGGCGAAGCTATCGATTTTAAGCACCGCGCCGTCTATATCGAACTTAAGATTCGGTCTGTTTTCGCCGAATTTCAATATTTCGTTTTTTATATCCTCTTTTTCGGTAAAGACGTTGTACGACGGCGACACCGAAAAGCCGAGTTTTTTCAAATAATCGAGGCTCTGCGCGTGAGACGTAAGCGCAGGAATACCGAGCGCCGACTGGATATTGAAAACGAATATTTCAAGTCCTCTTGACGCCGCAATTTTACTGTCGAGCTGTCTTACGGAGCCTGCCGCCGCGTTTCTCGGGTTTGCAAAAGGCGTTTCCCCGTTTTCGTCGCGCTTTGCGTTGAGTTTTGCGAACGCCTCTTTAGGCATATACACTTCGCCCCTTACGCAAAGGTACGGTATTTTTTCCGGGAGCGACAGCGGTATGCTCTTTACGGTTTTGAGGTTATACGTTATATCCTCGCCTACCGTTCCGTCGCCTCTTGTCGCGCCTCTTGTGAAAATGCCGTTTTGGTATTCAAGGGATACCGAAAGGCCGTCGATTTTATATTCGACCGCATATTTCGCCTTATGTCCGAGCGTTTCGTTCGTCTTATCGATATACGAAAAGAGTTCCTCAAAGGAAAACACGTCGTTTAAGCTTTTTAACGGCACCTCGTGTCTTACCTTTTCAAATTTTTCGGCGACGTATCCGCCCACCCTTTCGCTCGGAGAATCAGGCTTTTTGAGGTCGGGATATTCTTTTTCGAGGGAAATGAGTTCCTCGAGCAGCATATCGAAATCATAGTCCGATATTTCGGGACTGTCTTCAAGATAATATTTTTTTCTGTGATAATTTATCCGCTCCGACAAGTACGAAATGCGCTCTCTTGCCTGCTCTTTTGACATATTCATACCGGCTTTTTCTCCTGTTTTATTCACTTACGATTATATCATTTGCAAAAAAATATGTCAATATTTATAAAAGTGCGCTTTTTC
Source organism: Clostridiales bacterium (assembly GCA_016286245.1). GTDB lineage: Bacteria > Bacillota > Clostridia > Oscillospirales > CAG-382 > UMGS882. The sequence goes on along the minus strand of JAEESG010000009.1, from coordinate 15,569 downwards.
CTTACATATTTGATAAATTTTACGAAAATTCAAAAAAACAGTTGTATTTATGGGAACATAGTGTTATAATATAATTCGTAAATATGCATCCTTGCATAAACAACTTTTTATGGAGGCTATTATGGCAAAAGTTAACTCTGTTCAGAAAAAACAAAAGACTTCGTTTATCATTATGATTGTGGCGATCGTTTTAGTCGCTCTTGCAATCTGTTTCGTTTTATTCGACAAATATTCGTCGACTTCCTCTCTTCTTGAAAACCAGAACTTTGCTTCCGCGCTTTCGTCGGCAATAGGCAAGGCTCCCGCTTTCATTAAAGAAGAGGACCTCGCAAAGCCCGAATACGTAGCGATAGCTTACGACTCGTCCGCAAAGACTTATACAATAGGTCTCGGATACGAGGGCTTTATCGACGGCTACAACGATTACATGCAGAAGGCCGAAAACGGAGAGGACACCTCTTCGATCGACCTTTCAAAATTCATCAAATCCGCATCCTACAAGGGTGAAAACGAGTTATTTGACGACATCAAGTATTTCACCGGCGCTAAAATCATCGAGGCATCCTCGCTTTCGTTTACCGATTCAAGCGTATTTGCGGGACTTTCAAAGCTTACCGACCTTACCGTTTCCTACTGCGGACTTACGGAGGTTGCGGGCCTTGCCGATCTCGGAAACCATGAGGGCTTTGAATCGCTCAACATTGCGGGAAATCAGATCGAAGACTATTCGCCGCTTGAATACTTCAAGGACAAGGTTATCGTAAATAGCTACTATACTCTTGCTCAGAACGAGGACGGCACTTTCGACACGAGCAGCATAATTCCCGTTCAGCAGACGCTTGAACAGTATCTTGAAGAGCTTGAACACGACCACGACCACGAGGATGAACAGGAAGAAGAATCCGGGGAAGAATCCGAAGAAGAACCGGCAAGCACCGAAGACGGCGCTGAAAACGGAGAACCCGAAGATGCCGGAGAAACTTCGGAAGAAAACGAAGCCGAATAATTAAAAACACACAAAAAAAGACCTGCGGGGCGCAGGTCTTTTTTTATATTGAAATTGTTTTCCACTTATGTTATAATTGTTATATATTTGACAAAAGCGTATATATTTACATATTTTGAAAACAATATCTTTATATACAGCTTTATGGGAGAAACAAAATGAAAATAAGAGCAGGCATTTTTACGGTGCTTACCGTTCTGACAATGATTTGCATTTATATTCTTTCTTCTCAGACTCTCTATGAGTCCAACAATTTCAGCAACAGGCTTACAAATGCGATAATCAACTTTCTTGAGCCTGATCTGCACGGAGAAAACGCGAAAAAAGCGGGAAATGAAGCCGACGACGGACAGAAAACCGATAATTCTTCCGATAGCGTAAAAGCTTCGGCGTCAAACGAAGAAAAACTGCCGGAAGAGATACTCAACCGCGCCGAAAGCACTTTCGGAGAAGAGGTTGTTGACAAGCTTATTATTCCGAAAAAGCGCTGGTTCGGCATACATCCGCTCAGGTTTTCGTCGATGGTGAGAAAAGCCGCGCATTTTATTCTGTTTTTGCTTCTCGGCTTTTTCTTCTGCGCCGCGCTCACCGCGTTTTTATCAAAGCACAACGCAATCACGTTTCTTGTTTCGCTTGCGTTCTGCGCTGTTTACTCGGCTTCCGACGAATTGCATCAATTATTCGTGGAAGGGCGCGGAGCGACGTTCGACGACGTTCTTATCGACGTTGCGGGTGCGCTTCTGGGAATTCTCATCGCAACGCTTATATACTTTTTGCGGGCGCGTGCAAAAAAAAGAAAAGAAAGGCTTATTTAAAAAAAAGGTTGTCTTACGACAACCTTTTTATTTTTTATTTTTCTTTTCGAGCATTTCTTCGTAAAGATTTACGACGGCCTTTGCAAAGGTCTCGCTTTCAAAGCATTCGGGAAGCGTGTTTTTGTTTTGTTTTTTTGCGTCAATGATACTGTCGAGCGCCTCTGAAAAATTTTGTATTCCGTCGAAAAACGCGCCGTTTTCCCCTTCGGTTACGGCGTCTTCAAGGCAGGCTCTGTCCTTTGCGAGCACGGGCAGATTACAGTACATCGCCTCATAAAACGTAAGTCCCTGCGTTTCGCTCTCCGACGCGCTTGCGAAAACGTCGGCTGCGTCGTAGTATTTTCTTATCTGCGTATGGGGTACGCCGTCGTGAACGATTACGCGGTCTTTTATTCCCGCCTTTTGGACTGTTTTCTTCAGCGTCTCTTTATACGGGCCGTCTCCGACGACGAGCATATAGGTGTTTTCGTGCGTTTTCACGTATTCTTCGAAGCACGAAAGCAGTTCGCCGAGATTTTTCTCGCTCGACACCCGTCCTAAGAATATTACGACCTTTGCGTCCTCCGGAATTCCGAGTTCCTTTTTGGTTTGCGCGGGAGATGCCGCGTTTTCGTTTCCGAGCTCCCCGAAATCTATTCCCGTCGGGATAATCACCATATTTTTCTTTATTTTTTCCGCAAATTTGCCGTTTTCGATATAATTATACGTCTTTTTCGTGGGCACGATAAGCGCGTCCGAGAAAATCATACATCTGTTCAGATACCACGGCACGAATTTATATCTCATTGCCGGAATTTTGCCGAGCGGGCCTATGTAATACTGATAGTCCGTATGAAGAGTATGAATCCACACGGGTTTATTTTTACACTTTTTATATATGAGTTTTGCCGTTTTGAAGGTCATAAACTCGCTGTTTGTATGGATAATATCGGGCTCCCACTCAACAAGCTCTTTTACAAATTTATTATTCTTTCTGAATCTTGTGCGGATTCCGGGATATATAAACGCGGGAACGCTTGAAAGACAGTAGATATTTCCTTTTTTATATGTTTTCGTATTGTCCGACAATGTGAGTATTCTTATATCGTGTCCGAGTTTTTTAAGTTCTCTTGACAGTATTCCCATGGATATGGACACGCCGTTTTGTTTATCCGGCATCACTTCGTGCGTCAGAAGTATTTTCAAAGGATTATTCCCCCAATACGCTTTTTTCATATTGATTATACAATATTTTTTTCGAAAAATCAACCGATAACGCCGTTTGTTTTTTATTGACTAACTTTTTGATTTATTGTATAATTATTTTAATGAATACGAATTTTGCGGAGAGAAAAAATGAAAAAAGCAGAAATTTCATTGAAAAAACTTGATAAAAACGCAATAGTTCCTACCTATGCGTCGGATTTTGCCGCGGGCGCCGATTTATACGCGCTTCCGGGAGACGACGTTGCAATTGAGCCGGGGCAGACGGTTCTCATTCACACGGGGCTTGCGCTTGAAATTCCAGAAGGATACGGAGGTTTTATTTTTGCGCGCAGCGGGCTTGCCACGAAAAAAGGCCTTGCGCCCGCAAACAAGGTAGGCGTCATCGACAGCGACTACCGAGGTGAAATCATGGTGCCGCTTCACAATTCTTCAAATGTTTCGCAGACCGTATCGGGCGGCGAAAGAATTGCGCAGATTGTATTTATTCCCTACCTTGCCGCAGATTTTATCGAATCGGGCGAACTGAACGGCACGAAAAGGGGCGTCGGCGGTTTCGGCTCGACCGGCACGAATTAAAAGGTTCAAAAAAGCTGAAAGAGTATTTCTCTTTCAGCTTTTTTTATTTTCCGTACAAAATTTTTCGTTTCTGCATCCGCCGTTCTTTTCGCACTTATATTTATTCATACATTCATAATAGACTTTCCCGTTCGATATATATTTATTTAACGCTGTATTCGCGTCGATGACGTTACAGTACCGTTCGAGCGTTTCGCGGAATTTTCCTTTATTTTCATCCGAAATTGCGCCGTTCATAGTTTTCCCTCCGATTACGGTTATGTGCTTTTATTATATGTAATTTCGGGAAAAAGTATACCGGCGCCTATTTTAACTTATTCTCCGTCTTTGTCGGAAAAAGGCGGTTTATTTATTTTATATCCGTCGACACCCGCTCTCTGCATTGCGCCGAAAATCCTATATTTAAGTCCCTTATTTTTTCTTTCGAGTTCCTTTAACATTATTTTCATTTCTTCCCTATCGGAATGCTTATCCTCGGGGCACGGGCTCGAAAAAATCGGAAGGTCCGAGTGGTTTATAAAGTATTTTATATCTTTTTCGCGCGCGTAAATGAGCGGGCGGATCAACGTTATATCCCGTCTGTCGAGATACGTTACGGGCGAAAAACAGCCTATTCTTCCCTCGTTGAACAGATTGAGCATAAAAGTTTCGACGGCGTCGTCGAAATGGTGTCCGAGCGCGATTTTATTACAGCCGAGTTTTTTTGCGTTTTCGTGCAGAGCGCCTCTTCTCATTCTTGCGCACAGCGAACAGGGGTTGCTCTCTTTTCTTATATCGAATATTATTTTTGCGATATCCGTTTCAAAAAGCGTAAAATGGACCTGCAGTTCACTGCAAAGTTTCGCTATCTTTTCAAAGCTTTCCCTTTGCTCTTTTTCGTCTCCCATCCCCGCCTTATAGAAGCCGGGGTCCATGGTTATCGCCTCGATTTCGAATTTTTCGGGGTAAAAATTTCTTATATTCGCAAGGGCGCAGAGCAGCGTTACCGAATCCTTTCCTCCCGAAACGCCGACGGCGATTTTATCCCCCGTCTTTATCATTTCATAGTCGTCAAGCGCCCTTCTCGTATAGCTTGCAATTCTTCTGATATTATATTCGTACATATTTTCTCCGAACTCTTTGATGTAATATATTTTTTTCGCCTTTCATATATTTTTTCAAGAAATATGAAAGGAATTCCGTTATGAAAAATCTGATTATTATTCTTTCTCTGTTCGTTTTATCGGCAATTCTTTCTCTTTACACTGTATTTTCTGAAAAATCCCGACCGTCTGCCCTGCCGTCAAACGTTTTTTCTCCCGTGTATTACGGAAATTCCCATGAAAACGCAAATATTCCGACTCTTTCCGTATCGGCCCTTTCCGCAGCCCTCATCGACTTGAAAAGCGGCGCGGTTTTATTCGAAAAAAACGGCTCCGAGCGTCTTCCCATGGCAAGCACGACCAAAATCATGACGGCAAAAACAGTTCTTTCAAAAATGTCTCTTTCCGACGTCGTTACGGTGCCGAAAGAAGCGACGCTTATCGAGGGCTCGTCAATATATCTGAAAGAGGGAGAGAAAATCTCCGTAAAAGACCTGCTGTACGGGCTTTTGCTCGAATCGGGCAACGACGCGGCGTTTGCGCTTGCCGTTGCGTGCTCGGGCAGCGAGGAAAACTTTGTAAAGCTTATGAACAAAGAAGCGGAAAATCTTAAGCTTTACGACACGAATTTTGCAAATCCGCACGGGCTTTCCGCCGAAAATCACTACACGAGCGCTCTCGACCTTGCATTTATCACAAAATCCGCGATGAAAAACGACGTCTTCCGTAAAATCGTATCGACAAAAAATTATATATCCTCTCTTCCCGACGGGACGAAAAGGTATTTTTCAAATCACAACAGGCTCTTAAAATCAAGATCCGACGTCATCGGCGTGAAAACGGGTTACACAAAGGCGGCAGGCAGGTGTCTGGTTACCGCCGCGTCAGACGGGAACAGCGAATATATCGCGGTAACGTTAAACGACCGCGACGACTGGCGCGACCACAAAAACATGTTTGATTTTGCGTTTGAAAATTTTACATCCGTTACCGCCGCAAAAAAAGATACGTTTGCTTTATATTTTGAAAACGTCAGATTTTTTGCGCCCGAAGACGTTGATTTTACCGTGTACGCCGGCGTTTCACCGACCATGTCGTACAAAGCCGTCTTTGACGGTGAAAATTCCGTATGCGTGGAGTTTTTTGCCGACGGAACCTGCCTTGGAAAATTTTATCTTACGCAAAATTAAGCCTGTCTTTTATTTTTCTCGTTTAACAGTTTTACCTCTTTGCCGTCGGACGCAAGAATAATATCTCCGCTTTCATACGTCAAAAGAATCTTTGCGCCCGTTTTCTCAAAATTCTTCATGCTTTCCTTATGCGGATGTCCGTAATCGTTATTTTCCGCACAGCTTATCACGATAAACTTCGGGTTTACGCATTCCAGAAATCCTATGGAATTTGACGAGGACGAGCCGTGATGCGCGGCGCAAAACACGTCGGATTCGAGGTTATATCCGTTTTTTATCATTTTATATTCCGCACTCTTTTCGGCGTCTCCGGTAAACAGAAACGACGTGTCCTTATACAAAATCTTTATTGCAAGGCTTGAATTGTTATAGTTATAAAAATCAACCTTTTCGGGTGAAATAACCGCAAACTCCGCGTCTCCGAAGGTATAAACGTCGTTTATTCCGGCAAGTACCGTTTCCGATTTTTCGTTTCTGTCCTCAAGGAGATACGACAGCACGTCAAAGGGATACGTATCCTTGAACTCCTTACAGATAAGCAGTTTTTCGACTTCAAAATTTCTTATCACGTCTCTTGCTCCGCCGTAATGGTCCTCGTGCGGATGCGTTATCACAAGATATTCTATCTTTTCAACACCGAAATCTCTCAGATACTTCACAAGGTACCCTGCATTTTGCGTATTGCCCGTATCGACAAGCATAAATTTTCCGTCAGGGCTTGACAAAAGGCAGGCGTTCCCCTGCCCGACGTCGATAAAGTGTGCGCAGAACAAGCCTTTTATACTGTCCTTCAGTTTCTGCGTATTGTCATCGCGCACTCCAAAGAACACGCTTACCGCCATAACCGCGGCAAAAAGCACGGCGCAGGCGGCAATGACGTATCTGTTTCTCAAAACTTTATCCGGATACCTTTTCTTTTGCATATTATTTGCCTTGATTCATTTTCATTTCAAGATATTCTTCTCTCGTGATAAGCACTTTTCTCGGTTTTGAGCCCTCAAACGGACCTACAACGCCGAGTTTTTCGAGTTTATCGACTATTCTTGCGGCTCTTGAATATCCGAGCGAAAGTTTTCTTTGCAGCAGCGACGTTGAAAGCATTTTCGCTTCCACAGCTATTTCTATTGCGGGAAGTATTGCGTCGTCCGACGCAATTATCGAGTCTCTGTCTTCCGAATCCGCTGCGTCGTCCTCTATCACCGCTCTTCCCTTTTTATCGGTACAGCGCTCGGCTTCTCTGTCGATGCTGTCGATTATATCGTTATCATATTCGGCTTCGCCCTCGCTCTTGAGGAACGATATTATTTCCTCTATCTCGCCTTCGCTCACAAACGAGCCCTGAACGCGCATCGGTTTCATACTTCCGACGGGCGCGTAAAGCATATCTCCGCGTCCGAGCAGTTTTTCGGCGCCCGACGTGTCGATAATGGTTCTCGAATCAACCTGCGACGCCACGGTAAACGCTATTCTCGACGGCACGTTTGCCTTTATAAGTCCCGTGATGACGTCGACCGACGGTCTCTGCGTTCCTATGACGAGGTGCATTCCCGCGGCTCTCGCCTTCTGCGCAATACGGCATATCGACGTTTCGACGGCGTCTCTTGCCGTCATCATGAGGTCTGCAAGCTCGTCAATGATAATAAGTATTTTCGGCAGCGTCTCTTTTTCGGGGTCGTTCTTTATTATATTGTTATATCCGTCGATGTCCCTCACTCCGACTTCCTCTATAAGCCGGAATCTGCGTTCCATTTCCATAACCGCCCAGGAAAGCGAGCCTGCGGCTTTTTTCGGGTCGCTTACAACCGGAACGAGCAGATGCGGTATTCCGTTATACACGCCGAGTTCCACTTTTTTCGGGTCAATAAGTATGAGTTTACATTCGTCCGGTCTTGATTTATAAAGCACGCTCACGATAAAGCTGTTTAAGCACACCGATTTGCCCATACCCGTAGCACCCGCGATAAGCAGGTGTGGCATCTTCGCCATATCCATATAAACGGGGCTTCCGGCAACGTCCATACCTAAGCAAACCGAAAGCTTACTTTTGAGCTGTTCGAATTTTTCGTTTTCGATGAGGTCTCTTATATAAACCGTCGACACCTTTTTATTCGGTATCTCGATACCTACCGCTTCTTTTCCCGGTATCGGCGCTTCGATTCTCACGCCTGCCGCCGCAAGATGCAGAGCTATGTCGTCGGAAAGATTCTGTATGGATTTTACCCTGACTCCTATTTCGGGCTGAAGCTCGTATCTCGTTACGGTAGGTCCGCAGCAGATATTCGTTATCTTTGTTTTGACGCCGAAATTTGCCAGCGTTTCGACAAGTTTCACCGACGTCTGCTTCAATTCCTCGGTAACGAGAAACGTTGCGGGATTCGGGTCTTTTTTAAGGAAATTTATCGGCGGGAATTTATAGGTTTCGGCGTAGGACGGCTTACGCAGAACGCTTATCGGTTCTTTTTCGCCCTCAAATTCGTTATCGGCATTTATTTCGCGGATCGCTCCGTCAAGCTTTGAACCGTCGGGAAGCACGTCCGACGTGCTTGCGGTAACACCCGCAGATGCAATTACCGCGTCTTCCGTGAAAATTTCGGCAAGGTTTATTTCTTTACCGCCCGCTTTTTCCTCGCTCTGCGGGCTGTTATAAAATTTTATTTTATCCTTTATCCCGTTGAAAATATCCTTATCGGGAGAAATTTTGCCCGCGTTTGCCGCGGCGCTCATATCGCCCGTTGCCATTTTCAGTGCGTCGGAAGATATTTCGGAAATTTCGCCGTTTTCCTCATTACCGGCGTCAATCGGAACTTCCTCTTTTTCTTTGGCGTTTTCGCTTTCCTTTTCGTCCTTTTCTTTTTCGTCAAGCCCGAGAAGATACGGTTTTTTACGCTTTTCGGGCGCATTTTCCTCTTGCACGGCATTTTCCGCTTCGTTTTCGTGCGCGTTTTCCTCGTAAAGCGCTTTCTGAAGTCTCTGTTTACGCTGCATTTTTGCGTTATACGACCATTCCTTAAACTTATTGCCGACAAACGCTATCATATCCGCAGGTGTGATATTCAAAACGGAAAACGTCAGAATAACCAGCGAAAACATAAGCACTATCCACGCGCCGAAATTCATAATGCCGTGGAAAAAGCCCGCAACCGCGCCGCCTATGACGCCGCCGCCCACGTAATTCTGTCCGAGCAGATAAAGGTTATTCTCCCCGACAAAAAAGGTATTCTTTACGCCCTCTCCTTCAGAGCTTATATAAAACAGATGCATTATCGCCGATATATTAAGCACGAAAAATGCGTTAATAATGAACTTTATATTGAGCTTATTGTTCCTTATATCGTTTTTCCAGAAAAACGAATGAAGTATCATGCAAACCGAAATAAACGGTGCGCCGACCGAAAGAAGTCCGCGCAAAACGTCCGCGGCTTTTCCGAGAAAGCCCATATAGTCGGGTATTATAAAGCATATCGCGACAAAAACGCCGAGAAAAAACATGATATACGGCATGAAATTATACGAAAACGTGTTTTCAACGTTTCTGCCTTTTTTCAGCGTTTTTATCTCCTCTTTCAGACGCAGATTCTCGTTTTCCCTGCTCTTTTCCGTCTGATTTGCCCTGCTTTTTGAATTCGTTTTTTTGATTTCAGGCGTTTTTTTGGGTGTCATACAACCTTTTCCTTTCGGATTATGATATAAGTGTTAATCGTTTCTCGCAAGACTTGCCGCAAAGATTTCTGCCGACGGAAAAGCGGTTCTTATCACGCTTTCGCATTCGGCAATGCTTGCTCCCGTGGTTATCATGTCGTCGGCAATTACAATAAAAGGCTTATCTATCTTCAATGCTTTGAGTTTTCGCGTAAGAAACGCGAGTTTTATGCGTTTTATTCCTATTTTCCCGTGCACGTTTATTTTTCTGTTTTCGCTGTCAAGCTTTTTCTGCTCTTTCGCGCCCTTTTTCCGCTTTAACAGATTTGAATAAATAAATTTCTTTCCGCAGTAGTATTTTGCCCTTTTGGCAAACTCCGCGGATTGATCGAATCCGTATTTTCCGTAATTTTCGGCATTTCTCGGAACGTTGATTATCACCGTGTTTTCGGGCAGATTCAAATACGAAAGCGGATAAGAAAACTTCTTTGCCGCAAAGTCAAACGCGTCTTTATCGTATTCCTGCTTTATAAAATACAAAAGTCTCGTCATTATGTCTCCGTACGAGTCGTATTTATACAAAGACGCGCATTTTATTTTCCGTCCGCCGCCGACTTTAAGGTCCGTTACGGGAAATCTCAGTCTTTCCTCGTCAAGCAGTTTTTCGCAGCTCGGGCAGACCGCCCTGCTGTCCGCTCTGTTTGCACAGAGAATACAGCTTTTGAAAAATAACGCGTCGGATACGGCTTTTCTTACGTCCCTTGTGTAGTTATGCATAATACCTCACAAGAGCCACGACTTTTCCGAGTATTGATACGTCTTTTACTATTATGGGCTCCATGGTTTTGTTTTCGGGCTGGAGGCGGAAGGCTCCGTTTTCCTTGAAAAATCTCTTTACCGTCGCCTCGTCCTCTACGAGCGCCACCACTATATCCCCGTTTTCGGCGTAACTCGTCTGCGAAACTATGACGAAGTCCCCGTCCATTATTCCTATATCCCGCATACTTTCGCCCTTTATCTTCAGGCCGAACAGTTTTTCGGGTTCATAGTGCTTTTCGCTCGAATACGTTATATATCCCTCGAAATTTTCCTGCGCGAGTATCGGTACGCCCGCCGCAACCTGGCCCACAAGCGGCACCTTATATTTTATTTCCTTTGCGTCGTCTTCGGCCTTGCGTATAGTTCTGCTCTTTCCGGGCAGCTTCTTTATATAGCCCTTTGACGCAAGCCTCTGCACGTACATGTGCGCCGTCGACGTGGACTTTATCCCGAGTTCCGAACATATTTCCCTTACCGACGGGGCCATGCCTTCTCTTTCTATTGCAAGATTTATATAATCAAGCACTCTTTTTTCTTTCGGTTTGAGCTGTTCCATAAAAACCTCTGCTTTCCGTTCTTTTTTTCGCCTTATTACCTCTATTATATTACTTTTTTCGGCAAAAAGCAAACAAAAGTTCTATTTTTAACAGTTTTTTAACAAAAAAGTAATCGGTTTTATGACGTTTATATCAGTTCTCCACAAAATTCAGAAGTTTTACGCTTATTGTTCTTCCCGTCTTTTCGTCGACGTCGAAGACCGCGCCGTTGAACATGATTTTTCCGTCGGCTTCCTCGAATCTTATCGGCATTTTTTTGAGGAATTTTTCGAGAACGCACTCGTATTTAATGCCGAGCACCGAGTCGTACGCGCCGGTCATGCCGATATCGGTTACAGCCGCCGTGCCGTTCTTTTCGATTCTCGCGTCGGCGGTCTGTACGTGGGTATGCGTGCCGAAAACGGCGCAGACTCTGCCGTCCAGGTACTTTGCAAGCGCGATTTTCTCGGACGTTGCCTCGGCGTGAAAATCGACTATACAGACGTCGTATTCGTTCTCGAACTTTTTTAATATCTCGTCGGCCTTTTCAAACGGCGACGCGTAGGCGTCCTGCATATACACGTTTCCGATAAGGGACACCACGAGCGTCCTTACGCCGTCGGCGTTAAATATTACGCATCCGTGCCCGGGGCACGCGTCGGGGAAATTTGCGGGTCTGAGCACAAAATCCATATCCTCGAGGACGTTTTTGACGTCGTATTTTTTCCAGATATGGTTGCCGCTTGTGATTACGTCGGCGCCCGACGCAAGAAGCGTTTCCGCCGTGCTTCTGTCAAGTCCGTTTCCCTTTGCGGCGTTCTCGCCGTTGAGGACGGTTACGTCAATTTTGTGTTCTTTTCTGATGTTCCAGAGGTTTTTACGGATAAATTCCGTTCCGTTTACCCCGACAACGTCTCCGACTGCGAGTATTTTCAAGTTTTTTGCCTCTTTCCTATGTCAGTTTTCGAGCTGTTCTTCGAGAAGAAGTGCGAGAAGTCCCCTCTTTGCTTTCTTTGCGCCTATGATTATATATCTTCCGTAACTATCGGTCTTTACGTATTTATACTGTATTCCGAGTTCTTTTTCGCCGATTTTTTCGATTTCGCCTCCGCTCTGCGCGTTCCCGTCGTATTCGTAAACCTCAAGCGTTTCCCTTGTAAGCAGGAACAGCGTTGTATCGTCGTATACGGCGTCGGTTATTCCGTTTTCGCTTATTACCGAAAACATACTGTCTCCGTCGTAAGAGTACGCCGTAAGCTTCATGGTACTGCCCGCAAGGCTGCTGCTTTCGGCAATAAGGAAGCAGTTATCATAATCCTTAAAGAATTTTGCGTTGGACGGGTTATACGAATTGTATGCAAGCTCCTCGAGCTTATTGTCATAAAATATCAGCGCCGAATCGGTAAGCGCGCAGATATACGAGTCGTTGCCGGCGTACCGTATTTTGAGCGCCATGCTGTCGTACAGCGTTTTCTGATATTCCTTTTCACCGGTCGAGGTGTCAAAGACGATTAAGTCCGTTACAAACGAGCCGTTCTCGTTTCTCACGCAGGAAACCGCCGCTTTTGAGGCGTTTGCGTTTATGTCGAGGGAGGTTACGTATTTGTCGGGGCTCATCCAGCGGAAAATCTCGTTATAATCCCTGTCGAACACGATTATTCCCGAGCGGTACGTCTTTTCGGAATTTATCACGGCAAAGCAGCCGAGCTTGTTCATGCAGGCGGATTTTACCTCGTAATCGAAGGAGGTTTCGTGTATTTTGGAAACGGTGCTGTATATCGAAAGCCCGGTGCCCTCGCTGTCGTAGACCAAAATGCTCTTGCCGTTTGTTACGGCGCAGGCGTTTGAATAACTGTACTTATAACTGTAAAGCTTGTTTCCGGCGAAATCGTAAAGCGAAATTCCGCCGTCGGAAACCGCCGCGATATCGTTATAAAGCATTATATACGAGGCGTTTTCGCCCTCGCTCACCGTTATTTCCGCATCCGACGGAATATTGTCCGCACTCGTTATGTCTATATACTTGAAAAAATAGCGGATGTTATCGGAGGTGATATGGTCCTTATAAAAGCCGATGCAGAACACCGTAAAGGCGATAAGCAGCACGAGCGTTACAAAAAACGCCACTCTTGCGCCGTACGCGCTTCTTTTATAGTAATTTGCAAGCCCGTCGGGCTTTTTTTGTTCGGTTTGTCCGGAAGTATTTTCGTTTTCCCGCATCTGCTCCGTCATCTTTATCACCACACAATACTTTTAATTTTCAAAAGCGAAAGTTTATAAAGCGTGAACGCTCACTTTCATTCCCTCTGACGCGTTTTTCATTGCCTTGCACGTGAAAATTCCGCACTCGTCGCTCGTCTTTTTGGTTTTATGAAAAACTATGTCCTTTATCTCGAATTTATTGTTTTTTGCCGCGCTCATGAGCGCCGAAAGCCTGTCCGAGCGATACACGAGGTAAATACAACCGCCCGTTTTCAAAAGATAAAACGCGGCTCTGAACACGTCGTTTATATCGCACGAAATTTCGTGGCGTGCGGCGTTTATGTCCTCGTCTTCGCACATTTTTCCGCAGTCCGCGGTCATATAAGGAGGGTTGCAGGTTATAAAATCGAACTCCTCCTCGCGAAAAAGTGTCTTTACGTCCTTTACGTCGGCGCAGAAGACGGTCATTCTGTCTTCAAAGCCGTTAAGTTTTACGCTTTTTTTACACAAATCGGCGGCTTTTTCGCTTATCTCGACGCAAGAAGCGCGCAGCTGCGGATTTTTGTCGCACAAAATGAGCGGAATTATGCCCGTTCCGGAGCAAAGGTCGCACGTCTTTTTGCCGTTTATGAATTTTACGCTTTTTGCAACGTAATCCGCGAGCATGACGGCGTCGGTGCCGTAGCTGAAAACGCCCTTTTGCTGCAGGACGGTAAGGGTATCCGTTACCTTTTCGGCTTTTATTTCATACATGCGCCCACCGCCTTCGTTTTTGCTTTTGCAATTATATTATTTCATTTTATTTTATCATATTAAATGCGTTTTTGCAAGTGAAAAAACCGTACGGAAACGTACGGCTTTTTTCATTTTATGAGAATTTTTCAAAAATTTGCTATTTTCCGAAGCTTACGGCACTGCCGAGGGGTGAAATGCTTTGGAGTGAGTCCACGACGAAGGCGCGGAGCTCCGCGACGTCGCCCGACGTGTTGTCGACGGGAAGAGTTACGTCAACCGTAACGCCCGCGGGCAGATTTTTGAACGTGAGCCACGCCATGCCGCGAAAACGTCCGCTTGAGGAATAGCTTGCAAGCATTACCGTAACGCTTTCGATATTTGTTTTATTTGTAATCGGTACCGTTGCGAGAAAAGTGCCCTGCGGTACGGTCTGACAGGGGTTTCCGTCGGGACCGGTCACGGAAATGTCGCCGATGCGGCAGTCGTCAGAACCGCCGAACCGCTCGAATTTTGCGGAAACGACGTGATTTTTTGACGCAGGAAACGTGTTTCCGTCAAGAATTTCGCCGTCAACGTATATCGCCGTCAGCTCATAGCCCGAATAGGGAGACGCCGTCACGGTTACGGTTTCGCCGGGCGCAAACGCGTTTTTGTCAACCGAGAGAGTACCGCCGGCGCAGATTTCGCAGGACACAGTGAAATAATATTCCGAAAGAGTCGAGTTGTAAAAGCGCGGAGCGTTTACAAGATATTCGTTTCCGGAGCTTATCGCAATGTCGTTCCACTCAGCCTCGCTGCCCTCGTAAATAACTTTTTCAATGCCGCTGCAGCCGGCAAAGGCGTTTGCGGCAATTCCTATTACGGATTTCGGGATAAATACCGTCTTTATACAGGAAGCGTATTGAAACGCTCTGCCCGGAATAACCTGCACGGTGTCAGGAATTTCGAGAGCCTCGACTTTCGTGCCGTTAAGGTAAAGATTATAAGTATATTGGAAAGAATTTGAATATTCGTTGCCAAACGTAACTTTACACCATGCTTCCAAATCGGTAATATAAACGCTTGTAAGACTGCTGCAACCGGTGAACGCACCATGTCCTATGCTCGTCACGCTGTCGGGAATAGTTATGTTTGTAAGACTGCTGCAATTATTGAACGCATATTTTCCAATGCCCGTCACGCCGTCGGGAATATTTATGCTTGTAAGGCTGCTGCAACCATCGAACGCAAAGTCTCCGATGCTAGTCACACTGTCGGGAATATTTATGCTTGTAAGACTGCTGCAACCGGTGAACGCACCATGTCCTATGCTCGTCACGCTGTCGGGAATATTTATGCTTGTAAGGCTGCTGCAATAATAGAACGCCTCGTATCCAATACTCGTAACGCTGTCGGGAATATTTATGCTTATAAGGCTGCTGCAATCGGAGAACGCCCGTTCTCCAATGCTCGTCACGCCCGATGAAATATTAACGTTTGTTATTTGGCTTCGATAAGAGTCCCATGCTGTATAAGATAAACTATTTTTCGTATCACCGCTGCCGTTTATGGTAAGGGTGCCGCTGTCGTCAAGCGTCCAGGTAACGTTTTGTCCGTTATTAATGTTAGGATCACCGCAATATCCGTTTTTTGCCGCGAATGCGTGAGCGGAAAGAACGCAGGCGAGGAGAATAATCATTAAAACAGTAAAAATTATTCTTTTTTTCACGAAATCACACCTCTTTTCGCAATTTTTTCCTAAAAATGAAAAAAATACGGTTATT
>JAEESG010000077.1 GCA_016286245.1 Clostridiales bacterium | reverse complement strand
ATTTGGAATAAAAAAATAAGAGACTTCTCGTCTCTTATTTTTATTTTTTATAATACCGCCTCTTCGGCTTTTTCTTTGAGAGCATCACCGAAGCGCCGAAATACAGTGCAAACAGAATTATCGCAAAAACGGCGAATGCCTTGAACCATTTCCCCTTGACGAACGTTTCGGCACGGTTGAGAAAATACAGAAAATTGCTTTTATCTATGTTTTTGCCCGCGACGAGCTCTATTGTACCGAGAATTATTTCATTATTGTATTTTACTATTGCTTCGCCGAATTTCTGTCCCTCGTACACGGGTGCGACGGCGAAGCTTTCGCTTATTCTCGGCTCTATCGTTATGTTTTTCATATATTCGAGGTCCTTCGGCAGAAGCGCCTTCAGTTCCCCCGACGGAACGAGCGTTACGTAATCGGTATCGACCGCGAGTTTTACGGGAATTTCGCACACGGCGTTCTTTGTCGAAACGACGCTTGCGTAATTGAAACTGTCAAGGCACATTTTAAGAAGAGACGTCGCGTCCACGCACGCAAAATTCGTTTTATCTATATCGTGCGCGTTCATTACCACGCATATATAAGTAAGTCCCGAGCGGTCGGTTGCGGACGTAACGATGCATTCCCCCGCCTCCGGCGTTCCGCCGAGCGACATTCCCCTTGCGGGCGAATAGTAATATTTATCGGATTTCATGCGCGAAATCAGATAATTCCTATTGATAAGCGTTCTCTGCTGCGGCGTTTTTTCGGTTGCGGGAATAGTAACCTTTGTCGTGTCGGAAATCTCGAAAAGCGTTCCCGTTCTGTAAAAATAGCCCGAAATTACCGCCATATCGTATGCCGTCGTTACCATTTCCTCGTTGTGAAGTCCCGTGGGATTTGTAAAATACGTCTTTTCCGCGCCTATTTCAAGCGCCTTTGCGTTCATGAGCGCGCAAAATTCCTTTATATCCCCCGAAACGTACTCGGCAAGCACGTTTGCGGCGTCGTTCGCGCCCACGAGCAGCAGCGCCGAAAGCAGCTGTTCCGCCGTAAACGTTTCCCCCGTCTTTATTCCTATATTGGAGCCTGAAATTGACGAAAGCGCCGACGCTGACGCCGTGATTTCGGTCTGCAGGTCGGGTATGTTTTCGTATGCGACGATTGCCGTCATCAGCTTTGCCGTCGACGCGGGATAAACCTTATCGTCCGCGTTCTTTTCGTATATTACGCTTCCCGTCTCGATATTGAAGACGTATGCCGAATACCCGTCTATTGTGGGAATATTTTCGATATTCAGGTATTCGCACAGCGTTTTTCCGTTGAAAGTCTTTGAGGGAGCATAGTTTTCCGTCTCTTTTGCGGCGCACGAAAAGGAAAGCGTTACGGCAAGCAACGCCGAAAACAACAGTGCTTTTGCAATATTCTTCCCTATCATACTTTTTTAGCTCCTTCGAAATACTCTTTGGTCTGCGAAATGTTTTTCATGATATTTTCTTTGAGCTCGTCAATCGAAGAAAACTTTTTTTCTTCCCGCAGAAATTTCAGAAACTCTATTTTCACGTTTTTTCCGTAAAGATTCTCGTTGCAGCCGATTATATGCGTTTCTATGGTTACGGGCGTTTCGTCTGTCTGTTCGACCGTCGGCTTTACTCCGACGTTTGCAACGCCCTCGTATTTTTTGCCGTCGACGAGGCACAAACACGCGTAAACGCCGTGTTTGAGTTTTGTCTTATTGCCGTATTCAAGCTGGTTTATAGTCGGGAAACCGAGTTTTCTGCCGAGCTCTCTTCCGTGAACGACGGGGGCGCTTATAAAATAGGCATATCCGAGAAGTTCGTTTGCCTTTTCGATTTCACCGTTTGATATAAGCTTTCTTATATAGGTTGACGACACGGCGCGTCCGTCTTTTTCCACCATGGGCATTATATGCGTAACTGCTCCGTAATTTTCCATAATGCGCTTCAGATCATGCGAACAAGCGCTTGCGTCCTTACCGAACGAGAAATTTTCGCCGCAGACGTAAACTTTCGCGCCGAAATTTTGCAAGAGGTATTTGCAAAATTCCTCGGGGCCCATATTTTTCACGCTTTCGAAATTTTCGTAATAAACGCAGTCAATTCCGTTTCGTGCAAAAATTTCGTTTTTTTCCTCGTCGGTCGTGAGAAAAGATACGTTTCCGCGCGTTATCATTTTCGTGTTTACCTTGAAGGTATACACAAAGCAGGAAAGGTTTTCCTCCCTTGAAATACGCGTGGATTCGTTTATGAGCGAGACGTGTCCCGTATGAACGCCGTCAAAGTCCCCTAAAATGAGGAGTTTTTTTTCGTTTGGATTTATTTTTTTCAGACTGTCGGTTATTATCATTACGCACCACGAAAATCAAATTTAATATTTAATTTATTATACCACATAAAAGTGTTTACCGTCAATAATTTACATATACTTATATCTTTTTTCCGATATTTGTTTTATAATTGTTTATACTCATTTAAGAAAGGGAAAATCATGCTTCACCGTTTTGAAAACATTATTTTCGACCTCGACGGCACGATAACCGACACGTCGGAAGGCATCACAAAGTCCGTCGCATATTCTCTCGAAAGGCACGGCGTGCATTTTGACGGCGTCGAAAGTCTCAAATGCTTTATCGGCCCGCCGCTCAGAGAGCAGTTCATGGCGTTTTGCAGGAGCTCCGACGTCGCTTTCGGAAATGACTGCGTAAAGGTTTACCGCGAATACTACGCAACCAAGGGCATTTACGAATGCGTTTCCTACGACGGAATCGAAAAATTATTAAAAAATTTGAAAAACAGCGGTTTTCGCGTTTTCATCGCGACGTCAAAGCCCGAAAAATTTGCAAATATCGTGCTTAATCACACGGGGCTTTTGAAATACTTTGACTGCGTTGCCGGTGCAAACATGGACAACACGCGCACCGACAAGGCGGAGGTCATATCCTATCTTTTTGAAAAGGCGGGCATTTACGACAAATCAAAATCCGTAATGATAGGCGACTGCCCGCACGACGTAACCGGCGCGCGAAAAGTCGGGCTCGACGCGATTGCCGTTTCCTACGGCTTCGGCGTTCTTTCGGAGCTGCAGGACTTAAAACCTCTTTGTATTTGCGCCCGTCCCGACGAAATATTTGAGTTTTTGACGGAATAAAAAAACGGCGGCTGTTTTCAGCCGCCGCAATTTTTATATCAAAGCAATTTCACGGGCAAAACGTACAAATAAAAGCAGAAAAACTGGAATATACTTCCCGCCATTACGAAAAAGTGCCACACGCAGTGCATATATTTATATTTTTTCAGCGCGTAGAATATTATTCCGACTGTATAGAATATTCCGCCCACGAGAAGCAATATAAGTCCGTTTACGTGTATTCTTGATATGATCTCCTTTGCGCCTATGACTGCCGACCAGCCCATCGCGATATAGCATATCATGGAAAACTTCTTATATTTTTCAACGCTTATCGAATTTAAGACTATTCCAAGTATCGCAAAGCCCCACACTATTCCGAACAGCGTCCAGCCAAGCGGCCCGTTTAGCGTTACGAGCGTTACGGGCGTATAGGATCCTGCTATGAGAAAGAATATCGAATTATGGTCGAAAATACGAAGCACCTTTCTTGCCGTCCTGTTTGTTATCGCGTGATACAGCGTCGACATACAGTAAAGGATTATGAGGGACGCTCCGTAGATTGCGGCGGAAATCACCGAATAGACGTTTCCGTAAAGTGCGGAGTGCACTACGCACAGCACGAGCGCCGCGACCGCAAGTCCCGTTCCTATTCCGTGGGATATTGAATTTATGAGCTCTTCGCTGAGCGTATACGTCGGAAGAATATTCTTTTTTGTCAACTTATCATCTCCGATTTTTTACATGGATACATTATACAACGGTTTTTCTTTTTTTTGGTTAAAAATGTTTTAATTTTTCCGCGTTTTTATTTTTCTCGGCATCGAATTCAACCCAGAACGTGGAGCCCCTATCTCCCGTTTCGACTCCGTAGAGCAGTTTATGCGCCTCAAACACCGATTTTACTATCGAAAGTCCTATTCCCGAGCCCGAGACGGCGCGTTTATGGCTTTCTTTCGTGCGGTAGTATCTGTCCCAGATATACGGGAGCTCCTCTTTCGGTATTCCCTCTCCCGAATCGGAAATTTCAACCCTTACCTTTTCTCCCGAAGTCTTTTGCGTTATCTTTACGGTCTTATCCGTTCCCGTATGGTTGAGCGCGTTATCTATGAGGTTATAAAGCGCTCTTGAAATTTTCGCCTCGTCGCAGTGAACGAAAACGTCTTTTTCGTCGCCCGAAAGTTCGATTTTATAGCCGTTTGCGCCCATAATCGAATTATATCTGTCCTTTATCGCGGACAGCATTTCGGTTAAATTAACCTTTTCGATATTTATATTTTCTATTCCGCTCTGTATTTTGGAAAGGTCGAGTATATCGTTTACAAAGCCCGTAAGTCTCTTTGTTTCGTCGATTATTACGTTGAGATTTTTCTCGTTGTTTTCGCTCGGGATATCCCTCATCATCTCGGCGTATCCGCCTATCATGGTAAGCGGTGTTCGCAGGTCGTGCGACACGTTTGCGACAAGCTCGCGTCTGAAATTATCCGCTTTTCCGAGCTCTTTCGTCGTAAAATTGAGCGTATCGCTGAGTTCCTCTATCTCGCGATAGCCCTTGCCGTCGAATTCGGTATCAAAATTGCCGCGTGCAAGCTCGTACGCCGATTTATTTATATCCACAATCGGCTTTGAAATGTATTTCGACATGAAAAACGACACCGCAAGCGCCACAAGAAGTGCGATAACCGACGCCGCGGCAAGCTGCATTTTCAATATTTTTATCGTCGAGTCGAGCGGCGTGATTTTTACGTCGGAAACGACCATCAATTCCTGTCCGGAGCTGTTTTCAACAAGCTTTACGTACAAAAGGTCGTCGACGTATTTTCTGTGTTCAAAAAAGCCGGGCGGCGGCGCCTTGAAGAACTGTACTCCTATTTCCGGCGATTCTTTTATTCTCTTTAAGTATTCGTCCTTATTTATTTCTCCGTCTGCGACGTCAAAATCGGTATCCTTTTCCGTTTTATCGTCAGTTTTAGAATCTTTTTTATCATATCTGTTTTCGCTTTCGGAGTTTTTTTGCTCTTTTTGTGTATCGTATGAGTAATACTGCAGGTATTCTCCGCCGTTTTCAAGCGCCGTATCATAAAGTTTGAGCAGCTCGAAATTACTTATATCGTACGCCGCCGAAACTCTGCCGCTTCCTCCCAGATAGAGATTTTCGAAGTTCGACGTGTCGATAATTCTCACGTTGACCTCTCCGTCTACTATGATTCCGTCCACCGTTTTTTCGTAGTCTTCGGTTTCTATTTCGGATATTATCTTATTTGCGGTTTCTTTTAGCTCGCCAGTTTTGAAAAAACGATAAAATCCGTCTATAAGGAGCACCTGAAAGCCGTAAAGCGCGACAAGAAGTATTATTGCGACGGAAAAGATGCTTAAAAAGATTTTCCCGCGCACGCGCATTCCTTTTTTGCTTTTTTTAGCCTCATCTTGTTTCAAAACGGTATCCTACCCCTCTTAAAGTTACTATAAGTTCGCTGTAGTCGCCGAGATTTTTACGCAGAAGCTTTATATGCGTATCGAGCGTTCTGTCGTCTCCGTAAAAATCGTATCCCCACACGTTGCTTATAAGTTTTTCCCGTGTAAGCGCAATTCCCCTGTTCTTCACAAGGTAAAGCAGCAAGTCGTATTCCTTGGGAGTTAAATCCTTCTTTTCGCCGTCGATATAAACGATTCTGCCTCCGAAATCTATTTTCAGTCCCTTATATTCAAACGCGTCATCGGAAATATTATTCGTTCTTTTAAGCACCGCAGAAATACGCATCATAAGCTCTTTCGGTGAAAACGGCTTTACGACGTAGTCGTCGACGCCCACCTCAAAGCCGTGTATGCGGTCGTACTCCTCGCCTCTTGCGGAAAGCATAATGACGGGAGCCGTGCTTTTTTTCTTTATTTCTTTACACACGGAAAAGCCGTCGAGGTCGGGCATCATGACGTCAAGAACAATGAGGTCATAATCGTTTTCGCCGCATTTTTCGATTGCCGTCATTCCGTCCGGCGCCTCGTCAACCTTATATCCCTCAAACTGAGCGTATTTTTTTATTATTTCGCGTATTTTTTCCTCGTCGTCGACCACAAGAATTTTATACATACGTATTCTCCTTATACTTATTACACAGTCAGTTTAACGCCATATTGTGTAAGTTATGTGATATTAATGTAAAAAATCGCAATTTTTCCCTTTGCGGAATATACTGCTCCGGGAGGGAAAAAAATGAACAAATCGGATATGATAAGAATGCTCGAGCTTTCTTCCATCGCCTACAGCGACAATCAGCCCTCGTGCGGATGTTCCGAAACGCTTTCCATAAAATCGGATATCACCGACACGGAATGTTTTCTTCGCAAGCGAAAAGACCTTATTATCATTTCTTTTCGCGGCACGGATTCAAAAACGAACTGGAAATACAACTTCAGGTTTTGCAAAAAAATAATACCTTACGACAATTTTTCTTCAAAAATCAGAGTGCATTCGGGATTTTTATCGACCTACAAATCGGTGCGAAGGAAAATACATGAAAAAATTCCCGAAAGTGCCTGCAAAATCATCATTACGGGACATTCCCTGGGTGCTGCCGCCGCAATTTTATGCGCCGTCGACCTGCAATACAATTTCAGAAACAAGGACATTGAGGTTTACGTTTACGGCTGTCCGCGCGTGGGAAACAAGTATTTTGCAAAATCATACAACAAAAGAGTTTTCAAAACTTTAAGTTTTATAAACGGAAATGATGTCGTAACGAAGCTGCCGCCCGCATTTTTAGGTTACCGCCACGCCGGAATTCCCATACATACGGGTCCTTTACGCTTTCCTTTTTTCATTTCGTTTTCCGAGCACAAAACGCAGAATTATTTCAAAAATTTATGGAAGACGACGTGTTAGAAAA
>JAEESG010000008.1 GCA_016286245.1 Clostridiales bacterium | reverse complement strand
AATATCAAGGAATTTTTCTCTGTAATCCGAAATAATCGAAATTATTTTATCAATTAAGTCAAAGCCTTTTTCGAGGCTGCCTTCCGTATTCACTATTGCTTTCACCGCCGACAGCGGATGTCTTATCAACGGTACGTACTTATCAAGGTTTACCGAAATCAGCGCTTTTTCCGCTTTTACAATGAGTTCTTCGGCGGTTTCAAACATAATATTCAGCGCATTTTCGCCCTCAAACGCTTTTTTATTCGTTTCAAGGACTTTTTCGCGCTCAATTCCGACGTTTGCGCCGACAAACGATTCGGCGGCGTCGGCAAGCGACATTCCGAAACAGTTTGCGCCCGAAACGACGTCGTCCTCATACTCGCGCAGCGCCTTTTTGGTGTTTTTATATTCGTCGGAAATTTTGGAAAGTCTGTTGAGCGCGTATTCTTTCTTTATTTCATCGATTTTTTCTCTCATTTTTCCGATAATTTCTTCCGCAGACGTACTTTCGGGCTTCAGCAAAAGGGTTGACAGCCCGCGGTCTTTAAGATTTTTTTCGATTTCCGAAACAAAACCTTCATCGGACGACAAAACAAGTGTCTTTTTACCTGCAAAGGCGTTATAGGCAATTTTATCGGCAGCGATTTCCGTTTTCGAGGAAATATCCGCGTTTCCTGCCAAAATGAGCGTATCGGACGACGTAAGTTTATTTTCAAGCTCGTCAGGGATATAATGCGAAAACACGTATTCCCTTGCGGGTTCTTCGTATTTTTCAACGGCTTTATTCGACAGAAATGCGTTTACAAGGCTGCTTTCGAGGTACTTCTTTCCGTAGGATTTTATATTCTGCCACAGAAAAACGGGTGAAAGGTCGGCGTTTACAAACGCTTCCTCCCTTACGACCTCGAATTTTGAGAAGTTTCTGTCGAGCGCGCCTTTATTTTTTAATATCAGTTTTTCGACGTATTCCGCCGCATCGGGCGCGCACTTCACAAAGCCCGAATCCGTGTTTGCGCCCGAAATATAGGACAACAGCAGCGGATTTATTATCGGTTTTGTTTTCGCAATTCTGAATTTATAGCTTCCGTCGAGTTCAATTTTCACTTCCGTAAAGCACAGCGGAATAAATCTCGTCTCGCCCGAGTTTCTTTTTGTCGCTCTGACAAAGCCGCATATTGCGTAGTTTTTATAATTTCCTCCCGATGCGAACACCATTTTTGAAATCTTATTATGGAACACGTTTTCATACAGTGCGCAGGTTATGTAGTTATTATTCGAAATGCGGTTTTTAAAATAATTGTATTTTTCCGTTACCACGGCAAGCTCCGCCTTATTATAGGCTATTTCCTTTACGTCCTTAAGCGCAAAGGAGCAGAAGCCGTCGGCAAGTCCCGAATATGCGTCGATTTTTTCGTTTATTTCAAGCGGATGCACAAACATTCCATCCGAATTTGCGCATACCTCTTCATATTTTCCTATCACGGGAAGTACGTCAAACGAAAGAAAGTCCCCTTCGAGAAGTCTGAACGCCTTTGTATTTTCAAGTCCTACGTATATATCGCCGAGCGCCTCTCTTGACGACGCAAATCTTATTTTTCCGGAATCAGCAAGCTTTACCGCCGACGCGTTCTTTACTCCCGCTTTTCTGCACGAAAGAACGTCAAGCGACAAAAGCAGTTCCGTATCCGGCTTTGAAATATAATCGTACGCCGCCTTTTTTGCAAGCATTACGTCAATATTCTGTGCCGACGAGAGTATCGCAGGGTCGAACAGCAGAAGCTCGTCGTTTGCCATCTCCGCAAGAAGTCCCGTTTTACTTTCGGATATTGAATTGCCGCTTTTTTTATCAAATCTTACGCCGCAGAAAACGTTCGTTATTCCCGCGGTGCTTCTTACAAACGCAATTACTCCGGGAAGGCTGTAGCGTTCCATGCACGAAACGAACAAAACCGCAAGCTCAAGCGGCGTACATACGACCGTTCCGTCGAGAAGCGATATATCGGAAACGTTTACGGTCTGTTTTCTTTCGGGGCTGTAAGACTCCCTTTTTGCACAGATAACGTTTCTGCTTCTGGTATTCTTTACGATTGTCCTTACGTTTTCGACAACCGTTTCGTATGCGGGGAATCTTCCGCTCGGTTTTACGCCCTCCGACAGCGTCTTTACGAACTTACTTTCCGGGACGCAGAAAGCGCACAGCGTTTCAGGGCGAATTTCAAGGCCGTTCCACATATTTTTAGGCAGCACGCTTATTGCGGAATCGGCGATATACACGTTTCCGTCAACCGTTATTTTTGCTTTTATACTGCAATTTGTACTGTTTTCCGTATTTTTCAGAAAATCGTAATTTATCTCAAAATCCTTATAATCAAAGCGGAAAAGCATGGAGTGATTATCTTTTTTGGAAAAAAGCGCCGTTTCAACGTCATAAAACGTTTTTTCACCGTACGAAAAAACAGTTTTGCCGTTATATTCGCACAGAACGTCTAACGAAAGGTTGAATTTTCCTGTCGGCAGATCGCTTATTATCACCGCGTCCACGGGGCATATTTCGGCAAGGGCGCACGACATTGAATATACGCCCGACGTTTCGATATATATATTGGGTTTTATATTGCTGTAAGTCTTATTCATTTTATACTCCTTATGCAAACAATAATACAATATATAATAATTCAATATATATAATAACATTTTTTTCGCCTTTTTGCAATACGTATTTACATTTATTTAACGACAATTATTTCCTTTAACAAAAACGCGCGCCGATATAGCGCGCGTTTTTTATTTATAAAAACCGATTATGCTTTTTTTGAGGTTTTCTATTATTCTTTTTTCGAGCCTTGATATATAAGACTGCGAGATTCCGAGCGTATCCGCGACGTCTTTCTGCGTTTTTTCCTTTCCTTCGGGGTCGTTGAGTCCGAACCGCATTTCTATTATCGCCCTGTCGCGTTCTTTCAGTTTTTTTACCGCCGAGCGCAAGATATTTCTCTCCTCCTCTTCCTCGATATTCTTATCCACGGTATCGTCTTCCGTTCCGAGAATATCCGACAGAAGAAGCTCGTTTCCGTCCCAATCGACGTTGAGCGGTTCCTCGAGCGACACGTCGTTTTTACTTTTGGCATTTTTTCTTATATACATCAGTATCTCGTTTTCAATGCATCTTGAAGCGTACGTCGCAAGCTTTATGTTCTTCTCGTTCTTGAACGTATTTATAGACTTTATGAGTCCGAGCGTGCCTATCGAAATCAAGTCCTCGATATTTATTCCCGTATTTTCGAATCGTTTCGCGATATAAACGACAAGCCGCAGATTATGCTCCACAAGCGTATTTACCGCTTTCTGTCTGCTTTTTGCGTCGCCCGACGAAATCGCCCTTATACATTCGCTTTCTTTATCCTTCGGAAGCGGCGGCGGAAGAACGTCGGTGCCGTTTATGTAAAAAACCGAGTTTTCGGACAGATTTTTTCGTATTTTTGCGCATAATTCTTTTATTATCAGTCTTATTCTCACCGGGATATACGCCATTTTTCATTTCCTTTCCGAAAACGATATTATATCTGCAAAACCGAATACGGAATAATTCCGTCATTTCCGTCATAACCTTTCTCCGACGAATTGTCGAACGCAACGATTGCCTTTATTTCATACATGTTTCCATCCTTTTGCACCTCTGTTTTATCAGGCAAAATCGCGGGCATGACCGTATTTCCCGCAACGGTGGAGAGCGAAACGTATCTGAATTTATACTTTACGGCGGTATCTGCATCGGATTTTATTTCTCTGAATAATTTTTCAAAATCTATTTTATCCTTTATTCTGCCGCAGGAAACTACGATTACGGGCAGATCGGTATACGCGTCCTTGAAAACGTTCCCGGTGTCGCACAAAAAATTCAGCTGTATTTTTTTGTCGGAAATCCGTACGCTTCCCGTGATTACCTCGTTTTGCGCCCTTTTTTTAAGTATTTTCTGAAAAATCCTTATCACCGCAAATGAAACGATAAAAAAGACCGCCGCGGCAACGGGCTTTATGTTTATATTCGTTTTTTTATGTATTTTATATTCGTACGCCGTTTCATATATGAATGACATTATCCCCGCAAGCAGCATATTCACGCTTACGAACACGAAATTTGCCTTCAGGTTGTCTTTTACCGTTTTTTTCCGAAACGCCGCAAGGCACATTATTATCATAACGGCAATTCCGGCGCCCCATTTATATACCGTATTTTTAATATACACCGCCGCAACTCCGTAAATTCCGCCTATAAGCGCCGAAAGTGCAAAAAGCGGATACGACGTCTTAACGTTCAGTATCTTTGCGCTTATATATATTGCGAGAAAATCCGCCGCAAAATTTACAAGAAACAGAACGTCCGCATATATAATCATTTTCCCGCCACCCGATACTTGTTTTCTCTTAAATAATTATATTATTCTTTACCCGAAAAAAATGTCTGATTATGTTATATGAATAATATATTTTCCGGAATATCCCATGCGGTTTTTGAATAGTATTTACTGTAATTACGAAATGGGGTGTGCTTTTGTTCAAAGGATTATTGAGGATTAAACTTACAACCGGCTCTGGCGCCGTTCCGCTCGGTGAAAAATACGTTTACGTAAAAACCGACGGTTTTGAAAATGCAGACAAGCATGATTTTGCTCCTACCTATCCCGTCAACAACGTAAACTACAATTACAGGCTTCTGACCGACGCGTCGGGCATTACGGACACGATAAGCATCGAGGCTCCCGACCCCGCAATTTCCCGCGACAGTACGTCAAACGCCGTGCCGTATTCGATTTCCGACATTTACGTAAACGTTCCCAACTACTTTCCCGTGATTGTCAACAAGATACAAACCTACGCCGACGAAGCAAGTGTGCTTACGATAAATCTCGTTCCGATTTCCTCGGATTATCCGTCGACGGTAAACGGAAATATTATTTACACGGTAACGCCGAACACCATTCTTACCGCGACGAACAAACAATACGGCAGCAGCGGTGAAATTGCCGAAACAGACGTTCTGCAAACGGTAAAAATACCCGAAACGATTTCCGTTCATCTCGGTGCGCCTGACGAATACGCCGAAAATGTTTACGTTTCCTTCACCGATTACATCAAAAACGTCGCGTCGTCCGAAATATACCCGACGTGGCCCGAAGAAACGTTAAAGGCAAACATTCTCGCCATTATCTCGTTGACTCTGAACAGAATTTATACCGAATGGTATCCGAGTCAGGGCTACGATTTTGACATCACAAGCTCCACAAGATACGACCATTCTTTCGTTTACGGCAGGAATATTTTTGACAACATAAGCATGCTTGTCGACGAATTATTCAACACGTACATAGTGAGAACGGGCAGCGCAAATCCCCTTTTTGCAAGCTACTGCGACGGCAGAAGGACGAACTGCCCCGGACTTCAGCAATGGGGCTCGGAAGCTCTCGGAAACGAAGGTCTTTCCGCCGAGGCGATACTCAAAAGATACTACGGCGACGATATTCAGATAAAGACGACGGACGAAATCGCGTCTGAAACGAAGTCCTATCCCGGTGAGCCTCTGACCTTCGGCACGATAAGTCCCGACGTGGAAACGATACGGCGACAGCTTTACATAATTTCTTTCAATTATCCGGTTATTCCGCGTATTAATCCGCTTCTCAGCATATACGACAGCGCCGCGCAGACGGCGGTAAGAATTTTTCAGGAAATATTCGGGCTTGAAGTTACGGGCGTCGTCGACCTTGCGACGTGGTACAAGATTTCATACGTTTACTCGTCCGTCGCAAAGCTTGCTGAGCTTTACGGAGACGGCGACCCGGGAGGTATACCGGTAAACCCTCCGGATACGACGATAAAGCTCGGCGACAGAGGAAACACGATACGTCTTTTACAGTTTATGCTTACGTATTTAAGTCTTTTTTACACAAGCATCATGCCGCTTGACACGGACGGATATTTCGGTCCCATTACGGAAGAAGCGGTAAAGGAATTTCAGGAAACTTTTTCGCTTGACGTTACGGGCGTTATGACGCCGGAAGACTGGGACGTTTTGTATTCGGTATACAATTCGATAGTCGAAACGGTAACGCCGGACCTTAATGACCAGAATTATCCCGGCTCTCCCCTTTCCGTCGGCGATTCGGGCGACAACGTAAGTCTTATGCAGATATACTTAAACAAAATATCGGACGTTTATTCCGAAATTCCGCGCATTGAAGCGGACGGAATTTTCGGACCGCTTACAAAAAATGCGGTTGAAGCTTTTCAGCGGCGTTTCAATCTGAGGGCCACGGGCATTATCGACCTTATCACATGGGAAGAAATTGTTGAAATATACAATTTTATAACCAACACCATGGGCATGACGGAATAAATGAGAGAATCTTTAATTTCTGAGCAAAACGAACTTGATTCCGTCATCAAAATTCTTCCGAAAAGCGTTTTTCTTTCGCTGATAAAAACGGAAAATCCGATTCTTCCGAAAATATCGGAAATACGCTTAAGAGTCGGCGGAGCGTGTTCGGTTACGGTATGTGCGGAAAACTTATATCTCTGCTCCGACGGCGCAAAAAAAGAACCGCAAAATCTTATATCCGTTACGCAGTCCGACATTGATTCATTTTTACGCGATTTCTGCGCGGGCTCGGTTTACGCTTACGAAAGCACGATTAAAAACGGATACGTAAGCATCGGCGGCATCCGTGTCGGAATTTGCGGAGCCGCCGCCGAAAAAAACGGTGCAATGAACGGGTTTTCGGAAATCACAAGTATAAACATAAGGATTCCGCATCACATTTTCGGGTGTTCCGACGGCCTTTTTGCCGAGCTTTCGCAAAGCGACGTCGGAAAAGAAGGAATTCTTATTGTTTCGCCTCCCGGCGCAGGCAAAACGACGATGCTGCGGGACATCGCCATAAAAATTTCGCGCAAGGCTTCTGCTCACCCTCCTTTTCGAACCGTGATAATCGACGAGAGGCGCGAAATTTTTACCGAAAAATTCTTTTTCGGCTGTTTTGCCGACGTCCTGTCGGGCGTATCGAAGGAGCTCGGCATTGAGTGTGCCGTGCGTGTAATGTCCCCCGAAATAATAATCTGCGACGAGATTGGCTCGAAAGCCGAAGCAGGCATCATTTCCGACGCAAACATAAGCGGCATAACCTTTATAGCGTCGATACACGGCAAAAACGTACATGACGTTTTTGCAAAGCCGTGGATAAAAAAGCTTTTCGACGACGGGGTATTCTCTTACGTTTACGTATTATCAAGAAAAACGGACGGCATCGTCGGTAAACTCACAAAAATTTTACCGGAAAGCGAAAAAAACAATGCTTAAAATTACAGGAATTATACTTTTATCAAGCGCGATATCCGCATGCGGCGCTTATATGTCTTCAAAAATCACTCAGAAACGGAATTTCAGAAAATCGCTTTTCGAGCTTCTGATATACGTAAAGGTATGCATTGACAACGGCGCTTTGCCGCTTGACCGCATTTATGAAAATTTTTATGACGTGCGCGCTGAAAAAAACGGTTTTTTGCGCGCTTTACGCCAAAGCGGACTGGAATGCGCTCTGATATCGGTAAAAGACGAATTGCCCGACGAAATATATGAGTTATACCTTTCTTTTGCTCAAAGTCTCGGAAAAAGCTTATACACGTCGTCGGAAAGCGCTCTGTGCGCGAGATACACCGAGCTTATAAAGGAAAAAGAAAAGAATTATGAGCAAAAAGAAGCCGTAAAACAGCTTCTTTTCAAAAGACTCGGCATACTTTGCGGGCTTCTTGCCGCGCTTTTACTTATATAAAAGATTTTTCAAACGAAAGGATTTTAAGTTTATGGACGTATCCTTAATAATGAGAATAGCGGGAATAGGAATTCTGGTTACCGTCGCCAACACAATTCTCATAAAATCGGGACGGGACGAGCAATCGGTATTCGTTACAATCGCGGGAATAATAATCGTTCTTCTGATGCTGATAAGCGAAATAGACAGGCTGTTTTCCTCAGTCAGAAGCGTTTTCGGACTGTAAAAAATGAGCATTTATCAGATTATCGGAACGGTCATGGCGGGGCTTATATGCATTCTGCTGTTCAGAAAAACAAAGGAAGAATATGCGCTGTTTACCGGCATAATGTTAAACGTAATGCTCATATTTTTGTCGGTAAACGCGGTACTGCCCGTAATAGAGTACGTAAAAAATATCGAAAACTCCCATAATCTCGGAAATATGGTTGAAATTCTCTTCAAATGCACCGCCGTCGCCTTTATTTTTTCGGTCGCCTCATCAATCTCAAAAGACTGCGGAGAATCGGGACTTGCCTCAAAAATAGAACTTCTCGGGAAATGCCTCATTCTCTCGATGTGTCTGCCGCTGATAAAAACCGCCTTTTCGGAAGTTAACGGGATAATTTCGGGATAGTTATGAAAAAAAAGATTATTTTGTTTTTGACGCTTTTACTTTTACTTTCCACGGCATGCAGGTGTGCCGAAGTCCCCGAAATTCTCTCCTCGGGGCTTGAAATATCCGACGCCGACAGCGCGCTTTCATCAAACGGGCTTATAATTGACGCTCTTGGCGCGCAAAACATTTTTTCGTATTTATACGAGAATTTAAAAAGCGGATTTTATGAAATCCGTCGTACTCTTTACGTTATTTTTGCAATTTTATTCATCAGCGCGATAATTTCCGTCTTTGAGAAAAATCTCTCTTCCGGCGCGGAGTTTCTCGGATTTGCGTCAATGCTGTCCGTCGTTATTCTGACTCTTGCCGTCATAAAGCCGATATACACGAGCATTTTAAATTACGTTTACTCCTACTCCGATTTTATGTCGGCGATGTCGGGCGCCCTGCTCCTTACGGAAAGTTTTGCAAAGCCCGTTTCGAGCG
Source organism: Clostridiales bacterium (assembly GCA_016286245.1). Taxonomy (GTDB): domain Bacteria; phylum Bacillota; class Clostridia; order Oscillospirales; family CAG-382; genus UMGS882. The sequence continues at coordinate 22,658 of JAEESG010000008.1, read as the reverse complement.
CTGCCGCGTCCGCTTCCTGCGCCTTTATCGTTTCACTCATTGAACAGCTTTCGGTAAACGTGGTAGTTCCTCTTTCAAAAGCGGTGCTTGCGCTCTCCGTTTTATCCTCTTTCGTTCCGGAAAACCGGCTTTCCGGAGTAAACAACTTTATAAAATCCTTCTGTCTTTGGTTTTTGGGCGTTATTTTTGCGCTTTTTTCGGGAATTCAGTCGGCACTCATCAAAATAAGCTCCTCAAACGACAGCCTTATATTCAGAGGTCTTCGCTTTTCTGCGTCAAAGCTTGTTCCCGTTGCCGGAAATATGCTCAGTGAGAGCATTAAAACCGCAGGAAATGCGATAATTCTTATCAACAACGTATGCGGCGGATTCGGCATCGCTTACCTCGTATACACCTCAATCCCCGTCTTCGTTTCGGTCTTTGTCGTGAAGTTTTCGGTCCTTTCTCTGCTTCTCGTTTCAAAAACCGCAGGTCTTTCCAAGCACTCGGCGTTTTTTGACGGAATAAATTCCGCAATTAACATAATTCTTTCCGTAGTTTTATTTTCAACAATTTGCGGAATTCTTATATTCTCCGCTTTCATAAGTAACGTGGTATAATACATGAATTCGGTTACAGTTTACATAATTAAGATTATTGCAATAGTGTCCGCCTCCGCCTTATGCGAAGCACTGACGGACGTCCAGATGACGAAAACGATAAGATTTGTATGCGGGCTTTGCATTTGCATTACGGTATTTTCGTTTTTATCTTTCAAGGGCGAGGACGTATTCGACTTTTCAACGAAAGATTACAAAAGCGCAGGCTTTTCTTTATCATACACATACGAAGAAAGGCTTTCGACCGAGCTTGAAAAGCAAATATCATCAAACATTTACGAAAACTTTGGAATAATGCCGGAAGAGGTTTGCATAAACATAAGTATAGAAAACGAAAACGTGCAAGTACGTGAAATCGACGTTGTTTTTTCGGAAAACGTTTCCGAATCGGTTATTCAAAGCGTTTCAAACCATCTGCGCCTTCTTTTCGGCGCGGAAACGAAAACAAGCGGGAGAATAAAAGAGAAATGAAAGATTTTGCAAAAATTCTGTCAGACAAAAAAATCCTTTTTCTTGCGCTCGTTTCCGTTATCGGAATAATACTTATAATTCTCGGGAATTTATTTTCAAAACGAAATTCCTCTTCCGATTTTCAGAATGAGGTTCTCTCAATAGACGATTACATAAGCGGACTTGAAGAAAGGCTGTGCGATACCGTTTCTTTTATAAGCGGCGCCGGAAGCACAAAGGTTTTTATCACGCTCGAGGGCTCGTATGAAACCGTATATGCAAACAATTCAAGCATAAACGAAAACGGCGGCAGCTCAAACACCGCAAAAACCACCGAAAAACGTCTTGCCTACACGCAAGGTCTTTCGGGCGAGGAATCGGCCGTCGTCGTCAAGCAGCTCTGCCCCAAAATATGCGGGGTACTTATCGTCTGCGAAGGAGGTTCCGATAAACACGTTCAGAATGAAATTGTGAATTCCGTCAGCACCGCGTTCAACATCGCAAAAAATAAAATTTACGTTACCGGAGGTCATATTTAATGAAAAAATTTCTTGAAAAAATCAAAAAACACAAAAAACCGATAATTATATGCTGCTGTCTTGCAATTATCGGCATTTCCGTTTACTCGGATTACACGTTCGGGCTTTCAAAAAAGGACAAAGAGACGAACGGCTACTTATACAATTCCCCCGAAAAGCTCGAGGACAGCACCAAAATTCTCGGAGAGGCGCGGCTTGTCGACAATGTCGCATTAAATCAGACAGACGAAGACGATTTATATTTTTCTTCCGCCGCCTTGAACCGCGAGCGCTCGCGCGATGAGTCGCTGCAGACGCTCCAGAGCGTGATTGACAGCGCCGAATCCATGCCGGACGTCAAGGACAAGGCGCTCAACGAAATGATAAATATAGCCTCCGACATTGAGACGGAAGCCATAATTGAAGAGCTTATCAAAGCAAAAGGCTTTGAGGACTGTCTTGCGGTAATCTCCGGTGAAAACATAAACGTTATAGTTAAAACTCCGGGACTGCTCACAAACGAGGTCGCGCAGATAACCGAAATAGTCATGGACGAAACGGCTTTTGACGCCGAACACATAAAAATCGTGGAGAAAAAATAAAAAAACCGCCTTGAAGGCGGTTTTTTATTTTTATTAAAGCTTGATTCTTTCCTCGATATACGCTTTTACGTCTTCTATTTTTATTCTCTGCTGCTGCATGCTGTCTCTTTCTCTTATTGTTACGCAGCCGTCTTCGAGAGAGTCAAAGTCGTACGTGATGCAGAAAGGCGTTCCGATTTCGTCTTCTCTTCTGTAACGCTTTCCGATACTGCCCGCCTCATCAAAATCAACCATAAAGTCTTTTCTGAGGTCATTATAAAGTTCCGACGCTTTATCCGACAGCTTCTTTGAAAGCGGAAGCACTGCCGCCTTGAACGGAGCAAGGAACGGATGAATTCTGAGCACCGTTCTTATGTCGCCGTCCTCAAGCGTTTCCTCGTCGTAGGCGTCGCAGACAACCGACAGGAACGTTCTCTCAACGCCGAGCGACGGCTCGATAACGTAAGGAATATATCTCTCGTTTGTTTCGGGGTCAAAGTACGTAAGGTCCTTACCCGACGTATTCTGATGCTGAGTCAGGTCGTAATTCGTTCTGTCGGCAACGCCCCACAGTTCTCCCCAGCCGAACGGGAACAGAAATTCAAAGTCGGTCGTCGCTTTCGAATAAAAGCTGAGCTCCTCGGGATCGTGGTCGCGCAGTCTGAGGTTTTCCTCTTTAAGACCTATTCCGATAAGAAAATCATGGCAGAACGAGCGCCAGTAATTAAACCATTCAAGGTCCGTATCGGGTTTGCAGAAAAATTCGAGCTCCATCTGCTCAAATTCGCGCACGCGGAAAATAAAGTTTCCGGGCGTTATCTCGTTACGGAACGATTTTCCTATCTGTCCGATGCCGAACGGCAGTTTCTTTCTCGTGGTACGCTGAACGTTCGCAAAGTTTACGAAAATACCCTGTGCCGTTTCAGGACGCAGATACACGGTATTTTTCGCGTCTTCCGTTACGCCCTGGAAGGTTTTGAACATGAGGTTGAACTGGCGGATATCGGTAAAATTATGCTTTCCGCAGGTCGGGCACGGAATTCCCTTTTCGTCGACGAAAGATTTCATTTCCGCCTGCGAAAAAGCGTCAACCGGCTTTTCAAGCGTATATCCGTTTTCACTGCACCAGTCTTCTATAAGTTTATCGGCGCGGAATCTTTCGTGGCATTCCCTGCAGTCCATAAGCGGATCGGAAAAGCCGCCCAGGTGTCCCGACGCTATCCACGTCTGAGGATTCATGAGTATTGCGGCGTCAAGACCTACGTTATACTCGTTTTCCTGAACGAATTTCTTCCACCACGCCTTTTTTATATTGTTTTTGAGTTCGACGCCGAGCGGTCCGTAGTCCCACGTATTCGCAAGGCCTCCGTATATTTCGCTTCCCGGGAACACGTATCCCCTGTTCTTACAGAATGCGACGATTTTTTCCATTGTTTTCTCTTGATTTTTCATTTTCTAACCATCCCTTTATTTATACAAATATATTATTCATCGTTTCTTACGAGGTCTTCAAACGTTTCTCTCTTCACGCCTATTTCAACTTTGTCCTTTGAGAGCATAACAAGCGCGGGTTTACACAGTCTGTTATAATTTGACGACATCGAATAGTTATACGCGCCGGTTACGCACACGGCAAGCACGTCGCCTATATCGGGTTTCTGAATAAACACGTTTTCCTGAATCATATCTCCGCTTTCGCAGCATCTGCCGGCAATGTCGGCGCGAAAATTCATATCTTTATCCGCTTTATCCGCAATCAAGCAGTAATACGGCGCTTTATAAAGCGCGTATCTGGGGTTGTCCGCCATACCGCCGTCGATGGAAATATAGCTCTTATATCCCGTTATTGTCTTTACGTTTCCGACGGTATAAAGCGTAACGCCCGCCGCAGCGACAATCGAGCGCCCGGGCTCGAAGCATACTTCCGGTTCGTCGATACCGTATTTTTCGCAGTTTGCCTTTATGCGCGCGGATATTTCCTTTAACATATATTCAATATCGAGGTTTGTCTGTTCGGGTAAGTATCTTACCCCGAACCCCCCGCCGAGATTGAGAATTTCAAGCGTATATCCGCATTCTTTTTTTACGTCGTAAATGAATTTCATCATTATATCGGCGGCGTCCAAAAACGGCTGCGGGTCGAAGCTCTGCGAGCCCACATGGCAGTGAATTCCGCGCAGATTTACGTTATTTTTCGAAAGCGTATATTTTACGAAGTCCATGGCCTGTCCCGTTTCGATGGCAACTCCGAATTTCGAGTCAACCTTTCCGGTTGCGATTTTTTCGTGCGTATGCGGGTCGATTCCGGGAGTAAGTCTTAAAATGACGTCCGCCCTTTTTGAAAGTTTTCCGCACGCTTTTTCGATATTGTCGATTTCCGCGTAATTATCGGCGACAAAATACCCTATGCCCTCTGAAAGAGCGTATTCGATTTCATCATACGTTTTATTATTTCCGTGAAAATATATTTTTTTCGGGTCGAATCCGGCGTTCAGCGCTGTATAAATTTCCCCCGCCGAAACGGTATCCGTACAAAGTCCTTCCTCTTGCGCAAGGTTATATATTTTTTTGAAGGACAGCGCCTTGCTCGCAAAAAGAATTTTTGCTTTTTTGAAGTATTTTTTCGCGTTTTCGGTATATATTTGCGCCATTTTTCTCACTTTATCGGCGTCCAGCAGATAAAGCGGCGTGCCGTATTCCTTTGCGAGTTTTACGGTATCGTATCCGCACACCGTAAAATGTCCTTCCTCATTTATTCCGTAGTTATCGTGCAGTAAAACGGTTTTCATATTTTCCTTTTCAGTTAAATTCAACAAACTCATTTATTATCCTCCATATCTCGTCCGCGCCCGCGCCCGTCTTTGCCGAAAAAGGTATTATTTCGGCGTCTTCGGGTATTATTTCGTCGTCTTCGAGCAGTTGTATGTTTTTCTGTCTTGTCGTCGCGTTCACTTTATCGGCTTTTGTCGCAACTACGGCGAACGGAAGTCCCGAATTATCGAGAAATGAAATCATTTCCCTGTCGTCTTTCGTCAGCCCGACCTTCAAATCCACGAGCTGAAGATACAGGCTCGGTCCTTCAAGTGAAAAATACTTATCGACAAGCTTTTTCCATTTATTTCTTTCGTCAAACGACCTTTTTGCGTATCCGTATCCGGGCAGGTCGACGAGGTACATTTTTCCGTCCACGTCATAGCAGTTGACGGTTATGGTTTTTCCCGGCTCGGCGCTCACTCTTGCAAGGCTTTTTCTCGAAAGAAGCTTATTTATGAGCGAAGACTTTCCGACGTTTGACCTGCCGCACATTGCGATTCTCGGCATATTCGTTCTGAGTATTCCCGGAAGCTGAGACGGCAGACCTGCCGTAAGAACGAGGTTTACCTTATTCAGATTGACGTTCGGCATACCGTTTGCGTTCACTTTTTACCTCCGTTTCAGATACACGTTTTCCTTTGAAACTGAAAATCCGTTTTCGGAAACCGGTATATCAATATCAATTTCCTTATTATCAAAGTTTTCCGCCTTCTCAGGCTTAACCAGCGCAAGTTCCAAGACTTCGGACACTGAATTGACGGGAATAAACGCAACCTTTTCCTTGATGACGGAATCCACTTCTTCAAGGTCGGAAACGTTTTCGCCCGGAATGATTATCGTCCTTATTCCGTTTCTGTATGCCGCCATTGACTTTTCGGGAAGTCCGCCTATCGGCAGAACTCTGCCCGTGAGCGTTATCTCACCCGTCATTGCGATGTCGCATCTTACGGGAACGCCCGACAGCTCCGACACGAGTGCGCTTATCATGGTAACGCCCGCCGACGGGCCGTCTTTCGGCACCGCACCCTCGGGAACGTGGATATGTATATCCTTGTTTTTATAAAATTCCTTATCTATTCCGAGCTTTTCGGCGTGCTTTCTTATATAACTTACCGCCGCCTGAGCCGATTCCTTCATTACGTCGCCGAGTTGTCCCGTAAGCTCGAGTTTTCCCGTGCCGTCAAAGCTCTGCGCCTCCACCTGAAGCATTTCTCCGCCGAGTTCCGTCCATGCAAGTCCGTTTACAACGCCCACGGTATCTTCCGACAGCATCGCATCGGGTTTAACCTTTCTCGGACCCAACAGTTCGTTTACGTTTGACGCCGTAACTTTTACGCTTTTTACGCCTTTTTCGGCAATCATCATTGCAACTTTTCTGCAAATCGACGCTGTCATACGTTCAAGCGTTCTGACGCCCGATTCCTTTGTATAAAATTCTATTATTTCCCTTACCGCCTGCTCGTCGATTTTGATGTTTTTTCTTGTAAGTCCGTGCTTTTTAAGCTGTTTTTTGAGCAAATGGTGATTGAAAATGGAAATCTTTTCGTTTGTCGTATAAGACGGGAGATTTATTATTTCCATTCTGTCATACAGCGCATGCGGAATGGTTTCCGCCGTATTTGCCGTAGCGATGAAGATGCAGTCGGACAAATCGGTGGGTATTTCCATATAGTGATCGCGGAACGCCTTGTTCTGGTCGACGTCAAGCACTTCAAGAAGCGCTGACGCGGGGTCTCCCTGTGCGCCGAGGGTAAGCTTATCAATTTCGTCGAGCAGGACAACCGGGTTCTCCGATTTTGCCTGCGTGATTGCGGAAACGATTCTTCCCGGCATTGCGCCGACGTAGGTTTTTCTGTGTCCTCTTATATCGGCTTCATCGCGTATTCCGCCGAGCGAGATACGCACGAAATTTCTTCCGAGCGCCCTTGCAACCGATTTCGCCACCGACGATTTTCCGACGCCGGGAGGGCCTATAAGGCAGAGTATCTGCCCTTTAAGGTCGGGTGCAAGCTGTTTTACCGCGATATATTCCAATATTCTGTCTTTGATTTTCTTTAACCCGTCGTGGTCGGCTTCAAGTATCTTTCTTGCCTTGCTTACCGAAAAAACGTCCTTTGTTTTTATTCCGGCGGGATAGTCGAGCACGGTATCGAGATAATTCTTGAGCACCGAGTTTTCGGACGAGCCGAACGGCATTTTCGTCATGCGGTCATAATCTTTGAGCAGTTTTTCCTTTACCTCGTCGGAAAATGCGGAGTCGTTTATTCTTGCAAGGTATTCATCGTCTTCTTTATCCGCGCTTACGTCCCCGAGTTCGTCCTTTATGACCTTGAGCTGTTCCTTTAAGAAATATTCTCTCTGGTTTTCCTCAATTCTTTCGCGGACTTTCGAATGAAGTTCGCTTTTTATTTCAAGAATTCTGCTCTCGTTTTTGAGTATAATTATGAGATTTTCAAGCCTTTTGAACGGATCCGTTATTTCGAGAATTTTCTGCTTGTCAAGGTAGTCGAACAGCACGTTTGAAGCGATGAAATCCGCGAGCATTCCGGGGTCCTTTATCGCCTGCACCGAAACAAGTATTTCGGGCGACATTTTGGGAAGCATTTTTATGTGGTTTTCAAAAGTGCTTATTGCCTCAAGTCTGAGCGCGTCGCCCTTTACGCCTCCGTTATCGGTAACGATTACGCTTTTTACGAGAAGATTTGCCTTCATATATTCGCCGTTGAAAAGTTCTGTATATTCCGCCCTGTTTTTGCCCTCGACGAGCACTCTGTAATTGCCGTCGGGGAGTTTTAGCGCCTGCTTTACCTTTGCGGTAACTCCCGTTTTGCACAGTTTGAAATTATCCGCGCTCTCCCACTGTTCGAGAGTGCACAAAAATACCGTATTATTGAAAACCGGCGCCGAAAGTATGGCTTTTACCGATTTTTTATTATTGATTTCAAAACTTGTCTGCATATTCGGGAAAACCACAAGGCCCCTGAGTGCAACGACAGGCAGAACCGTATTTTCAACTTTTTCTATGTATTTAGACATTTGAACCTCGTTTCTTTACTTATCGCTATTGTTTCCGTTTTTTTCATCTTTATCGTTCTTTTTGCTCTTTTTGAAGCTGAATTTCGACTCCGAGCCGTGAGCAAGGCGGTAAAGGTTTTCATGATGCTTCAATATGACGATAAGCGCCATAATCAGCGTGCATATAAACGCAAATCCGCTTCCGGGAAGCGCAGAGCGTCCCGAAAAGTACGTATAGAACGTAATAAGCGGATATATTGCCGCCGCAAGCACCGAGCCGAGAGAAATATACCTTGTGAATATTACCGTAAGCAGAAATACGCCTATCACGACCAGAAAGGCAATCGGATTTAACACGAGGATTGCCGCCGCAGCTGTTGCGACGCCTTTTCCGCCGCGGAATTTATAAAAAACGGGGAAAACGTGTCCTATAACGGCGCCGAGCGCCGCCGAATATCCGCCGTGCATTACTCCCATGAGAAAACTGCATATTAGAACGGCGACAACAGCTTTGAGTATATCTCCCAATATCGTAAGAACGGCCGCTTTTGTGCCGTAGGTTCGCATCATATTGGTTGTTCCCGCATTTTTACTGCCGTGTTCCCTCACGTCGTCGCCGTACATTTTTTTCGACACTATAAGGGAAAAATTAAGGCTTCCGAGAACGTATCCTATAAGAAGGCACAAAATTACGCCGGCTATCATCATGGCTATTGCAAAACCGCCCTGCATCTGCGGTATTACCGCCGTGAAAAGTCCGTTTGAATATGCGTCGGATATTATTTTCAACAATTCTTTTTTCTCCTCTTGCTAACGCTTTTTTATACTATATTATAATTATGTTTGATTATATCACATTTCATTTCTCTTTTCAATACCTTTTTCGGCATTTTTCTCAGTACCGTAAATTGCGGATTTACAATAATTTTCAAATTCAATACATTTTTGTTATACTTAAAAAGCATATTTGTGGTAAAATAACAGTGATAAAAAATATCTTTTTCGGAGCGTTGTTATGAACATTCAATTCTATCAGAAACTGACTTTACTCGATTATCCCTCAAAGACGGCGTGCACCGTCTTTACATACGGCTGCAATTTAAGGTGTCCTTTCTGCCACAACGCCTTACTCGTTACACAGCCTGCGGACGAAAAGGTCGATGAAAACGAGTTTTTCTCGTTTCTCGAAAAAAGAAAAGGCCTTCTCGACGGCGTATGCATTACCGGCGGAGAACCCCTGATTCAGCCCGACATCGCAGACTTTATCAAAAAAATAAAGGACATGGGTTATCTTGTAAAGCTTGACACGAACGGTTGTTTTCCCAAAAAACTGGAAGAGCTTCTGAAATCGGGAAATCTCGACTACGTTGCCATGGACATCAAGAATTCGCCTGAAAAATACGCGTTCACATGCGGGCTTGAAAGCGTTGACATTTCAAAAATCAACAAATCCGTCGAACTTCTGAAAAATTCGGGCGTTGATTTTGAATTCAGAACCACCGCCGTAAAGGAATTTCACTCCGCCGAAAGCTTTACCGAAATCGGAAAATGGTTAAACGGAGACTTCAAATACTTCATTCAGTCGTTTAAGGACTCCGGAAACACCATAGAGAAAGGTCTTTCCGCCTTTTCGGCCGAAGAACTTCTCTCGTTTAAGAACGCCGCTCTTCCTTATCTTCCCCGCGTCGAGCTCAGAGGTGTTTAACACAATATATAGATATTTTTTTACAAAAAACAACAAAATATTGTGTTTTTTCTATTGACAAATCAAAATCAGTGTGATAACATATATTTACAGGCGTTTAACAAAAACCGGCGCAGAAAGGCGGAAAATACAATGTATCAAGTAATTAAAAGAGATGGAAAAATAGTTGATTTCAATCTCGAAAAAATATCTCAGGCGATTTCTCTCGCTTTTGAAGCCTGCGAAAAGAACTACGTTCCTCAGGTTATAGATTTCCTTGCGCTCAAAGTTACGGCGGACTTCGAGCCGAAAATCAAGAACAATTTAATTCAGGTGGAAGACATTCAGGACAGCGTTGAAACCGTTCTCGTTCAGGCGGGATACGCCGAAATTGCAAAAGCGTACATTCTATACCGCCGTCAGAGAGAAAAGCTGCGCAACATGAAGTCGACTATCCTCGACTACAAGGAACTTGTCGACAGCTACGTTAAGGCGACCGACTGGAGAGTAAAAGAAAACTCGACCGTTACCTATTCCGTCGGCGGTCTCATTCTTAGCAACTCGGGCGCGATTACCGCAAACTACTGGCTGTCCGAAATATATGACGACGAAATTTCAAACGCCCACAAAAATGCCGATCTTCACATACACGACCTTTCGATGCTCACGGGCTACTGTGCCGGCTGGTCTTTAAAACAGCTCATAAAAGAAGGTCTCGGCGGAGTTACGGGAAAGATTACCTCGTCCCCCGCAAGCCATCTTGCAACGTTGTGCAACCAGATGGTAAACTTTTTGGGAATTATGCAGAACGAATGGGCGGGCGCTCAGGCATTCTCGTCGTTTGACACGTATCTTGCTCCTTTCGTAAAAACGGACAACCTCACTTACGACCAGGTTAAAAAGAGCCTTGAATCCTTCATTTACGGTGTAAACACGCCTTCAAGATGGGGCACTCAGGCGCCGTTCTCGAATATCACACTCGACTGGACCGTTCCGAAAGACCTTGCCGACCAGAAGGCTATCGTAGGCGGCAAAGAGCAGGACTTCACGTACGGCGACTGCAAAGCCGAAATGGATATGATAAACAAGGCGTTTATCGAAATAATGATTGAGGGCGACGCAAACGGACGCGGTTTCCAGTATCCCATCCCGACGTATTCCATTACGCGCGATTTTGACTGGTCGGAAACCGAGAACAACAAGCTTCTCTTTGAAATGACGAGCAAATACGGCACTCCGTATTTTTCAAACTACATCAACAGCGACATGGAGCCGAGCGACGTTCGGTCGATGTGCTGCCGTCTGAGACTTGATTTAAGAGAACTCAGAAAGAAATCCGGCGGCTTCTTCGGAAGCGGCGAAAGCACGGGTTCCGTCGGCGTCGTTACGATAAATATGCCGAGAATCGCATATCTGTCGGCAAACGAGGAAGAATACTTTGACAGACTCAACCACATGCTTGATATCGCGGCGCGTTCTCTTAAAGTCAAGAGAACGGTTATAACCAAGCTTCTCGAAGAAGGACTTTACCCCTACACAAAGCGTTATCTCGGCACGTTTGAGAATCACTTCTCGACAATAGGCCTTGTAGGTATGAACGAAGCTTGTCTCAATGCGGCGTGGATCAAAAAGGACCTCACGAACAAGGAAGCACAGGAGTTCACGAAAAAGACTCTCAACCACATGAGAGAGCGTCTCTCCGACTATCAGGAAAAATACGGCGACCTCTACAACCTTGAAGCGACTCCCGCGGAATCTACGGCTTACAGACTTGCAAAGCACGACAAAAAGCGTTTTCCCGACATCATCACAGCAGGATCGATGGATGGCACTCCGTATTACACGAACAGCTCGCATCTGCCCGTAGGCTATACGGAAGACGTATTCTCGGCGCTTGAAATTCAGGATGATCTGCAGACGCTTTACACCTCCGGAACGGTATTCCATGCGTTCCTTGGCGAAAAGCTGCCCGACTGGAAAGCTGCGGCAAATCTCGTCAGAAAAATTGCCGAAAATCACAAGCTTCCTTACTACACGCTCTCGCCTACCTATTCGGTATGTCCCGACCACGGCTACATTTCCGGCGAAGTTTACACCTGCCCGAAATGCGGACGCTCGACCGAGGTTTACAGCCGCATCACCGGCTACTACCGTCCCGTACAGAACTGGAATGCGGGCAAGACGGCGGAATTCAAGGACAGAAAGGTATACAACCTTGAAAGAAGCCATCTGAAAGAATCTCATATCGTAAATACCGAGGAAAAGAAAGAACCCGAGGTACAGGAAAACCAGAGCACGTTTGTAAGCCAGAACGCAAACATTTTATTCTCGACAAAGACGTGTCCGAACTGCAAGGTTGCGAATGCGCTTCTTGAAAAGGCGGGCGTGGATTTTGAAAAACTTTACGTGGAAGACAACCAGGACCTTGCAATGTCTTACGGATTAAAGCAGGTTCCCGCGTTTATCACCACGAACGGCGAGCAGTTCGTCGGAGTTTCCGAGATAAAATCTTATCTTTCAAAATAAATCGAAAATTGTCTGCAATCCGTTTAAGCCGCACGTTTTGTGCGGCTTAAATAAAACAAATTACCGAAAGGAATGCCGTTTTCGGCAAAGAAAAAGCTATGTCCGAAATAAAAGATATCATCATAATCGGCGCGGGCCCCGCGGGGCTGACAGCCGCAATATATGCGCTGCGCGCGGGAAAAAGCGTTCTCGTTCTCGAAAAATCCGCTTTCGGCGGGCAGATAAACTATTCCCCGAAAATCGAAAATTACCCCGGCTTTCAGACGATAAGCGGTGCCGAGCTTGCCGACAAGCTCGTCGACCAGGCTCTTGAGCAGGGCGCATCCATTGACATTGAAGAGGTACTCGACGTACAAAAGGACTCCGACAACTTCAAAGTTATCACGGATTTCGGCGAGCATCTCTGCCGCGCCGTAATTATTGCGACGGGCGCAAAGCACCGTCATCTCGGAGTTCCCGGCGAAGAAGAGCTTATCGGAAAAGGTATCAGCTTCTGCGCGCTTTGCGACGGCGCGTTTTATACGGGAAAGGACGTATGTCTTATAGGAGGCGGAAATTCCGCGCTTCAGGAAGCGCTTTTACTTTCGGAAACGTCGAAAAAGCTCACGATAATACAGAATCTTGCCGATTTTACGGGTGAAAAGACGCTTGCCGACGTCGTTCGGGCAAAGCCAAACATCGAGTGCATCTTTTCAACCGTCGTAAAGGAATTTTCGGTAAACGGCGACAAAATAAGCGCTGTTATCAGAAACGAACAAACGGGAGAAGAGCGCGAGATAAGCGCCGACGGCTTTTTCGAGGCAATCGGGCTTGCGCCCGACAACAAGCCGTTTGAAAAAATCGTGGACCTCTCCGGCGGCTACGTTCTTTCGGACGAAAAGTGTCTGACAAACACACCCGGCGTATTTACCGCAGGCGACTGCCGCACAAAAAGCGTGCGCCAGATTGTTACCGCCATGTCGGACGGTGCGACGGCGGCTCTTGCAGCGTGCGACTACCTATCGAAATAGCGGTTTTTAACATAAAAACAGCGGATAAATCGGTGATTTATCCGCTGTTTTGTTTTTATTTATAATAATCAAATTCCACGCCGTAAATACTTACCGTATCTCCGTCTTTTATGCCTTTTTCCTCGAGAGCTGCGATTATTCCGGTATTTTTCAGCACCTTCTGGAAGTACGCCATGGATTCATAGTCGTTGAAGTTTATGGAATTTATGACGTTTACTATTCTTTCGGCTTCGACGTGGTAAACTCCGTTTACGTTTTTGATTTTTATCTCTTCGCCGTCGTTTTCAAAAGATTCCTTATCGAGTTCGATTTCGGGTTCGTAGATTTTAAGAGGCGGAAGATTTACAAGCTCCCTTGAAATCAGTTCCTTGAGCTCGTCCGTTCCCTCTCCTATCGCCGCGCACATGAAAACGACGGGAATACCGTTTTCTTTTGCATATTTTTCGAGTTTTTCCTTATTTTCCACGCTTGCCATATCTATTTTATTTGCGGCAAGGATTCTCGGTCTTGAAGCAAGTGCGGGGCTGTATTTTTCAAGCTCCCCGTTTATGACCTTTAAGTCGTCAATCGGGTCTCTTCCCTCGATTCCCGACGCATCAACCACGTTTACGATAAGTCTGCATCTTTCAATATGCCGCAGGAACTGATGTCCGAGTCCCTCGCCTTCCGACGCGCCCTCTATAAGTCCCGGAATATCGGCTATCACGTATCCGCCCGCTTTGGCGTCAACCACTCCGAGCACGGGCGAAAGGGTTGTGAAATGATATTCCGCAATTTTCGGCTTTGCGGCGCTTATCATGGAAACGATAGTCGATTTTCCGGCGCTCGGCATGCCGACAAGTCCCGCGTCCGCAAGCATTTTCAGTTCAAGCTCGACTTCGAGCTCTTTTCCCTTTATTCCGCTTTTTGCAAAATTCGGGGTCTGTCTTGTGGGCGTTGCGAAATGCGTATTGCCAAACCCGCCTTTTCCGCCCTTTAAAATCACGTATCTTCCCGTTTCGGCAACGTCCGCGTCGGACATATCTTTTATTACCTTTCCCGTTTCGGCGTCCTTGATTACCGTTCCGGGAGGCACGGGAATTTCGAGATTATCCGCGTTTTTGCCGTGAAATTTCGAGCCCATGCCGTTATCGCCGTTCGCAGCTACGAATTTTCTTCTGTATTTGAAGTTAAGAAGCGTATTCTGACCCTCGTCGACGGTAAAAATTATATCTCCGCCTTTTCCGCCGTCGCCGCCGTCGGGACCGCCGTGAGATATATATTTTTCGCGTCTGAAGGAAACGCTTCCGTTTCCGCCGTCGCCCGCTTTAATATATATTTTCACCTTATCTATAAACATTTTTCCGCCTTTTCCCGTCTTTTTGACGTTAAAACAAAAAAGGCTGCCGCAAGGCAACCTTTCCGTCCGATTTCTGAAAGACCTTACGCCTCGTAAACGCTTACGCGTTTTCTTCCGCCGGCCATCGGTTCAAATTTTACTTTTCCTTCAGTAAGAGCAAACAGTGTGTCGTCTCTGCCTATTCCTACGTTCTTACCGGGATGAATATGCGTTCCGCGCTGTCTTAAGATGATGTTGCCCGGAACTACCGGCTGTCCGTCGGCCTTCTTTACACCAAGGCGCTTGGACTGCGAATCACGACCGTTCTTCGTTGAGCCGACACCTTTTTTATGTGCAAAAAACTGTAATCCTAATCTTAACATTTATCACACCTCCGTCAATATACACTCTAAATTTTCCGGATATGCCGCAGATACGTCTTTTAAATATCTGCAATATCCGTCAAGCACGCCGTTTACCGCATCGGAAGAATTATTCTCCTTTACCGTGCACTTAACGTATGCTTTTTCTTCGTCGATTTCAAGGTCGAAACCGACCGAAAGACTTTCGAAAATATCAATAACCAGATCCGTTGCCGCCGATACCGACGCGCACACGATATCTTCACCCTCCGACGCGTATCCTGCGTGTCCGCAGCACTCGAAGGACTTATATCCGATACCGTCTTTTAATATACGTACCGTCGTCATTTTATTTCTCAGCCTATTTTGTCGATCTGTACTTTCGAATAGGGCTGTCTGTGTCCCTGCTTCTTCTTTTCGTTTTTCTTCGACTTATACTTGAACACAACTATTTTCTTTGCCTTTGCGTTTCTGAGTACGGTACCCGTAACCTTGCAGCCGTCTACGTACGGAGAACCGGTCTTGATACCGCTGTCGTCGGAAAGTGCGACAACGTCGAATTCGACTTTTGCGTTTTCATCGATACCGAGCTTTTCAACGAAAATAACGTCGCCCTCGGATACCTTATACTGCTTTCCGCCTGTTTCTATAACCGCGTACACGAAAAGCACCTCTCTTTCTCATAAGACTCGCTGATTTCAGGTTTTTACGCCGCATAAAAATGGGCATAAAATTAAAACCTGCTTCAAGCGGCATTTCGATTATATCACCTAAATATGTCTTTGTCAATAATTTTTTTCAAAAAAATGTGTTTTTTAATAAATAATTATGAAAATTTATGAAAAAACACGCAAAAATCACTTGACAAACCCCTTTTTTTATGGTAAAATGTTTTCACCTCTGTTGGAGGATTTTTTGTTGCGCGCTTTTTTATGCGTGCGTGCGGACTTTTCTCCATGTCGAGGGAGGTAAAACATTCATATTTACCGGGAGGTGTACAACATGAGAGTGAAAATAACACTCGTTTGCAGCGAATGCAAACAAAGAAATTATGACTCTACAAAAAACAAGAAGAACGACCCTGACCGTCTTGAAATGAAAAAGTACTGCAGGTTCTGTCGTAAACACACCCTTCACAGAGAATCCAAGTAATTCGGTTTTAAGGAGGATTTTATTATGGCAGAAGTAAAAGAAAAGAAACAGTCCAAGATCGTTAAGTTCTTCAAGGATTACAAGAGCGAATTCAAGAAAATCGTTTGGCCGACAAAAGAAACGACAGCCAAAATGAGCCTTGTAGTTATCATCGCCATCGTAATCACAAGCGTAGCCGTTTTCCTGCTCGACACAGGTTTTTCCTCAGCTTTCACGGCGCTCGGAAACCTTGTAGGTTAAAGGAGTTTTGAAAATGTCTGACGGAAAAGCACTTTGGTACGTTATCCACACTTATTCGGGCTACGAAAACAAGGTTGCGGCTAACATCCAGAGAATGGTCGAAACCCGAGGTCTCGAAAATCTCATTTTTGAAACCAGGATTCCTACCGAAATCGTCGTCGAAAGCAAAGACGACGCAGACGATTATCTCGACGAAACCGTTTACACTGATTATTCCGGCACGGCAAACAGTGATGAACAGGCTAAAAAGAGAGAAAGAAAACCCATGGAGCACAAGCTTTTTCCCAGCTACGTGCTGGTGAAAATGGTTATGAACGATGAAACCTGGCACATTGTCAGAAACATCAGAGGCGTTACGGGTTTTGTGGGTCCCGGAAGCAAACCGGTTCCCCTTTCGGATGCGGAAGTTGAAGCGCTCGGCGTTGAAGTACGCGTTCGCAAGCTTGCATACGGCGTCGGAGACAGCGTTATGGTCGTTTCCGGTTTTATCGCAGGCTCCGTTGCGACGGTTGAGGAAATCAATGAGGCATCGGGCAGAATCAAAATTTCAGCAAACATCGGCGGAAGAGAAACTACCGTTGAGCTTGACTCTAACGAAGTAGAGCCGTTAAAGTCATAAAACGTATTTTTTCCGCTTTTATCTCGGCGCATGAAGATATTATGCTTGCTCCGTATTTGCCAAACGGCGCAAAATCACAGGTGATATCTTCTTTTGACAGCAAATATAAACCATTGCTGTCGGTGGGAGGAACGAAAAGTTCCGAAATTATTTACCACATTTGGAGGTGTAAACATTATGGCAAAGAAAATCACAGGCTATATAAAGCTTCAGATCCCCGCAGGAAAGGCTCTTCCCGCACCGCCTGTAGGCCCTGCTCTCGGTCAGCACGGCGTCAACATCGCAGGCTTCTGTAAAGAATTCAACGAACGTACCAAGAAAGACATCGGTCTTATCATTCCGGTTATAATCACCGTTTACGCAGACCGTTCGTACACGTTCGTTACGAAAACTCCCCCCGCAGCCGTTCTCATCAAAAAGGCCGCAGGTATCGAAAAGGCTTCCGGTCAGCCTAACAAGAACAAGGTTGCTCAGATTACAAAAGCTCAGGTTCAGCAGATTGCCGAAACGAAAATGCCCGACCTCAACGCCGCTTCTCTCGAAACGGCCATGAGCATGATCGCCGGCACCGCTCGCAGCATGGGCATAGTTGTCGTTGACTAAGGGAGGGTACGGTAATGAAAAAAGGAAAGAAATATATTGAAAACGCAAAGCTTGTCGACAGAACAAAGCTTTACGATACGCTTGACGCATTTGAAACACTTTGCAAGACTTCGACCGCAAAGTTTGACGAAACGGTTGAAGTTCACGTAAAACTCGGCGTTGACTCACGTCATGCGGACCAGCAGGTAAGAGGCGCGGTTGTTCTGCCCAATGGAACGGGTAAAACCGTACGCACGCTCGTTTTTGCAAAAGGCGATCACGCAAAGGAAGCTGAAGAAGCAGGTTCCGATTTCGTAGGCGCTGAAGACCTCGTTGCAAAAATTCAGCAGGAAAACTGGTTTGACTACGACGTTATCATTGCAACTCCCGACATGATGGGCGTTATAGGCCGTCTCGGTAAGGTTCTCGGTCCTAAAGGACTTATGCCTAACCCGAAAGCCGGCACTGTTACCATGGACGTTGCGAAAGCCGTTACGGAAGCAAAGTCAGGTAAAATCGAATACCGTCTTGACAAGCAGAACATTATCCACTGCCCCATCGGCAAAGCGTCGTTCGGCAAGGAAAAGCTTACCGAAAACTTTGAAGCGCTCATAGGTGCCATCATCAAAGCAAAGCCTGCCGCTGCAAAAGGTCAGTACATCAGAACGTGCGCCGTTGCTTCGACAATGGGCCCCGGTATCAAGGTCAACACCGCAAGATACATGTAATATCTTTACAAAATCAGAGCGTTCCTTTTCCGGAGCGCTCTTTTTTTACTTAACGGAGTGAAACATGAACTCATACAAGACTTTTGCAAAAGAATATGCGACCGATTCGTTCATCGAAAAAAAATCGGAATTCATCTCCTACGCCAAAAGAATATACAGTGAAGACGAGGCAAAGGCTTTCATCTCTCAAATAAAGGAAAAGCACGCCGACGCCTCTCACAACTGCTATGCGTATATACTTAAAGATTCGGGAATCGCGCGTTTTTCCGATGACGGAGAGCCCGGCGGCACTGCTGGAATGCCGATTCTCGAGGTTTTGAAGCGTGAAGGGCTTACGGGAGTATGCATTGTCGTAACCAGATATTTCGGCGGAATACTTCTCGGCGCGGGCGGACTGGTAAGAGCATACGCGAAAGGTGCAAAGCTTGGAGTCGACGCGGCGGGAGTAATGGAATTCGTGCCGCATACCGTCTTTTCGGTATCCGTTTCATATTCCGATTATGAAAAAATACAAAAAGAGGCCGTAAAATACGGCGTCAGCATTACCGACGCCTCTTTTGAGGACGCGGTAAAGCTTACCATGAGTGCGAAAGCCGAAAATTACGCTTTATTTTCGTCATTTATCGCCGATTGCACCGCTGGAAAGAGCGTTTGCGCCGTTACAGGCGAGACGTACGGGCCCGCATAATTAAAATTCAAAAAAGAACACGGTCAGACCGTGTTCTTTTTTAATATTTCGTTTTTCCAGATTTCGACAAGTTTTTCAAGAGAAACCGCATTATTCGCAGGCGACGTTGACGGCAGGTAAACCGCGGTTATGCCGCATTTCACGAATTTTTCGAAGAGATTCTGCGCTTTTCTGCCGTTTACGAAAATTCTTTTGATTTTCGATTTTTCGATTATGCTTTCCACATCGTTAACTTTTGCGTTTTTTATACTGTTATCCGAGCTTCCCGAAACGTCGCACGATTCTATGACGTCCCACAGAGCGACTTTATTCTTTATGAGAAATCTTTTTTTATCGTCGGTTGTTTTCGGATATTCGTCATCAAAAACGGCGGCAAGCACCTTCCAGAATCTGTTTTGCGGGTGCATATAATAAAAGCCGTTTTCCCTCGATTTTACCGACGGAAAACTCCCCAGAATCAGTATTTCGGAGTTTTCATCATACACAGGGTCAAATGGATGAACTGTCAACTTTTTTATTACCTCTTTTACAAAAAATACGGCTGTAAACAGCCGTATTTTATTATGTATTTCATTGTTTTCCGAGCATTGCGGCGCCCACAATTCCGGCGTCGTTTCCGAGCTCTGCTATTACTATCTTCGTCTTTTCAAGATAACCGCTCGTGAACTGCATCTTATCGACAGCCTCGTTTATCGGGTCAAGCAGATAATTTTTCTCGTTTGAAAGTCCCCCGCCTATAACGAGCATTTCAGGCTGGAATATATTTATAAGGTTGCTTATACCTTCCGCAAGGTAGTGAATAAACACGTCGACAACCTCTTTCCCCGCCTTATCGCCCTTTCTCATGGCGTCGAACGCGGTTCTCGGATTTACGTTTTCAATATTGTTTCCAACCATTTCCCACATAATCGTGTCTTTGGTTTCGGCAAGCTTTTCTTTCGTCATATTTACAAGTCCCGTCGCCGAGCTGTATGCTTCCCAGCAGCCTTTTCTTCCGCAGGGGCACTGGCGTCCGTCAACCTCTATTACCATATGTCCGAGTTCGGCGCCCGCATAATTGAAGCCCGAATAAACTTCTTTATTAATTACGATTCCGCCGCCGACTCCCGTGCCGAGAGTTATCATTACCATATATTTACAGCCTTTTGCAACGCCGCAAACGGCTTCCGCAAGCGCCGCCGCGTTGGCGTCGTTTTCGACGTAAACATTTTTTACTCCGAGAAATTCTTTGAGCTTATCGGCTATATGATAATGCTCGAATTTCAGATTCGTCGCTCTGACAACTATTCCGTTATCGTGATCAACTGCTCCGGGAGATACTATTCCCGCGTATTTTATATCATCTAACGTCAGTCCGACTTCTGCGAGAAGTTTTCTTGACAGCTCCGCCATATCCTGTACGATTTCGTCGCCCGGTCTTCCCGCGTTTGTCGGAACGCTGTCTTTTCTTATTATTTTTCCGTTTTCGTCAACAATGCCTATCGCAATGTTTGTTCCACCCAAATCAACACCGATATAATACATTTTTTCCCTTTCTGCTTATCGCTCTGCTTCATCGAACTGTCCCATGAGTTTTTTATTGAACTCTATGGCAGTATTGTATCCCATTTTCTTCTGTCTGTTATTCATAGCGGCAATTTCTATAATTACCGCAAGGTTTCGTCCCGGCCTTACCGGCACCGTAACCGACGGAACGTCGATTCCCATAATATTCGTATACTCGGAATCAAGTCCCACTCTCTCGTAAAACTTTCCCTGCTGCCAGGGCTCGAGATTTATTATCAAATCTATTTTTTCGGTGAGTTTTACGGCTCCCATTCCGAAAATTCTTCTTACGTCGACAATTCCTATTCCGCGAAGCTCCACGTAATGACGTATGAGCTCGGGAGCCGAGCCTACAAGCGTTTTTGCCGACACCTTCTTTATCTCGACCGCGTCGTCGGCAATGAGTCTGTGTCCTCTTTTCACGAGCTCTATCGCCGTTTCGCTCTTGCCTATTCCGCTGTCGCCCAGCATAAGTACGCCTTCGCCGTAACATTCCACGAAAACGCCGTGCCTTGTCATTCTTTCGGCGAGGCTTACGTTCAGCGAGGAAATAAGACTTCCCATAAAGTTCGACGTCGTGTCCTGCGTTCTGTAAACGGGTATTTTATACTTTTCGGCAAGCTCTTTTACCTCGGAAAAAACGTCAAGCTCCGACGTTATTATAAGGCACACTATCTTACTCTCAAAAAGTCTTTCTATCGACTTTCTTCTGTCTTCGGGGTTTAGTCCGAGCAGATAATGATATTCAACCTTGCCTATAATCTGTATTCTCTGAGGTTCAAAGTGGTCGAAGAATCCCGCAAGCGGAAGTCCAGGTCTGTTGACCTCCCTTTTTTCGATTAAAATCTTATCTGCGTCTTCAGGAGCGTAAATCTCTTCAAGCTGAAATTCATCAACTATCGACTTCAATGATACGGTATAATTTTCAGTCATATTTTCCCCTCCTTGATTAATATAAATTATACCACTTTTCGGCATAATGTGTCAATAGATTATGCAAAAAATAACGCCGATTTGCAATATTTTATATAAATTTTGCAATATAAGTCAAATCTTATTGCAAGAGTTGACACGACGGTCCAAACGTAATATAATATTTTGTAAGGAGTGGTGATTTTGGCGGTATACAGAATAGCGGATCTCAACGTTGAAATAAAAAACAAATACTCTTATACGGACGTTTTCTGCGCAAAATACAAGACCGATTTTTGCGGTACGCCCGATATTACCGCTTACGCTCACGACGAAGACATGGTTTACGAAAAAAAGAATCTCTCCGAAATGAAGGAAGGATATCTCGAATCGCTTACCATATACCGTGATATTTCACGGAAAATACTCGATTTTAACGGATTTATTCTTCACGCCTCGATTATCGAAAAAGACGGCGTCGGTTACGCTTTTTCGGCAAAAAGCGGGACCGGAAAAACCACTCACAGCAGGCTCTGGCTTGAAAAATACCCTGACGCTGAAATCATAAACGGCGACAAGCCCCTCGTTCGCATTATGGAAGACAAAGTTTTCGCCTACGGCACTCCGTGGTGCGGAAAAGAGGGCTACAACGTCAACGAAAAGGTACCCCTCAAGGCGCTTTGCTTCATAGAGCGCGCGCAAAATAACTCAATTTGCGAAATTCCGAAGGAAGAGGCGGTAAAACGCATTTTTTCGCAGCTTGTCATCCCGTCGTCTCCCCTCTTATTAAATAAAATGCTTGACCTTGTTGAAATATTCGTCGAAAAAACGCACACCTGTCTGCTTTCCTGCAACATGGATATAAGCGCCGCGCAGACGGCATACGAATTTATGTCGTCCTTAGGGTAAAATCATGGAAAAAATAGATCTTGAAAAAATTATATCAATAATTTCGGAAACCGTCTCGGCAGGAGACACGTTCAGGCTCAATCCGACCGGAAGCAGCATGCTTCCAACCATTGTGCCGGGAAATGACTCCGTTTTGCTCGAAAAGCCCGAAAAAATCAGAAAATACGACATACTTTTATACAGACGGCGCACCGGGAAAATCGTTCTGCACCGTGTGATAAGCATATCGAAAAGCGGGAAATACACTATGTGCGGCGACAACCAGAACATGCTTGAACGCATAGAGCAGGGAGATATAATCGCAAAGGTTTCCGGTATATTCAAGGAAAACGATTTTATGCCGTCGGACAACAAAAAATATTTATCACGCGTAAAGCGGCTGTACTTGAAGAAGTCGCCCGTTTTA
>JAEESG010000076.1 GCA_016286245.1 Clostridiales bacterium | reverse complement strand
TGTTGATAAAATATCAGCTATACAATTTTTTCGACGGCAGGCTCTCTTTGACTTCACTTTCTCTCACGAGAGAAAGTGAAAGCACTTTTGGTTCTTTTCCTGCGAGGGAAAAGAACGTATACCGTTTTCCCATATGATAAAAATATCAAATATGCAGTATGTCCGCACTAAATATCATCAACAAAACTATAAAAGTTTCAGCTCTCTTTGGTTACTTTCTCTCCCGAGAGAAAGTAACACAAAAAAACAAATCAAAAAAGTGCAGTAAAAACTGCACTTTTTTTGTTAAAACATTGTGAGCTGGTTTGTTTCGTTCAATTCGTCGAGGACGCCGTTTTTACGCAGTATTTCGATTACCGCCTTTGTTATCTGGGTTTTTGCTTTGAGGTCCTCGACCGACATTATCTCGCCCTCGCTTGCGGCCTTATATATACTTTCCGCCGCCGCGTCTCCGAGGCCTCCCATGGACGAGAACGGACACCGTATTCCGTACTCGCCCTCGGGAATAAAGTTTTTACTGTGCGATTTTTTGAGGTCGGGACGCAGGAATTTATATCCCCTCGCACATGCCTCGTTGCAGAGCTGGAGCGTGGAAATCATATCCTGCTCCTTTTGAGTTGCCTCCTTGCCCTTTGCCTCTATCTCGTGAAGCACGGTTTTAATATGTTCCTTTCCCTTTACCGCGATCTCCGCTTCAAAGCCTCCGGGCGCCACCGACAGAAACGCCGAATAGAACACCTGCGGCATGTGCACCTTGAACCAGCCGAGCCGCAGAGCCGACATATCGTATGCCACCGCGTGCGCCTTCGGGAACATATATTTTATTTTCATACAGCTTTCGATATACCAGTCGGGCACGCCGTGGGATTTCATTTCCTCTATCATTTCGGGCGTGAACTTTTCCTTTGCCCTGCCCTTTCTGGTTATTTCCATTATATTGAACGCGGTCGACGGCTCGAGTCCTTTATTCATGAGGTAGGTCATGATAGAGTCTCTCGTTCCGATAACCTCCGAAATCGTGCAGGTTCCGTTATGTATGAGTTCCTGCGCGTTTGAAAGCCACACGTCCGTGCCGTGCGAAAGTCCCGAAATCTGAAGCAGGTCGGCGAAATTCTTCGGCTTTGATTCGACTATCATCTGCCTTACGAACTTCGTTCCGAATTCGGGAAGTCCGAACGTTCCGACCTCGCTGTCTATGTCGGACGGCTTTACGTTCAGCGATTTTGTGGATATGAAAAGTTCCATTACCTCCGGGTCGTTCATTGGCAGATCGAGAACCGACAGTCCCGAATATTTCTCCATCATCTTATATTTCGTCGGCACATCGTGTCCGAGCAGGTCGAGCTTCAGTATCGTATCGTGCAGATATTTGAACGCAAAGTGCGTCGTAATGACTCCGCTTCCCGCGTCGTCCGCCGGGTGCTGGACCGGCGTAAAGTCGTATATATCGTATTCCTTCGGCACGACGATTATTCCGCCGGGGTGCTGTCCCGTCGTCCTCTTTACCCCCGTGCAGCCGTTGGTCAGCCTCTGCTCCTCGGCCTTGTTTACGGTAATGTTTCTCTCCTCGAGATACTTTTTTACGTAGCCGTACGCGTTCTTTTCGGCTATCGTTCCTATCGTTCCCGCTCTGAACACGTTCTTTTCGCCGAACAGCACTTCGGTGTACTTATGCACCTTTCCCTGAACCTCTCCCGAGAAGTTGAGGTCGATATCGGGTGATTTGTCGCCCTTGAAGCCGAGGAAGGTCTCAAACGGAATGGTATGTCCGTCGCCTACAAGATTTTCACCGCAGTTCGGGCATTTTTTCGGCGGCAGGTCGAAGCCCGAATCGTACGTGCCGTCGGTTATGAATTCGCTGTATCTGCATTTCGGGCACCTGTAATGGGGTACCAGCGGATTTACTTCGGTAATGCCCGCCATTGTCGCGACAAACGACGAGCCGACGGAGCCTCTCGACGCGACGAGATACCCGTTTTCCTCGCTGTATTTTATAAGTCTTCTCGCAATTACGTACAGCACGGCAAAGCCGTGTTTTATTATCGGCTCGAGTTCTCTTTCGAGCCTTTTTTCGACTATTTCGGGCAGAGGATCGCCGTACAGCTCGCGCGCCCTCTCGTAACAGCAGTTTTTAAGCTCCTCCTCCGCTCCGTCCATGTGGGGAGGATACGAGCCCTCGGGAATCGGTCTTATTTTTTCAACCATGTCCGCGATTTTATTGGTATTTTCAACGACTATCTCGTACGCCTTTTCCGGCGGCAGGTAGTCAAACTCCGCAAGCATTTCGTCAGTCGTTCTCATATAAAGCGGAACGTGTCTGTCGGCGTCCGCGAACTTCTGTCCCGCAAGCAGTATCTGTCTGAAAATTTCGTCGGACTGCTCGTTGAAATGCACGTCGCCCGTTGCGACGACGGGAATACCGAGCTCATCGCCGAGAGAAATTATCGTCTTATTTATGTCTATAAGCGCTTCGTCGCCGGGGACCTGCCCTTTTTCAACCATAAAGCGGTTGTTGCCTATCGGCTGGACCTCGAGAAAATCGTAAAACCTTGCGATTTCGAGCAGCTCGTTTCTCGGCTTTCCCGAAAATACCGCCTGGAAAAGCTCTCCCGACTCGCACGCCGAGCCTATTATCAGTCCGTCCCTGTGCGTTTCGAGCAGCGTTTTCGGTATTCTCGGCACTCTGTAAAAATAGTTGAGATACGAAGCCGACACGAGTTTATAAAGATTTTTAAGGCCCGTCTTGTTTTTCACGAGAATAATCTGGTGGTAGCTTTTGATTTTTTTCGGGTCGCTGTTCGCGCTCATCGCGTTTCTGAGACGGGCAAGGTCCTTTATGCCCTCCGCCTTTATTTTCGTCAGCATTTTTCCGAAAATGAGGGCGAGCATGTGCGCGTCCTCAAACGCCCTGTGGTGATTGAAGTCGCCGAGCCCGAAATATTTTGCGAGTGAATCGAGCTTATGCGTTTTGAGATCGGCGTTGCAGTACCTCGACATCGCGACGGTGTCTATGTAGGTCGGATTGAACTCTATCGACTGCTTTTCGGCGTCCTTTTTGAGAAAGCCTATGTCGAAGTTTGCGTTGTGCGCGACAAACACGCTTTTTCCCGCAAATTTCAGAAATTCGGGGAGCACCTCCTCTATCGGCGGTGCGTCCTTTACGTCGTCGTCAGATATTCCCGTAATTTCCGTTATCACGTCGCCTATATGCGTTTTTGGGTTTACGAAGCTCTCGAATTTATCGAGTATTTCGCCGTTTTTGTAAAGCACGGCGCCTATTTCGATAATCTCGTTTTCTTTTCCCGAAAGTCCCGTCGTCTCAAGGTCAAACACGCAGAAAACGTCCTTTTCGAAGTCGGCATCCGCGCTTCCGAACGCCGCCGTCGCCGTGTCGTCGACAAAATACGCTTCAATTCCGTATATTATCTTGAAATCCGCGCCCGCCTTCTCGGCTTCCGTCATAATTTCGGGGAACGCCTGCAGATTTCCGTGGTCGGTTATCGCAACGGCCTTATGTCCGAAGCGCGTTACCGTCTCGACTACGTCCTTCGGCGAGAAAACCGAGTCCATCGTCGACATGGTCGTATGCAGGTGCAGTTCGACGCGCTTTTTCTCCGCCCCGTCGGTCCTTTTAACCTTATCGATAAGCGCAACGGCGCTCGGCTTTATTTCGACAGAGCCGTCGAATTTGCTCTGCTGCATACTTCCCTTTATCATGACACATTTGCCGTCTTTTATTTCGGAGCACAGCGCGTCGTCTTCGACGCCGTATATCATTTTTACGGCGGCGGACGCGTCGTTGTCTGTGATATAAAAGGATACTATGTATTTATCCTCTTTTCTCGTCGTTTTTTTCTGATACGAGAAGACTTCTCCGCACACGGTAAAGGTATCTTTTCCGAGTTTTGCCTCTTTTAAGGGAACAAGCTCGAATTTATTTATTTTCCGATAAACGTTTTTCATTTTTGAGATGTCAAACGTCATTTTTCCCGATTTTACAATCGAATTTTCAATTTCGACCGCGGCGCCATTATCGTCGCCGAACACGGAATTGCGCGCAAAGGCGGCGTTTTCCGAAGATTCCTTCGGCTTTGCCCTTTCCAACGCGGAAAGCGGCAGTATCTCCTCTTCTGCGCGCTCGATGCTCGTAATACCCGTAAATTCAACGG
This sequence comes from Clostridiales bacterium, assembly GCA_016286245.1. Lineage (GTDB taxonomy): Bacteria > Bacillota > Clostridia > Oscillospirales > CAG-382 > UMGS882. The sequence continues at coordinate 3,028 of JAEESG010000076.1, read as the reverse complement.
CGTATTTTTCCCCGAACATGCGGTAAATCACGTCGGAAATGAGTTTGTCGCATCCGCCCGACAGCAGAAGCTTTTTCCCGCCGTTTTTGAGGGAAATTTTCATCACGTTTTGCTCGGCGCTTATTTCCGCACCTTCAAGCGCGCTCTCCGCGCCCTCGAAAAATCCGTTTCCGAGGGTCGTCATCTTTGAAAGCTCGCAAAAAACGTGTCCCGTGTATTTCATCTCAAAAGGCGTATTCGAAAACGTAGGATATATAGCCATATACTGCAGTTCGTACGCTTCTTTTATGCCGTTTTCGGCGCGCTCGATTTCGTCGGCGCGAAAATAAGAATCAAACGTACAATACGCCTGTATCATACGTTTGTCCACGTCGGCACGCAGCGAATAATCCGTTATATGCTTTATTAAATCAAGTTCCCTGCCTTTTGGCGAATACTTTTTGAATTTTTCCGCAAAACCGGTTTTTGCCATTGTTTTTCCCTTACGTTTAACCTTTTCTCGTTTTTTCGTTATGTATTTTTTCCGCCTCGGAAATCAAAGTTTCATAAATTCTGTCGGCGGGTATGCTTCCGATAATTTCGCCTTTTCTGAAAAGAAGCGCCTTTCCGTCGCCCCCGGCAACGCCGACGTCCGCCTGCCTTGCTTCTCCCGGGCCGTTTACGGCGCAGCCCATTACGGCGACCGTTATATCCCATTCCTTGTTTTTAAGCTCGTTTTCGATGCGTTTTGCCGTGCCGAAAACGTCGATATTGCATCTCGAACACGTCGGGCAGGAAACAACCTTTACGCCTTTTCTTAGCGACAGCGCGGAAAGTATGTCCTTTGCCGCCTCGACCTCCTTTACGACGTCGTCGGAAAGCGACACCCTCATCGTGTCCCCTATTCCGTCGCAGAGAAGCGAGCCGAGCCCGATGCTCGATTTTATGAGTCCCATTCTCTCGGTTCCCGCTTCGGTTACTCCGAGATGTATCGGATAGTCCGTCATCTGCGCGAAAATTCTGTTCGCCTTTACCGCGCACTCGACGTCGGACGACTTTATAGACACCACTATATTGTCAAAGTCAAATTTTTCAAGCAGTTTTACGTGATACATCGCGCTTTCGGCGAGCGCCTCGGCGCAGGGGCTTCCGTACTTTTCAAGAAGATGCTTTTCGAGCGAACCGCCGTTTACGCCTATTCTTATCGGTATATTTCTGCTCCTGCACTTGTCCGCAACCGCCTTTATATTTTCGTCGGAGCCGATGTTTCCGGGGTTTATTCTTATTTTGTCGATTCCGAAATCGGCGGCGGCAAGCGCGAGCTTATAGTTGAAATGAATATCCGCGACGAGAGGCAGGTCGGTGTTTTCCTTGAAATAAGGGATTTTTTTCGCGCACTCCTCGTCGGGAACGGAAAAGCGCACGATGTCGCAGCCCGCGTTTTCCAGCTTTTTTATCTGCGCAAGCGTCGCGTCCTTATCCGAAGTTTTGGAAAACGTCATGGACTGAATCGCAACAGGATTGCCGTTTCCGATTTTTACGTTTCCGATTTTTACTTCTCTTGATTTTCTTCTTTCCACGTCTTTTTCACCCCGTCTACTTAAAAAACAGTCTTACTATATCGTTGTAGGTTACGAATATCATAAGGAGAATGATGAGCGCAAAGCCCGCCGCGTGAACGTATCCCTCGTATTTTGCGGGCACCGGCTTTCCTCTTACAAGTTCTATGAGCATAAAGAACAGTCTTCCTCCGTCAAACGCCGGGAGCGGAAGCAGATTTATGATTCCGACGTTGAGAGTCAGCATTACGAAAAGAAACAGAAGCGAATCAAATCCGTACGACGCCGTTTCCTTTACCTGCCCGATTACGCCGACGGGCCCCGAGAGCGATTCCACTCCGTATTTGCCTTTGAATATGCTCAAAAGCGAGCTCCACAGCACGCGCATTGCGGAAATGCCCTGGCAGAACGTCTGCTTTATAAATTCCGGAAACGTCTTTTTGAGGGTTGTCGTGCGTATGAACGCCGCGTTTCCGAAAACCATTCCGTTATCCGAAAAGGTATCGAAGGCAACGTCCTTTATGACGGTCTCTTTTCCGTCCCTGATAACCTGCACGTCGACGCTTTTGTCCCCGAGGAACATCACTTCATACACAAAATCGTTTCGCACGTTTATTTTTCTGTTTCCGATTTTTGTTATGGTATCCCCGACGCGTATGCCGAGAAATTCCTCAAATTCGAGACTCTCCCCCACTTCGTTTACGACGTTGAAGCCCGAAACGGTGGTGGAATAAATTTCCTTTGAGCTTCCGACAAGTATTCCCATAAGAACAAAGCCTAAAATTATATTCATAACCGCGCCCGCGGACACGATTATAATCCTCTGCCACACGGGTTTTGAGCAGAACGCGCCCTCCTCCGTGCTGTCCTCGTCCTCGCCGACCATATTCACGTATCCGCCGACGGGAACGGCGCGAAGCGAATAGGAAACGCCGTCTTTTCCCTTCTTCGAAAACAGTTTCGGCCCGAAACCGACCGAAAATTCGGTAATTGCAACTTTAAAAAGTTTTGCGAACGCAAAATGTCCGCTTTCATGCACGAGAATTATTATTCCGAAGAACACAATTCCGAGCAGAACGTACACGAACGTCATATTTTTATTTCCTCCGGTGCATATAATTTCTTAAAGATATTATATGCAAAACAGAATTATTCAAACGAAGTTTTTTATTTTTTTGGGTGAAACTTTACTGCAAAAATGCGGCTTTTTATAAAAATATATTTTTCCCTTTTTTCTCGCTTTCTTAAAAGAAAGCTCGGCAAAGAACTTCCCTTATTTGATTTTGTTTTATGTGAAATTATTCTACACAAGTGCGGCTGTAAACCTTTTTAAGTTTCAGCTCTCTTTGGGTTCCTTTCTCTCCCCTGAGAGAAAGGAACAAAAAACAATTTTCTTGTTCTTTTCCCTCGTAGGAAAAGAACGAAAAGTACGTTTACTTTCTCTCGCGAGAGAAAGTAAAATCAAAGAGAGCGTGCCGTCGAAAAAATTG
>JAEESG010000075.1 GCA_016286245.1 Clostridiales bacterium | reverse complement strand
TATCACAAGCGGAGGTCTCTTTCATCGGTTAACCTTTTCGCTACCACGCGACTATCGCGTGGTTTTCTTTTTACAATAAAAAAACCACCCTTACGGGTGGTTTTTTCATTTTTCTCTTTTGGTTGTTTTAATTGTTGACATTTTCCCCCTCGTATGCTATTATTTTTATGATATTTCAATCTGTTTGGAGAGGATTTTATGAAAAAATTATCACTTGCTCTTATCGGCGGCGGAGAAAGAGCCAACTGTTACATGACAGCCGTTGCGTCGATGCCGGAAAAGTTTTGTCTGAAGGCAATTGCCGAGCCGGTTAAGGAAAAAAGAGACTATTTCAAAAATTTATTCAACGTGCCCGAAGAAATGTGCTTTGACAGTTACGAGAAATTGCTCAGTCTGCCGAAGCTTGCCGACGTCGCAATGATTTGCACGCAGGACAAAATGCACTTCGAGCCTGCCATGATGGCGATAGAAAAGAAATACGACCTTCTTCTCGAAAAGCCGATTTCGATAGACCCGAAAGAGTGCTTCAGAATTGCGGAAGCCGCAAGAAAGAACGGCGTGCGCGTCCTTGTCTGCCACGTTCTCAGATATACGCCTTTTTACAAAGCCATAAAGAACTTCATAAAATCGGGAAAGCTCGGCGAAATCATGAACGTCAGCCACACCGAAGGCGTGGGCAACGTACACATGAGCCACAGCTACGTCAGAGGCAACTGGAGAAGAGAGGACGAATCCTCGCCCATGATTCTCGCAAAATGCTCGCATGACACGGACCTCATGTTATGGCTTCTCGACGAGCAGTGCGAAAAAGTGCAGTCGTTCGGAACACGCTCGTATTTCCGCAGCGAAAACGCTCCCGAAGGCGCTCCGGCGCGCTGTCTTGACGGTTGTCCGCACAAGGATACGTGTTTTTACTATGCGCCCGCCTTATACAAGCTTGACACCGCCGAAGTAAAGCATTTCAGAACAGTTGTTGCCGGCAATTTCACCCCTACCGACGAGGAAATCGACGAAAAACTCAAAACGTCGCCTTACGGCAGATGCGTTTATCACTGCGACAACGACGTAGTCGACCATCAGACCGTCAACATGCTGTTCGGAAACGGCAAAATCGCAACGCTTACCATGTCGGCGTTCAACAAGGGCGGCAGATATACCGTATTTATGGGCACGAAAGGCGAACTGCGTGCGAACATGGAGACGCAATCGATAAGATTTTACGATTTCGCGACGATGCAGACCACCGAAATTTACACGTCGGAAAACAATTTCGACCAGACCATCGGCGGCGGCCACGGCGGCGGAGATGCAGGCATAATTGAAGATTTGTACGAGTACATAGCGAACGACAACCCGTCCGATTCCATTTCAGACGTATCCGTTTCGTGTATGAGCCACCTTATATGCTTTGCGGCGGAGGAATCGAGGATTTTGAACACCGTCGTTGACATGAAGCAATACCTTGAAGCAATGGCGTTTTTAACCAAATAAAAATACGCTCAAAAAAACACCGCCGTCAGGCGGTGTTTTTTTATTCATCTCATCCTTTCGGGAGATACACCCTCATATCGTAGCAGATAATTCTCGAAACTATCGTCGCTGCTTCCGAACGTTTTAAGAAGGCGTCGGGGTAAAAGTAGTAGTATTCGTTGCTTCCCGTTGCAATTCCCCTTCTGTAAAGTGCGAGGATATTCAAGGCAAACGCCGTGTTTTCGTCGACGTCGGGAATATCCGTAAGCGGAACGTCGTCGTTGGGTACGTAATATCCGTCGTCCGCTCTCGAAAACAGGTACGCCATTTCCGCGCGCGTTGCGTTCTTATCCCACTCGAAAACTATATGCTTATCTATGATTCCGTTTTCATAGCAGTAATCGACGTAAGGGCGGTACCATTCTTCCGTGTTTGTTTCAAACTGATATTCGCTGTCGCCGTTTATGTATAGATGCACGCAGGCGGCGATTTTTGCCGCTTCCGCAAGCGTCATATTCTCGTTGGGGTCGAAAATCGTTTCGCTTTTTCCGTTCATTATGCCGAATTCATACGCCGTAACGACGTAAGGGTAGTACCAGGCGTCCCTCGTTACGTCGGTAAACGGGATTTCTATATCGTCGTATCCGCGGTATGCAAATCCGCAGTCCTCGCAGTATATGAGGTTGTTTCCGTAAATATCCTTTTCAAGCATGCTTTCGACGAGATTCGAATGCATTACGTCAAACGTGAACTTGTCGTCGCCTTTTGCATTGCGTATTTTATCGCCGAGAGCCTTCGTATCAAGCGAACACAGCACCGCGATATACAGAAAATCCGTTCCCGCAAACGCATCTTTGCCGAATTCGACGTCGTCGCTGCCTATCGATAGTGAAGTCAGTTTTTTACAGTCCTTGAACGCGCCCTCCCCTATCTTTTTCACCGATGAAGGAATATCCACGTAAACAAGCGTGCTGCTGCCAAACGCCTCTTTGCCGATTTCCTTTACTCCCTCGTTTATATACACGGTATTTACGGGTTTAGCGGCAAAAAGTCTGTCTCCGATTTTATTTACGGCTTTACCGTCAATTTCGGCGGAAATTTCAAGAACTTCATCATATTCTCCGTTATAAGCCGCAAGCGTTCCGTCCTTGTCAACCGTGCAGTGCTCACTTTCGTCAAACAGCGCGGTAAACGAGGACGCGCACGTTGTAAAAACGCTGAAAACAAGTACGCACGCAAGAATAAAGCTGATTTTTTTCATAAATATTCCTCCTGTTCTTGTTTTAATGGCATTTTTGCTCTGAAACAATTATACACTTTTCTTCATATTAAGTCAACAACGATAACATAATTAACGATTATTGACAAAAAATAATTTGTACAATATAATAATAGTGTATATGGAAAAAGATCTGCATTTTGAATTAAGGAGATAATAATTCGGACATGAAAACTATCAAAAAAATTACGGCATATGTAATTATTGCGGCGCTAATCGTCATGTTTTGCGCTCTTTGCGCGTCAGCGCAGGGAGAGTACGTGATTGACGAAAGCGGAAGCTATACTTACAGCGGAAGCGACCCGATAATAATTGCGGACGGCACAGACGTGTCTCTCACGCTTGACGGAGCGGATATAAATAACGCCGCGGGAGCCGCAATCAGCCTCGGAACGGGCTCAAACGTAAAAATAATACTGAAAGGAGACAACGTCCTTGCTGCAAGCAGTACGGTGTGCAGCGCGGGTATATTTGTCCCCCATACCTCCGTGCTCACAATAGAAGGAGAAGGCACGCTTGACGTTACGGGCGGCAAGTACGGCGCGGGCATCGGCTCGTACGGTACGGGCACGAACGTTGCTCCCGAGCTTCGCCTCAAGTGCGGAGAAATAATCATAAATTCGGGCAATATTACGGCGCACGGCGGAGCAAACGGCGCAGGCATAGGCTCGGGCTACCACGTAGACGGCTATAAGATTACGATAAACGGCGGTACGGTTTACTCGTACGGCACGAGCGGCGGCGCGGGCATAGGTACGGGCTACGGAACGAGCGGCGGTGCGATAGGCGTTGCGGCTGTGGGAGACTATACTCCGGGCGAAATCAATATCAACGGCGGTACGGTTTACGCGGCTTCCTATGCGCTTGATTTTGATAATCTCGATTATATGGATCCCTCGACGTACAGCGGCGGAAGCCAGACGTTTGCCGCGGGAATCGGCGGCGGTTACGGCGCTTCGGGAGGAAATATCAATATCACCGGCGGAACGGTTTGCGCCGTAGGCAGCTGCGGCGGCGCGGGAATCGGCTCCGGACGCGGTACGAGTAACGGCGCAAAATATAATAAAGACTCGTTCCACGTAAATATTTCAATATCGGGCAATGCAAAAGTTCTTGCAATCGGCGGAAACGACGAGAGAAATACCAAGGGCGGCGGCGCGGGAATCGGCTCCGGACGCGGCACGCACACAGGCGGAAATATATATATCGGCGGCGACACAAACGTAATTGCAATTTCCGCTCCATATGCGAACGCGATAGGCTGCGGCGCGGAGAAAAACCCCGTTGACGGCACAATGCCCGTTTCACAGTCAATAGTAATCGACGAAAACGTGATATTATACGCTCTGTCTTACGGCAATACGGGTATTGACGAAGACGCCGAGTATTTGTATTGCTATGATAATATAGGATATGACAATAACCTTACTTCAACGGAAACGGTAATAGGTTACGTACGCTACGACGTGCCTTCCGATTCGATTTCACTGTGGGCGAATAAGACGCTCCCGGGAAGCTCCGGCACAGATCCGGTTTCGGGCGGAACCTCCGCTCCGATATCGGCGTCCGACCCCGTTTCCCTTACAAATGAATATGCATATATATTCGGCTACGACGACAGTACCATGGCGCCCGATATGCCGATACTTCGCGGAGAAGCAAGCTCCGTTCTTTACAGACTGTTAAAGCAGAATGACTTTCTTCGCGGCTTCAGCTTTTCAAGAAGCGCCGAGCCCGTTTTCTCGGATGCGGAGGATAGATGGGACAGAAGCGCGCTTGAATTTATAGCATACCTCGGAATTTACGACGCATCGGCGGATACCGTTTCTCCCGACTCGCCGATACTTCGCGGGGAAGCGTTCAAACTCTTTGCAATAGCCCTTGATATGACGGACGACCTTGCGCTTTCGTATGAAGATTACGCAGGTATACTCATAGATAAAGGCTACGTGCAGGGCGACGAAAACGGAAATATCAATATTTATAATAATATCACGCGCGCCGAATACTGTAAGATTTATAATATGCTTATAGGCAGAGACCGCTGCTCGCTCGAAGACGCAGACGGAAATACCGTTACGGCTGAAACGTACGGCTTTACCGACCTTGACTGCAGCGCATGGTACTACGAGATAATGCTCAAAGCAACCAGCGCATATACCGCGGGTAAGGTTGACCTTTCCAAGAGAGCGGTAAGAAACGTTATCGACGACTACGAATAATAAATGAAAAACGAAACCCCCGCAAGCGTTTGCTTGCGGGGGTCTTTTTTTATTATTCAGAATACAAATTTAAACGTATTTTCCGCGCTTCTCGGAATTTCATATTCTTTCGGAAGCTCCGGACCGCAGGAGTGCGAGCCTACGCCGCGCATGGCAAGGTCAATGCACACGTTTACGAAATCGTTTTCACAAAGCTCCGACGCGTGCTTCGCTTTTATAATCTGCGCCGTCGTAAACGGGTTTACCGAGAACGAAAACGGTTTTTCGGCGGTAACGTCAAACAAGTCCTTTACACCGAGATAACGGCACGCATAGTGGCTTCCCGATTCCTGCGGAAAGATATATTTCATATCGTAGTTTTCTTTCGCGGTGCTTTCATAATATCCGTATTCGCACGAAACGTGCTTGTCGGCATAGCTTTCGTTCGGTCCGAAGCCGACGTACGAGAAAAATTCTTTTGCTTTATCAATACCGAATTCAATTCCGAACCTCGGCATGCTCTCGACGTAGTCCGCGATTTTATACTTCACCGTAACGCAAAGCGTGTTTTTTGAAATTTCGTAAACAAGCTCAAATTCGGCGGCAGGCATTAAGCAGTTTGCCGCGAGCACACCCGTAAACTTGCAGTAATTTTCCCTTTTTTCACACGAAAGGATATACGGCCTGCAGGCGTCCAGACGGCATCTGTCAACCCAATGGAGCACGACGTGTCTGTCGTTGTCGATATAGCGCATTATATTCAGATGCAGCGGCGTGCGCAGTATTTCCTTTCCGTCTGCTTTAAGTGAAATAATTTCACCCGTATTTTCATTACATTCCATTGAAAGTACGGACGCTTTGTTTTCTGCTTTCGGAATTTCAACATCGCGCGCTTCCGCTTTGGTTTTTCCGCCGTAAACGGCTTTCATTTCAAGTGCGCCCGACTTGAATTTTCTGTCGGGAGTAAGCAATCCGTCGACGCAGAAATTGCCGTCGTGCTCTTCTTCCCCGAAATCTCCGCCGTAAAGAAAGCCGTTTTCCGTCTTTATAGCGTGGTCTGCCCACTCCCATACGAACGCGCCCATAAGCCGTTCATCACTGTATATGAGGTCCCAATACTGTGCAATATCGCCGCAGCTGTTGCCCATGGCGTGCGTATATTCGCAAAGCACGAAAGGCCGTGTCTCCTCGGGGTTATCAAGCACTTTCTCCTTTATCTGCTCGGGCGACGCGTACATCATGCTCACCATATCGACAAGGTCGGTATAATAATATTTTTTGTCCGCGTTCTGCAAGCCCTCATAGTGAACGGGCCTTGTTTTATCGCGCTCTTTTACGTATTTTGCGCCCTCGAAAAACGCTTTGCCGAAGGAGCTTTCGTTGCCGAGCGACCAGATAATCACGCACGCGCGGTTTTTATCCCTCTCGACGAGCGCCTTGTGCCTGTCCGTTATGCCGGGAGCGAAAAATTCGTCTTCCGCGTATTCCTTCCAGAGTTCTACTTCGTATCTTCCGTCGCGGGCGCATGCGCCGTGCATTTCAAGGTCCGCCTCGTCCATGACGTAAAGTCCGAGCGCGTCGCAGAGCAGATAAAACTCGGGGCTGTTCGGGTAGTGCGAGGTTCTTACTGCGTTTACGTTCAGTTCCTTCATGAGCTTTATGTCTTTCAAAAGGTCTTCAAGGCTGACGGTCGCCGCCGTCTCGCAGTTGAAGTCGTGTCTGTTTACGCCCTTGAGTTTCAAAGCTTTTCCGTTTATCTTAAACACGCCGTTTTCAATCGAAACTTCCCTAAAGCCGATGTTTTCTATGATTTTTTCGCCGTTTGCGCATATTTCAAGCGTATAAAGTTCGGGCGTCTGCGCCGTCCATTTTTTTACGTTTTTGACGCAAAGCGTGCCTTTTGTGTGTGCGGGAACGGTAATTTTCTCATTTTCGAGCGAAAGATTTATATCAATATCGCTTTCGTTGAAGAACGCAAGTATTCCGTCGTTTTTTTCAAATTTCGTTTCGATTTTATAGTCGGTTATATGATTTTCGGGGCGCGAGAGCATATAAACGCTGCGGAAAATGCCCGAAAATCTGAATTTATCCTGACATTCGAGATACGTGGACATACACCATTTAAGCACGAGGACGTCGATTACGTTTTCACCGTTTTGTACAAGGTCCGTTACGTCAAATTCGCTTACCGAGTGAGAAATCTGCGAAAATCCCTTGTACTTTCCGTTTATATAAAGGTGCAGGAAGGGAAGGATGGAGGTGCTGAAACAGATGAATAA
>JAEESG010000074.1 GCA_016286245.1 Clostridiales bacterium | reverse complement strand
AAGGACAAAAACCTTGTAAAACTTCTGTTTGAAATAATGCCCGCGCACATAATGAGCAGATTTTCGGACGCATCGTCGCCCGAAAAAAGAGATGAATACAGGGCAACCTATATCAGGGAGGCTCTGGAATAATTAAAAAAATTTATACAGTCAGGATGATGCATAATGAACAACAGATTTACGGAAAATGCGCAGTTTGCGCTTAATGCCGCCGCCGAATCGGCAAAAAAACTCGGACATACCTATATCGGCAGCGAACATATACTTTTAGGACTGCTTTACAAGAGCAATTCCATTGCCGCAACGCTTCTTAATTCACGCGGAATAACCTATGAAAAAACAGCGGAGGCGATTGCGGAAAGCGTAGGCGTGGGAGAAGCGCTTGAAGGCGTCGTTCCCTCCTCCACGCCGCGCGCATCGAGAATTATCGAGATGTCAAAGGCACAGGCTCATTTAACCGGACAGACTTTTATAGGAACGGAGCATATCCTTATGGCATTGCTTAAAGAATCCGACTGCGTTGCCGTAAGACTTCTCAAAAACGAGGGAGTAAATATATCCGATTTGTACGACGACGCACTTGCAACTATTGAAAGCGGAAGCGTTCCATATTCGGGTAAAAAATCTGACGAAAAAAGGTCAGACGGCGCAAATTCATACAAGGATACTCCTACTCTCAATCAGTACGGCACAGACCTTACGCAGAATGCGCGCGACGGAAAAATAGATCCCGTTATCGGCAGAGACGACGAGATGCAGAGGGTTATACAAATTCTTTCGAGAAGGACCAAAAACAATCCCTGTCTTATCGGCGAGCCGGGCGTCGGAAAAACGGCTGTCGTTGAAGGGCTTGCTCAGAAAATCGCCGACGGCGACGTACCTGAAATTCTTTCGGGAAAAAGAGTTGTAATGCTCGACCTTTCGGGAATGATTGCCGGTGCAAAATACAGAGGCGAATTTGAGGAAAGAATCAAAAACGTTCTCGACGAGGTCAAAAAAGCAAAAGACGTAATTCTTTTTATAGACGAGCTGCATACCCTTATAGGCGCAGGCAGCGCGGAAGGCGCCATTGACGCCGCAAATATATTAAAACCCGCACTTGCAAGAGGCGATATTCAGGTTGTGGGCGCAACCACCATCGACGAATATCGAAAATATATCGAAAAAGACGCAGCTCTCGAAAGACGTTTCCAGTCCGTTACGGTAAACGAGCCGACAAAGGAAGAAGCAATTCTCATTCTCAAAGGTCTGCGCAGCAAATACGAAGCGCACCACAAGATAAAGATTACCGACGAAGCGATAGATGCGGCAGTTAATCTTTCATCAAGATATATAAGCGACAGATTTCTTCCGGACAAGGCAATCGATCTTATAGACGAAGCGGCGTCAAAAAAGAGAATTGCCGAAATGACGGTAAATCCCGAACTACACGAGCTTGAAGAAAAAATCAAAAAGACGCGCGCCGACAAAGAGGAGGCCGTTCGCGCCCAGGAATTCGAAAAGGCCGCAGAACTAAGAAATACGGAAAAAGCGCTTACCGAGGAGCACGAGCAAAAGAAAAATACATGGAAAAACAGCAAAAACGGTGCGAATATGCCTTCCATAAGCGAAGACGATATTGCGGAAATTATCACGCAGTGGACAAAAATTCCGATTAAAAAACTTGAAAAGGAAGAAAGCGAGAAAATACTCAACCTTGCCGAAATACTCAAAAAGAGGGTTATCGGTCAGGACGAGGCGGTTGAAGTCGTATCCCGCGCAATAAGGCGCGGAAGAATCGGTCTTAAAGACCCGAAACGTCCGCAGGGTTCGTTTATATTCTGCGGTCCTACCGGCGTCGGAAAAACAGAGCTTTCAAAGGCGCTTGCCGAAGCGATTTTCGGCACGGAAAACGCGATTATAAGAATCGATATGTCCGAATACATGGAAAAGCACAGCGTATCAAAGCTTATCGGCTCCCCTCCCGGCTACGTCGGTTATGAGGAAGCGGGACAGCTCACCGAAAAAATCAGACGGCATCCTTATTCCGTTGTGCTGTTCGACGAAATCGAAAAAGCGCATCCCGACGTATTCAACATTCTTCTTCAGATACTCGAGGACGGACGGCTTACAGACTCGCACGGCAGAGTTGTGGATTTCAAGAACACCGTTATCATCATGACGTCAAATCTCGGCTCGGGCGCTCTCGTTGAGCCGAAACATCTCGGATTCGGTGAAAATAGCGAGCAAGATGAGCAGAAAAAAGCGCATGACACGGTAATGTCCGCGCTCAAAAACGCGTTCAGGCCCGAATTTCTCAACAGAATCGACGAAATCGTCGTATTCAGAAAGCTTGATACAGAGGACATCAAAAAAATAGCAAATCTCATGCTCGACGAGATAAAGAAACGTATTGAAGCGATGAATATCGACATTTCATTTGACGAAAACGTTATAGAATATCTCGCAAAGCAAGGCTTTGACCCTGTTTACGGTGCAAGACCCTTAAGGAGAGCTATGCAGAGAAAAATCGAAGACAGTCTTTCCACGGAAATTCTCGAAGGAAAAATCAAGGAGGGCGACAAAATAAAAGCGTCGCTTGACGGCGAAGAAATTAAATATCAGACGGTCTGAACATAAAGTCCCGTTTACGGTAACGTGAACGGGGCTTTTTATATGTATTGATATTTCGGCTGTGATACTGTTATTCTATAATATAATATAAAAAATGGAAATATTTCAAAAAACTGTTGACTTATTTATACAAAAACTGTATAATACTAAACATAAGCGACTTTTTCACAGAAAGGAAGAAAAAAACAAATGAAAAACAGCGTATCTTCACTGGTGCTGACGCTCCTGTGCATCACTCTCGCCGTTCTTGTTGCTTTGTTCGGCGTAAACGCATTCAATATCGGTGGTGTGCTTGAAGAAAACACTATCAGTAAGGGTCTTGACCTCGTGGGAGGCTCATCGATTACTTTTAAGGCAGTACCGGAAGAAAACAGCGATGTTTCAATGGACGACGCCATTGAAAAAGCTATCAACATTTTAAGAAAAAGACTTGACGGTCTGAATTTCAACGAAGCTACCGTGGCAAAAGTCGGCTCAGACCAGATAAGAATTGAAATACCCGGTATCGAAAACCCCGACGATGCGGTAAGAACGTTAGGCTCCACCGCAAAACTCGTCTTTGAAGATTCCGAAGGCAACGTCGTTATTGAAGGCAAGGACATCGCTTCCGCCGACGCCGTATACGGACAGGCAAGAAACGATGCGGTAGGAAGCGAATGGTACGTTTCCCTCCAGTTTAACGATACCGCAAAGCAGGCGTTCACGGACGCTACGACAAGAATGGCGGCAAAGCCCGAAGGTGAAAACTATATAGCAATCAAGCTTGATAACGAAACTATCTCCCGTCCGTCGGTTTCGGAAACGATTTCCGATACGCACTGTTCGATTTCGGGAAGCTTTACCGAAGACAGCGCCAAAGAGCTTGCAACACTTATTTCATCCGGTCAGCTACCCGTTGCGTTCCAGGAAAACGAGCTTCGTTCGGTAGGTGCGTCTCTCGGTTCAGAAGCGCTCTCGACAAGCGTTTTCGCAGGCGCGATAGGAATTCTGCTCGTTATGCTGTATATGATTCTCATTTACAGAGTTCCCGGATTTGTTTCCTGCATATCCCTTGTTGCTTACGCAGCAATTTTCGCAATAGTTCTTTCGGTAACGAAAATCAACCTCTCGCTCCCCGGTATCGCGGGTATCATCTTTACGATAGGTATGGCGGTTGACTCGAACGTTATCATATACGAAAGAATCAAAGAAGAACTGAATCTCGGAAAGACGCTTAAAGCCGCGTCCCGTGCAGGCTTTGAAAGAGCTTTCACCGCAATTTTCGACTCCAACATCACGACTCTTATTGCGGCTGTAGTGCTTTGGTACTACGGAACAGGCTCGGTTCAGGGATTTGCGAAGACGCTCTTTATAGGCGTGCTTATTTCCCTCTTTACAGCACTCGTAATCACAAGAATTCTCCTGTACGCTTTGGTTGAATTCAAAATCAGTCCCAGACTGTTCGGCGCCAAGGCAAACAAAGCGGAAGAATAAGGAAAGGGGTCTGTAAAATGAAAAACTTCAGTTTTATTAAAAATCAAAAAATATTCTTTACAATATCAATTATTGTTCTGATTATAGGTATTGTATCTTTCTTTATTCGCGGCTTCAATTTTGACATCGATTTCATCGGCGGTACGGAAGTTACCTACAATATAGGAAAAGAAATCCCCAAAAGCGATGAAGAGCTTATAATTTCCGATATAAAAGAAATAATCGGAGCGGACAAGTTCTCCTCCCTTCGCGTTTCGGGAAACAGAGATATCCTGACGGTACGCACGCTTGTGCTTGACGACCAGGAAACACCGGCTGACTTTTCACAAACGGTAACAAACGCAGTGTTTGAAGTTTATCCGTATGCGGTTCGTTCCGCAGACAGCGATGACAGTCAGCTTATATTCCGTCTTGCTGCTTCCGAAGACAATGATCTTCCTTTCTCGGAAGAAGACGTCGCAAAAATCAACGAAAAGCTCTCCGAAATTTCGGACCGTAAGCTTGAAGCATACCTTGACGGAGAAAATGTCATAATTCCCATTGAATCGTCAGGAATTATCGCAAAACTCCGTTCGGAAATAACCGACGCGGTTACCGCAAGATATGAAGGCGCATCGTGGGTTTCAACAGACACGGTAAGCGCCGAAGTAAGTTCGGGACTTAAAAAGTCAGCAATAATCGCAACCTGCGTTGCAGTATTCTTAATGCTCGTATATATCGCATTCAGATTCCAGATAAGCTCGGCATTCGCAGCCATCGTCTGTCTGACGCACGATATTTTCGTAATGGTTGCGGCATATTCGCTGCTCCAGCTTCCCGTAAACTCCACGATTATCGCGGCTCTTCTTACAATTCTCGGTTACTCCATCAACGCAACGATAATCATCTTTGACAAAATCAGAGAAAACGATAAGAAGATGAGCGGAAAGAACTTTACCGAAAAGGTTGACGAAGGTATCAAGGGAACGCTCTGGCGTTCAGTAAACACAACAGTTACAACGCTCTTTACGGTCGGCATGATTTACATCATGGGCGTAACCTCAATAAAGAACTTTGCGCTTCCCCTCATTATAGGTATTATTGCCGGTCTTTATTCTTCCGTGTGTCTCTCGGGTCCGTTGTGGAACCTGTTCAAGAATATCGGAAGCAAAATTAAAAAGTAAATAAACGAAAACCGCTGCTTATGCAGCGGTTTCATTTTTTATTTCCCCTCTTTTTATTTTGAGAAGCTCAGATACGGTAATAAATGAATAACCTTTTTCGGCAAGTTTCGGCAAAATTATTTCCAAAGCTTCGGGTGTGGGACTTCCCTTCTTGTTATAGTCGTGAAAGAGAATTATATCGCCGTCCTGAATGTTTTCGGTTACCGTTTTCACGATACTTTTTACGCTCGGAAGCGTCCAATCCTTCGTGTCCTGCCTCCACGACCAGAGAATCGGCTTGCAGCCGATGTTTTCTATTGCCTCGACGAGCTCGTCGGAATATACCCCGCACGGCGAGCGGAATATCTCCGGCTTTTTTCCGGTAATATCGTAAACGATGTCCTGCGTTTTTTCTATTTCTTCAATAATGCTTTCAACGGAAAGCTTTTTCATGTCGGGATGCGAATAGGTGTGATTCCCTATTTCGTGTCCGTCGTTGAATTCGGCAAGCACAAGCTCCGGATAACTTTCCGCATTTTTGCCTATCACGAAAAACGTAGCCTTCGCGTTGTTTTCTTTTAATATAGATAGAATTTTTTCGGTATAAATCGGATGCGGGCCGTCGTCGAAGGTAAGAGCCACGTATTTTCCGGCGTCTCTGTTTGACGCGTAAACGTGAGCCTGCGCCGATGCGTGTAATCCCAAAATCGCGCATAAAGCCGTAATATACGCCGTCAGTTTAATTTTCTTCATTTTCAACCTCTTCTTTTTTATTATCTTGTATAAACTCATAGAGCGTGCCGAATTCATATCCTTGCTCTTTCAGTGTATCGATATATTTTCCGAGAATTTCGGCGTTTGTCGATGACGTAGGGTGAAACAGAGCGACGCATCCGTTATGCGTTCTTGCCAGCACAAGTTCGAGCGCTCTTTCGGGATTCATTTGCTTGTTGTTGTCCCAGTCCGCATAAGCAAGGCTCCAGAACACCGTATAATATCCCATATCCGATGCAAATTTCAGGTTTTCCTCCGAAAATCTTCCCTCGGGAGGCCTGTAAAATTTATCAATTTCATACCCCGTTTTTTCATATAAAACGTCCTCAACGCCTTTCAGTTCCTTCTCAAATTCCGAGAAATCGGTAATTTTGCTCATATCCTTATGGCTTTTGGTGTGATTGCATATAAGATGTCCTTCATCTTTCATTCTTGCAATTAAGTCCGTGTTCTTTTTTATAATGTTCGGAAGTACGAAAAACGCACCTTTGACGTCTTTTTCTTTTAATACGTCGAGAATTTTTTCAACGTTTCCGTTTTCATATCCCGCGTCAAACGTAAGATAAATTTTCTTACTTTCCGGATTTCCCATATATATCGTGTTAAACTCATCCGCAAAATCTTTCGCTTCGGGTATTACCTCGGGCTGCGCGCCCGATTTTGCAGGCTTGAAATACCACGAAAAAGGCTGCGCATATACGTTTTGCGCGCATAATGCAAAAATCGCGCAAATCATCATTATTATCAATATTTTTTTCATTTAAGCATTTTTCCTTTCTGTTTTATTGTCATATTTATTTTTTGCGGCATGAAAAAATTTAATCATGTATATATTTCATCAAATTATATTCATTTATGCAATAATTATGCATAATTTTATAAATTTTTATAATTTTTTTCCGTATAAATTTCAAAAAAATGCATATTTACTATTGATTTTTTTAAAAAACGTGATATAATATAAACATAATTCAAAAGAGAGGTAGCAAAAATGAAAAACATAAAAAAAGTTGTCCTTGCATATTCGGGAGGACTTGACACGTCTATAATCATTCCGTGGTTAAAGGAAAATTACGATAACTGCGAAGTAATCGCGGTATCCGGAAACGTAGGCCAGGCGGACGAGCTCGACGGACTTGAAGAAAAAGCGCTTAAAACGGGCGCGTCAAAGCTCTATATAGAAGACCTTACGGATGAATTCGTAAACGATTATATTATTCCCACCGTAAAAGCGGGCGCATTGTACGAGGACTATATGCTCGGAACGTC
>JAEESG010000073.1 GCA_016286245.1 Clostridiales bacterium | reverse complement strand
TAATAGATTCTATGGCGACTGTAGGAACACTCTCAGCTGCTTCAAGCGCTATGTCTCAGGACTGGAAAAATGAAAAGTGGTACAAGTCGGTAGGTAACGTTATTTTAGATACAGTAACATCGGCGTGTGGCGCATTTTTGGGTTCAAAATTAAGTAACGTTGTTGGTGTTAAATCGGCGGAGTTGCTGAAAAAAACAAAATTGAGTGTCCCTGCAATAAAAGCTTTGTCAGTTAGCACCGGAGCGCTCACATTTTCAACAACAACAATAGTTGCACAAGAATTAAAAAACATTGCAAAATGTGCAGTAACAGACACAGAATACAATCCTGATTTATCGGCAATAGTAACAAATATAATTGTTTTGGCGGTATACTCAGGACTAAAAACGTATGTGTCCGAAAAAACAGCTGCAACTGCTCCAAACTATGAGAAACCTTTCAAGTATTTTACAGAAGAAGATATGAAGTCGCACGATGCGCTTTCCAAAAAAATGAGGCAATATGCAAAGGAATTTCATCCTGATATTGTTTCGCAGACAAGCGGAGAAGAAGCAGTTGCAGAAGCAACAAAAATTTTTCAAGAGATAAGCGCCGAATTTGACCGCGCAAAAGCGAAATGCGCATGGAATGTTCTTAACACTATGCAGAAAGAACAGCAAGAAAACACAAGCGATGTTTCTGTAAAGCCCGAAACAGTAAAAGATGCGGTAGCTCTTTTGAACGACATATATTCTGATGGTTCTTCCAATGTAGCGCCGGTGAATACTACAGTAACAGCAACGTCGAACAGCGCAGGAACAGCGCAGGGCGAAACATCTTCACAGACGGTTGCGCCTGTTGCTTCGCGTCCGGTTGAAAACGTCAAAAGTAACAATGAAAACGTAACACCTTCCGCGAAGCCTCGTTCTTCCGAAGCTCCGCAAAGTGAGACGGAAGAGATAATGAGCTCCGGCGAAATAGAAAGATATACTCCCGAATCTGCAAGCAGCGATATAAAGAAGCTTGAAAATATGCTTATCGCGCAAGGTGCAGACGATTCGTCGCGCTCTGAAATAGTTTCGGCGGCGGTAGAAGCCGAAAACGCTTTGTCGGGAAGCGACGTAAGCATAAAGAGCGTTCTCAACGAAGCGGCGCAGGCGGCGAGCGCGGCTATATCGGAAATCAGAAAGCAGACAGGCGCGTCGGGCGCATATTGGAATCTTTTCGGAGAGAACGTTAAAGCGGTTACGTCAGATAACAACACCGAGCTTATTACTGCATACGCAAACGCTTATGCCGACGCATTGAAAAAAGGAAATCCCGAAAAGTACAATTCCGTTTTCGTTGACGAGAACGGAAAGGACGTATCCTCGGAACTGACGCGCACGATTACGGAGAACGTTATACCTTATGACCTCAAGAATGCAGGCGAGTACAAACTTACGGCTAACAAAATAAAGGAAATTGCCGGCAATGCAATACAGAAAATTTCCGCTTTGAAACCTGCAACACAGAATATTTCTTCAGTTAAAGCTGCCAACGCGGAACAGCCTACGAGAACTCTTCAGCTTATAAGGACAGGAGACTTTTACGAAGCCTATGGAGAGGACGCGGACATTCTTTCCAAAGAGCTGGACCTTCTCCCGACAAATAAAACCATAGCAGGTAAAACCGTCCGCACTGTATATTTTCCTTCAAGCAGTTTCGATACATACAAGAGCGAACTCGGCAGCAAATATAATCTTTCCGTTGTTGGCACAAGCGAGGCCGAACTCGAATCAATAAGAGCCCATGCAAATAAAACAGGCGTTGTAAATCTTGACGAGCTCGGAAAACTGGTAGGCATTCCGGTTATTCACGTTGTGGAATCAAAAAAAACCGAATCTGTTAAGAATTCGGCTGACGAAGTATTGAAAAAAGGCGCTGAAAGTGATATAATAAACACAGAAGATTATCGTAGTTATACTTCAAAAGAAGGCATTGAAAAATATGCTAACGACGAGCGATTTTCAAGTTGGAAGCACAAAGACTTAGCTTTTATTACTGCTGCCGCGTGGGACGGAGTTGACATACCTTACGAAGAGCTGATGAACATTCCTCAGATAAAGGAAGCTCAGGATATTGTTGACAGCAAGGGCAGCATGCCGATGCTGAGTGAAGAGGAGTTATCAAGCTATGCAGACAGGCTGTTTGACGAATCAAACGGCAGCGCGGTATACAAAACCGAAAATGGAAAGCAGAAGCTCAACAAGATAAACGGCAAAGACGATTTTTCGGGAGAAGTTGCAAGGGAAAAGAAAGCGTTTATCGTTATAGGCAGACCGGCGGGCGGAAAAAGCTCCGTGTTTGCGAATCCCTTATCGTACCAAAACAAAGCGCGTATAATCGACAGCGACATTCTCAAGCCGTTCTTTGACGGATACGACAACGGATTCGGCGCGGGATACGTACAGGACAACAGCGCGGCAGCTGCCGACGCAGCGTTAAAGAAAGCCGTTGCAAGAGGCGAGAACGTAGTCATCCCGAGAATCGGCGGAAATTCGATGTTTGAACTTGCAGAAACGCTGAAAGACAACGGATACAGCGTAAGTATGTATTACAACGACGTTTCGGAAAACACGTCAATAATGCGCTCGGCGTCGCGTTTTGCACAGACCGGAAGATACCTTTCTCTGTCTTATCTGAAGAGCATAGGAGACAAACCGTTAAACACGTTTAATAAAGCAAAAGAAAGCGGACTTTTTGATTATCTTGAATGGAGGAGTAACGATGTCAGATTTGGAGAAGAACCAAGGCTTATATGGAAATCAGAAAAAGGAAACGAAAATAAAGCTGTCTCCCGGAGACCAGGCGATGATAGA
Organism: Clostridiales bacterium; assembly: GCA_016286245.1. Lineage (GTDB taxonomy): Bacteria > Bacillota > Clostridia > Oscillospirales > CAG-382 > UMGS882. Next base: position 4,493 of record JAEESG010000073.1, on the reverse strand, counting down.
CGATATGGACAGACCGATAGACTGGGAGAGAGCCGAACGGATAATGAAACTTATGAAAACACATCTCGAGGACCTGGAAAAAGAAAAGAAAGCAGCTCATCAAGAGAAGTAAAGGAGAACGCGAAAGATGTTCACAATGGATTACTGGAGAGACCAGGCGGAGACGATAATGGAAGATTACAATCCGAGCCTGTACCGCAAGCTGAAGAAGAGCGGAAAACTGGAAGAGAGGATAGAGAGCTTGGCGAAAATGTCGCTGATGAGGATGGAACACACGTACGACCTTCTGAAGAAGCAGCATCTTCCTCAGGACGATTCGCTTCCGGAAATAACGACGACGGAATACGAGAATCAGACGACAGCCAGGGAAATAGCACAACAGGAACTGGAAGAGACGATAATGTCGATGTAGCCGATTCTGACGGCGGTAAGTCAAGAGATTACGTCATTTCAAAAGCTGCCGCCGAAGAAATAGATACCACCGCTCCGAGCATGGAAAACAACATAAAAGCCATTGAAACGCTGCATGCTATCGAAAGCAGCGGTAAAGCGCCGACAAAAGCGCAGCAGGCTATACTTGCGAAATACAAAGGCTGGGGCGGTTTGAGTTCCTCTTTTTACGGTTCTGCAAGGGCAAGGCTTCAAGAGCTGTTATCCGAAAGCGAGCTTTCCGCCGCGCAGAGCACGGTAAACGACGCGTATTACACGCCCACGGGAATCATTGACAGCGTATACAAGGCTTTAAGTCATCTCGGATTTGAGGGCGGTAATATATTGGAGCCGTCGATGGGCGTCGGAAACTTTTTCGGAAGAATGCCGAAAGAACTCAAAGGAAATTCCACGCTGTTCGGCGTTGAGATTGACTCCATATCAGGAAGAATCGCACAGTTTTTATATCCGAGCGCAAATATCGAAATTGCGCCTTTTCAGGATGTTGCATACAAAGACGGAGCGTTTGACTTGATTATAGGCAACGTTCCTTTCGGAGAAGTAAAATACAATTACAAGGGCAAAAAATATTACATACACGACTATTTCTTCGTAAAGGCAATGGACAAGCTGAGCGACGGCGGCGTATTGGCATTTCTTACGTCGGCGGGAACGCTTGACAAGCTTGACAGCTCTGTAAGGACGGAGCTCAGCAACAAGGGCAATTTAATTGCCGCTTTCCGTCTGCCTTCCGACGTGTTCAGAAAGAGCGCGGGCGCGAACGTTGTTACAGACCTGATTATAATGCAGAAGTCGTCCGTAAAAGGCGGGGAAAGTTTCGTAAATTTAAGCACTGTTGAACTTACAGACAGACGGTATCCCGCAAGCAAGAAGAAATTTTCCATAAATGAGTATTATGCCGCACATCCCGAAAACGTTATCGGCGAATTGACGTATGAGAGAAACTGGCGGAGCGGCGCGGACGAGCTTACGACTCAGTCGCTGTCGTCAGGAAATACCGTCGAGAAGCTCATGAAGGCAATTAAGAAGCTTCCCAGAAATCTTTTAAGCGGAGTTCAGACGGTAGGCACTGCAGACGTTACGGAAAGCTCGATGCCGAAACAGTTATTTACCGTTACGGAAAAAGGAAACGTTGAATATGTAGACGCGGCGACGGGTGAAGTAAAGCAGATAAAAGGCAAATCAGCCGAGAACGCAAAAGAATACATCAAATTAAAGAACGTTTACGACGAGCTTTTGAGGGCTACGCTCGGAAACGAGGATAAAGGCGTTATAGCCGAGAAAAGAAAAGAATTGAATAAAGCATACGACGGTTACGTAAAAAAGTACGGTATGCTGGATAAGAACAAAAAACTGTTGTCTGCCGACAATGATTTTTATAAACTGTCCGGACTTGAAGTTTATGATACAAAAACAAAGAAATTCATAAAATCCGAGATATTTACAAAAGATACATTGAGCAGGGTTACGCCCAAAAAGGCGGACAACGTTACGGACGCTCTCAGTATTTCCGTGGGCGAAACGGGCGGCGTAAATCTGAGCAGAATATCAGAGCTTACGGGACTGTCGGAAAGCGAAACGATACGTCAGCTTGACGATAAAATAGTGCTTACACCCGACGGTACATACGAGCTTAACGAAGTATATCTGTCGGGCAACGTCAGAGAAAAGTACGAGGCCGTAAAGGGCAAAAAAGGCTTTGAGAAAAACGAGCGTATGTTAAAAGCCGTTATTCCCGAAGATATACCGGCAAAGAATATTACGCCTCAATTCGGTGCGTCATGGATAAGCCCGAAGTATGTATCTCAATTCTTAAGGGAGCTTTTGAACCTCAACAGATTACCCGAGGTCAATTATACCGACGTAACGGGCACGTGGGGAATCACCCGAAACGTATGGGGCGACAACACCCTTATGACAAAGAAATACGGTGTAGGCAAAGCAGACGCGCTGTCTATTGCCGAAAAAGCTCTGAATATGAGACAAATTGCGGTAAGAGACAGCGACGGAAAAATACTTCCGGCAGAAACGAAAGCCGCGCAGCAAAAGGCAAAGGACATCAGGGAAGCGTTTGAAGAATGGTGCTTCAAGGATGCGGACAGACGCAAGGACTTAGTCAAGACTTTTAACGAGAAATTCAATTCATACAGGAATATGGATTTTTCGGAAATGGTAAAATATCTGACCTTTGACGGACTCAGCGAGACGTTTGAGTTAAGAAACTACCAAAAGAGAGCGACGGCGCGTGCGCTCTTCGGCGGAAACACTTTGCTTGCTCACGGGGTAGGCACGGGCAAGACTGCCGAAATGACGACCATTGCAATGGAACTCAAGCGTATGGGAATTGCCAAAAAGAACATGATGGTTGTTCCGAATCAAAAGGTAGCTGATTTCAGAAATGATATTCTGAAAATGTACCCGAACGCAAAGATAGCATATCTTGAAAAGGGAGCAAACGCGGAGCAGCGTCAGAGATTTTATGCGCTGATAGCTTCAAACGATTTTGACGTTGCGATAATTTCTCATTCGGCTTTCGGACTGCTTGACGTTAAAAAAGAAACAAAAATAGCATTTATCAACAATCAGATTGCGGACCTTGAGGACGCTCTTATCGCCGCAAGACAGGAAAGCGGCAGGTCTGTTGACGGCAGATTTATAAGGGAACTCGAAAAAGCGAAAGAGCGTCTTAAAGTAAAACTTGAAATAATAAAAAAGCAAAGAGACAGTGGAAACACCTTTGAGGAGCTCGGCATTGACAGCTTATTTGTCGATGAGGCTCATAATTTCAAGAATCTGCCGTTTTACAGCAAAATGAGCCGCGTATCGGGCGTATCGATACACGAGAGCAGCAATACCACCAGGGCGAGCCGTGCTGAAAACATGTTCATGATAACGGACTATCTGAACAGAAACGGCGGCAAAATCACGTTCGGAACTGCGACGCCTATTACGAATTCCATGTCGGAAATATACAATATGCTGAGATTTTTGAGGCCCGATATTCTGGACGAAGCGGGACTTAAGTCATTTGATTCGTGGGCTCAGATGTTCGGTTCTATCGTAAATCAGGCGGAAGTCGACGTAACGGGCAGAAACATGAGAATGAAAGAAAGATTCTCTAAATTCAAGAACGTTGCGCAGATGATAGAGCAGTTCAGAAGAATGGCGGATATTCTGAAAACGGGAGATGTAATAGAAGCTCTTCCCGCAGCGGAAAGAATAGACGTTGTAAATGAGCCGAATCCGATACAGGAAGAATTCCTTGATGTTCTCGATAAAATTGTTGATGATGTCCGCTCAAACGGACAGAATTCCGAGCATAATATGTTCGAGGTTACGACAGCCGGACAGATGGCTGCGGTTGACCTGAGATTTGTCAAAGGTTATTTTGACGGCAAATATACCGACGAAGACCTGAATTTGCCGAACAGCAGAACTTCTCAAGTTGCGGAAAAGGTTTATAAGGAATACGTTGACAGCAACGGCAGAAAAGGCACGCAGTTTATTTTCTGCGACGTCGGCGTAAGAGACGACCCGAGCAAGAAATATAATTTCTACGTATACGGGGATTTGATAAACAAGCTTGTTGCGGCGGGTATTCCGAGAGAGGAAATCGCAATCGCGCAGGACTTTGAAGACAAAACGGACCTCAGCGCAAAGATGAACACGGGCGAAATAAGGGTTCTGATAGGCTCTACTCAGGTAATGGGCGAGGGCATGAACGCTCAGAACAAAGCCGTTGCGCTTCATCACATGACCGTGCCGGCGCGTCCTTCCGACATCGAGCAGCGCGAGGGCAGAATTATCCGTTACGGAAACGAAAACAAGACGGTACGCATTTACCGTTATATTCAGGAAAAGTCCTACGACAGTTATCAATGGCAGATGCAGGAGCGCAAAGCAAGCTTTATAAATCAGGCTCTTTCGGGCGGTACGGTTGAAGAGCTTGAAGAAATGAGCGATTTTCAGCTATCCGCAAGAGAAGCGAAAGCAATCGCTTCGGGAAATCCCTTGCTGCTTGAGAAAATCGAGGTAGAGGACAA
>JAEESG010000072.1 GCA_016286245.1 Clostridiales bacterium | reverse complement strand
GGCAATCGAACTCGACGTGCCCGCACAGACAGAAAACGACAGGATTCTCGTGCCGATACGCGCAATTTCCGAAGCTTTCGGCTGCGAGGTTGACTGGATCGACAAGACGCAGACCGTCGTTATCTTTTCCGACGGAGAATAAATAAATTAAAAGGAGCCCGGGAGGGCTCCTTTTTGTGTTTTCCGCCCCGTATTGAAGTTTGCTCCAAAAAGTGATATAATTTTGATGAAAACACGAAAGATATTTTTACTTTCTCTCAGGGGAGAGAAAGTAAAACAAAGAGAGCTGAAATCTTTATAATTTTTTAATAAGGGAAGTTCTTTGCCCCGATTTCTTTCAAGAAAGCGGGGAAAGAACAAAAAAGACGTTTTTTGAAAAAACGCACCTGATCGATACAAAACGGCGGATTTCATACGAAATCCGCCGTTTCATATTATTTCTTTTCAAATTCTTTTCCGTTTATCAAAAAATCTATTGAAACGTTGAAATACTCCGAAAGCTTGTTCAACATATCAAGGCTCGGGTCTCTTTTTCCGTTTTCGTAATGCGAAAGCGCCTCGCGGGAGATGTTCAAATCCATTGCGACCTTCAACTGATTCAGGTTTCTTTCTTTTCTTATCATTTTCAAGCCTTTCAAACATACACCCCCTTGACTTTATTGTAACAGTATGTTACAATTCTGATGTTACATTATGTAACAATATACAAAAAAAGCATATAAATAATATGTGAAATGATTTTTGTATAAAAAAAGAAGATAAAATTTTTATAAAATCGGGAATTTTTTCGGAAAGTGTATGCAAATATCTGTCTTGAAGTTTAAAATAATGTGTGCTACAATTTTATTGTAACATGATGTTACATAATGTAACACAGTGAAAATTTTAAAAATGAAAGGAGCTATATATGAAAAGACGCAGAATTTCATCAAAAAATGCATTAAAAGCGGCGTTTGCCGCGGTGTGCGTTATGATTTTGTGCGTACTTCCCGTTTTCGGCGGTGAAAATCCAAAAATTTCCGTCGGAAAGGTTACGGCGTCTCCCGGAGAGACGGTCAGCGTGCCTGTTGACGTTTCGGGCAGCCCCGGCGTCTGCGGCGCGACGATTTCGGTGTCGTACGATAATGCTTTGACGTTGAAATCGATAACCAAAGGCAGCGCGTGGTCGAGCCTGACCATGACAAAGCCCGGAAATCTGTCAAAAAAGACGGTAAATCTCGTATGGGACGGCATGGAAGCGGACGCATCAAACGGAAAGGTCGCTTTACTTGAATTTACAGCGCCCGATGCACCCGGAAAATACGACGTCAACGTTTCATACCGTGCAGGAGACATCGTTGACGGAAATTTGTCCCCCGTTTCGTTCGAGACGGAAAACGGATATATCGAAGTCGAAAGATCGGCGACGGTTACGGTCGGAATTTCCGACAAAAACATACAGCTTAAAGGAAAAAACCTCGAAGGAAGCATACTTATTTCGTTTTATCGCGGAAACAAGCTTATTTCCGTCCGTTTTTATTCGGCAGGCGAAAATATAAACGTCGACAGCGTACCTTTGCAGGCGATAAGGGCGAAAGTAATGTGGTGGACGGATCTTACGTCGTTCAAACCCGTATGCGCCGCGCAGGAAATATATTTTGATTAATAAAGATTAATAATGAAAGGAACATAAAGCAATGAAACTCAAAAGAACCATCGCATTAATACTCTGTGTTTTTATGATTGCGGTATGCGTTCCGTTTTATGCGTCCGCAAACGAAAACAACCCGACGATAACCGTTTCGTCCGCGACGAACTTTGCGGGTGCGACCGTGGATATTGCAATATCGGTTGCAAACAACCCCGGAATACTCGGCGCAACGCTTAAAATCACGTTCGGAAGTCTTACACTTGTGGGCGCTTCTAACGGAGACGCTTTTGACGCGCTTACCATGACGAAGCCCGGAGCTTTCGCTTCTCCGTGCAATTTCGTATGGGACGGACAGGAGCTTGAAGCGGAAGACATAAAGGACGGAGCTATCCTCAACTTACAGTTCAAAATCCCGGACGACGCAAAGGAGGGCGACGAATATCCGATAAGCGTATCTTACACCTCAGGCGATATAATTGACGGAAACCTTGTGCCCGTAAGCGTAAATATCGCAAACGGAAAGGTAAGCGTAATAAGCTTTATCCCTGGCGACCTCAACAACGACGGCTTTATCAATACGACGGACGTCATTCTGTTAAGGCGCCACATCGCGGGCGGCTATAATCAGACGATAATCGAGGCGGCGGCCGACGTAAACAACGACGGTATTATCAACACGACCGACGTTATCCTCATAAGACGCTATATTGCGGGCGGATACGGGGTGGAACTTATGCCGGCAGCGCACTATACCGACGTGCACAGAATAGTAAAACTTGTTGACGTAGTTCCTACGGATGACGACGAATACATGGCTAAATATCAGGTATACAACCCTTACACAGGCGCAGTTGAAGCCCTTTACGGCTCAACAACCGCGTCTAAAGCTGTTTCCGTAAAAACAAAAGCTTACGGAGATCTCGTAACCTTGACGCCGTCGGGAACGGTTGACGAAAAAGCCGCGTCGGTACCTTTCAAAGATATGCGGAAATACTGGATTCTCTCGTATAATACCGACAACAATACTCTTGAAATCTGCCCGTACGGCGACCTTACCTCTGTATACTATGTAAACGCTGACAAAGCATCGATCGTAAGACTCGGATCCGACACGAAGTGGATTGAAGACGTTATTACGTGGGGCAAAATGTCGGTGCTTGACAAAGCGGGGCTTGCGTCCGGCGGCGACGAAATCAAGTGCTACAACAAGGCGTATACGGAAGACGACGGACAGACTTACTCGACGAAATACGCAAAATACGTAAAGGCGACAATACTCATTGACTGGGAAGACGAAACCGACTTTACGGTAAAAGACGAAAACGGCTTTAACGGCGACGCAGTATTTGCGGTAGTATGGGTAATGGACGGCGAAGAAAAGGAACTTGACGTTTAATTCATACGTATATTAAAATAAAAAAGAGTTCATATTTATGAACTCTTTTTTTGTTTCCGCTTTGTATTGAAGTTTGCTCCAAAAAGTGATATAATTTTGATGAAAACATGAGAGATATTTTTACTTTCTCTCAGGGGAGAGAAAATAAAACAAAGAGAGCTGAAACTTATAAAAATTGGAAGTTCTTTGCCGAGCTTTCCGGGGGAAAGCGAATATAATTAAAAAAAGGGGGAAATATGATGAACGAAGCGAAAAAGACGTTAAAACGCCTTGCGTTTTACGGCATTCTTCTTGCTTTGAGCATTATTTCCTGTGCAAACGTAATTCCGGACGTTTTCCCGACGCGGAACGTATCCACGATTTACCTGCTTATACTATCCGTATGCCTCGTTTTGTACTATTCTCACCGCGTTTCGCCGGCAGGGCATCTTTCGGCGGCGATGAAGGCGGTCGCGTGGATGGAGCTTCTTTTAATACTGCTTCGCGGAATAAAATACAGCGCCTTTTCGGAGGTCGGCGTGCTTGCGCGGTACACGTGGTATCTCTACTATGTGCCCACGCTGCTCATTCCGCTTTTTTTGTTTTATATTGCGCTTCTTGTTTTTCCGAAAAAGAGCTCGCACGTTGCGAAAATATGGTATCCGGTGCTCTTTTTTGCGGTGATTTTCATACTTTTCGTTCTGACAAACGACGCGCATCAGCTTATTTTCGGCTTTAAGCCCGGATTTGAGAATTGGGACGGCGATTACTCGCACGGAAAACTGTTTTACGTTTTAACAATCTTTCAATATGCGCTCTATATTGCGGCGATAATAATTCTTATAATCAAGTGCCGTATCACAAGCTCGAAAAAGCGCGCGTGGATAATTTTTATCCCGTTTTTTGCGGGAATTGCGATGTGTGTGCTGCTCGTAACCGGAAAAATGCCGAAAATAAGCGGCGTGTACGTCATCGAGTTTCCGGAGGCGCTTGCTTTTATGGTTGCAGGTGTTCTTGAATGCTGTCTGCTGCTGGGGCTTATACCCACAAATACCGATTACGGAAAACTGTTCCGCAAATTTTCCATTTCAGCGCAGATTACGGACAAAAAGGGAGCCGCCGTTTATTCGTCGGGTACGGCAAAGCCTTTGACGACCGCGCAGTTTAATGCACAGAACGGAGCGAGAATCGAGGAGCACACGGTTTTGCACAAAATGAAAATCCCGGGCGGCTTCGGCTTCTGGCAGGACGACATGACCGGGCTCGATCGCTTGAACGAAGAGCTTGCCGACGCAAAGGAGGAGCTTGCGCAGGAAGCGGAGCTTAAAAGGCTGCAAAACGAGCTTAAGGAAAAGCAGATCAAAACCGAGCAGAGAACGCTCGTTTATGACAACATAGCAAAGCGCACGCAAAAACAGTCGCGCAAAATTTCGCTTCTGGCAAAAGAGGCGCGATTGTCCGCCGACAAGGAGTACAAGGAAAAATGCCGTAAAATGATAGTACTGCTCGGCACGTACATAAAACGCTACGCAAATCTCATGCTTCTGTCGCGGGAAAGCGGCGTTATCGAAACGGGAGAGCTTGCGCTTGCTTTTTCGGAGGTACTCAGAAGACTTAATTACTACGGCGTTCCCGGAGAGCTTATAACAGGTGCGGACGGCTATGTCCGCGCTTCTGCCGCGCTTTCATCGTTCGAGGCGTTCCAGACGCTGCTTGAAGAAAATATAAACTGCCTTTACGGCGTGTTCGTAAATTTGTCCGCGCACGAGCTCAAAATGACGTTTGAGAATCTTAATGCGCTTTTCGGAGACGAGACGGAAAACAAGCTTTCCGAATGCGGCGTTTTGTGCGAAATACAAAAAGAGGACGAAATAACATACGTCTGCCTTAAAATGCCGAAAGGGGGAGAAGAATCATGACTCCGTTTGCTTTCCTTTCGGCGCAGATACGCGCAATAATTGCACTCTGGGCGCTCATACTGTGCCTTGTGAATATCGGAAGCGCGGTGCTTGCCGCGGCAAGAAGGAGGCTGCATTTTATAATATACGCGCTTGCCGTTTTTGCGCCCGTATACTTTTTGTGGCAGGTGATATTTGATTTTTCGCTGTTCGGAATAAGTGAGAAAGCCAAAGACGTTACGCTTACGCTGTGCGGATTTGCGTGGATTCTGTGGCTTTCGGCATTCGTCGTTCTCACGTTTGCGTCGGTATTCCTTTTTGCGCGCAATATACGTTATGACAAGACGTTCATTACACCCGGCGCCATCAAGATTTTTCTGGATAAGATACCGTGCGGCGTGTGCTGTTTCCGGGATAACGGCAGAGTTCTGTTCTCCAATATGTGCATGAACGAACTGTGCGAAAAAATTACGGGCGGCGCGCTGCTCGACGGAAACCATTTTAAAAATGCCGTGGAAGGCGGAATACTGACCGTCGGGGATAAGGTGTGGCGCTTTACCTGCCGTGATATTGAAAAAGACGGCGAAAATCTGCAGGAGATTATCGCGTCCGACATCACGCCGGAATACGCAAAAACGCGGATGCTCGAAAAGGATAAAGCGGAACTGTCAAAGCTGAACCGTGAACTTCGGGACTACTACGACAGCATCGACGAAATCGTCCGCGGAAAAGAGATTCTGCAGGCAAAGGTGAATATCCACGATGAGATGAACAGGCTTATGCTTTCCACTACGGCGGTAAACAGCGAGGACACAGAGGAACTCGACCGCATTTTTTCAATGTGGGAACAGGACGCACTGCTTCTTTGCATGGAGGCGGACGAAAAAAACGGCGCAAAATCGTTCGAAAGTCTTAAAAATCTTGCAAACGCACTGAAAATCAATCTTTCCCTTCAGGGCGAAATGCCGGAGCTTTCGGAAAATCGGAAAAATCTGTTCTTTTCCGCCGCAAACGAGGCTATAATCAATGCTTTTAAGCACGCCGATGCAAAAAATATGAAAATATCCTTCACCGAAACCGAAAAAATTTTTTTATGCCGTTTCACAAACGACGGAAATATCCCGAAAAGCGAAGTTAAATTCACAGGCGGGCTTTCCAATTTGTCCGCTCTCGCAAAAAGACAAAACGCAAAAATATCCGCAATAGCAGCCGATGAATTTACGCTTACACTGAGTTTTCCGAAAGCTTGAAAAGTACGGGGGAAACATTAAAGAAGTGTATAGCTTCACTTTGTGCAGAAAAACCGCACCTGAAACGCAAATTTCTAAAAAGGGAGTTCTTTGTCCGGCTTTCTTTCAAGAAAGCCGGTGAAAAAAATCATTCTTTCGGTTGATGTGCGTTTTGAAAAAACAGTATAGAATATAATCGGAGAAAAAAGGAAAGGAGGCGTGCGAATGCCGTATAACGTGCTGATAGTAGAAGATCAGGATATACCGAGGAGTTTTTTTGAATTATACGTAAAATCGAGCGAGCATTTCCGCCATCTGCTTTCCGTTTCCAATGCTTCGGCGGCAGTCTCCGTGTGCGAGAGCAACAAAGTCGACCTCATTCTCATGGACGTTCTCACCGAGCTTGACCGGAGCGGGCTTGACGCGTCGGAGGAGATAAAGAAGCGGTTTCCCGACGTAAAGATTATAATCGTAACCTCCATGCCGGAATATTCCTGGATTGAAAGGGCGAAAAACATAGGCGTTGATTCGTTCTGGTACAAGGACGGGCAGAAGGAAAGCATTCTCGACGTCATGGAGCGCACCATGGAGGGCGAGCGCATTTACCCCGACGAAACGCCGCTCGTGCGCATAGGAAATGCCACAAACCATGAATTTACCGAGCGCGAGCTTGACATTTTGAAGGAGCTCACCACGGGCGACACAAATTCCGAAATAGCGGAGCGGCTTTTTATTTCGGTCGCAACGGTAAAGAGCCACATTCAGCATCTTATGGACAAGACGGGATTCAAGACGCGCACAGAACTTGTTTCTGAAGCGCGCGGTCTCGGCATAGTCATAAAAGAAAAGCAAAAATAGAATACAAACGCAAGAAAAAAGGATATACGGCTTTTGCCGTATATCCTTTTTTCTTCCGAACTGCGTGCGCGATGCGCACGCGTATCAAAAAATTCCCTTTATGAAAAATTACACTTTCGCAGCCGCCGAAAAACATCACGGCGCGGAATGTTCGCAAAAAAGTTTTCTTTTTTTAAAAAACAGCACCGAGTTTTTCGGCGCTTTCTTTACCGAGGTTTCTTACTAAGAAAACTCGCGCTCTTTTTGTACTTTTCTTGCGCAAGAAAAGTACGGAAAAATTGTTTTTATGAAAAATTGTACTTTTGCAGCACAGCCGAGCATAAAAAGTAAATTTTTTCCTTGTTTGTTTTTTTGTTCTTTTCCCTCGTAGGAAAAGAACGAAAAGTACGTTTACTTTCTCT
>JAEESG010000071.1 GCA_016286245.1 Clostridiales bacterium | reverse complement strand
CGACAAATGAAAATATTGAAAACTCAATAAAGACGTTTGCGGCCCTGAAAGCTATGGCTGACGTATACAATTTCGTGCTTCCCGCGGACGCGCACGCGATACTCAAAAACGCGATTGACGGCAACTGGGAACAGATACAAAGAAGTATTGCGCAGAACGGATATGATTTCACGAGATACGCATATTATACAAACTACTGGTACTCCATGTTCTATCAGCAGATGTATTACGATTATTCGTTTACAAGAATCCCTTCGGCAGACGAACTTATTCACCGTTATAAAGACGATTACATTTTATTCAAATATATTTATGTGCCCTACGGCGATGATGAGGAATCAAAGGCCTCTGCTTTTTTAAAAGCAAAAAAAATATTACAGAAATCTGCGGACGGAGCTGATTTTGACGCATTAATCGATGAATACGGCGACGACAAAAACGATTATCTGCTCACGTACGGACAAGCAAAAGATAATATCGAAAATGCGGCTTTTGCACTTAAAGAAAATGAAGTCAGCGATATTACGGAAACAGAAAACGGATATTTTATTATAAAACGCCTTACGCTTACGGAAGAAAGATTTCTTTCTGATACCGAGGAAATGACACAGCTGGCTTCCGATTACGTAACGGAAAAATTTGTTGATTTACTCAGCTCCTACGCTGAAAAAATCAGCATTACGGAATAATTTACGGGAGGTACTTTGATGAACTCTGTAAAACGCAAAAACCGCACAAGATTATTTGTAATTGCGCTTTTCATAACGCTTCTTGCTGTTGTTTATTCGGCATCTATACATGTTATTGCAGCCGAAAACGAAATACCGGAGCCTTATCTTATAGAAAAAGTTGAAGCGCTCGAAGAATTCGCCATGCAGGATCCCGAACCGGCGGCAGCCCTTTCGGCGATAACAACGTATTTTTCGGGAGGAAACGGTACTGCGGACTCACCGTACGTAATATCTTCCGTTGCCGATTTCAAGGATTTTGCGGCTTTTATTAATTCGGGCAATCCCGATTTCATAAAGGCTCATTACAAGCTTGATACAGACATCGACCTTGCAAATGCGGAATGGTCCCCTATCGGTCAATACACCAATTCAACCGGGTACAGCACATGTTTCCAGGGCGTTTTTGACGGAAACGGACACACCGTATCAAAATTCAAGATTACTCAATACCGCCAGTTTGCCGGTCTTTTCGGTTATTTATACAATGCAACCGTCAAAAACCTTATCGTCAGCGATTTCAATATTTCATTCACGACGGATATATACGCATACGTCGGAGGACTTGCAGGACGGTACCTTGTTACGGGAAGCGAAAACAGCTCGTCGATTGAGAACTGCAAAACGCAAAACGGAAAAATAAACGTTACCGCCAACAAATATCCTATTTACGGAGGCGGCTTTATAGGTTACGTCCTTGTCAACAACACGGCAAACGTCGATTTTGAAGACTGCATTTCGGACGTTGCATGCACGTTTACGGCAAACGCGGATATACCGATTTCCACACTCGCTTCGGTTACCATTCGTGCAGGCGGATTTATCGGTTATCTCGGTGCTTCAAACGCAAGCATAAGCATAACGGAGTGCGCGTCGTTAAAATCCCTTTATACGAGCATTGCAAACGACCGCAATAAAGAAAGCGACACCAATTACACCGGCGGATTTATCGGCTTTGCGGGCATTGATACCTCAGGCACATTAAATATTAACCGTTCCTTCGCATTCGGTTCGGTATTTTCGTCGGCATACGGTGAAAACTATTCGGCGGGCTTCATTGCATACGCCATGTCGTCCGACAAAGCTTCAATGTTCGTTAAAGACTGTTATGCGACCGGCAACGTTCAGTTTACGTCGATTACGTTTACAGGCTACGGCGCAGGTTTCGTAAGTATTGTAAACAAGGCGTGCTTTGAAAACTGCTACAGCAACGGCATCGTTTACGACAACAACTCAAAAGACAGCGTTTCCGGTGAGTTTGCGTCATACATATTCGATTATGAAACGCTGAAAGCAACGTTCCCGTTTTTCGAGAACTGTTATATGTTTGCGGGAACTCTTATTTCCGGTAAAAACGGAATAGTTATTCCCGAAATATTAATTATATACCCTGATGAAGAAATTACGGTTTCATCATTTGAGGGCTTCAAAAATACCGTATGGTCAACTCCCGAAAGCGGCTACCCATACCCTTCGATTTCCGCAATACAGTGTGAATTCCCGAAAGCTACGGCATATTTTTACGAAAACGGCTCCAACACAAAGTCTCAATCGTATGATATCGCTTCCGTAATAGGTGAAGTCAAGCCGAAAACAAACGGTGCTAATTTCTCGTTCTGGTCATTGGCGCCTAACTATACAGAGATAGATCTGACCGAGCTCAAAATCAATTCGGATATCAGAATATTTGCAAACTTCAAATTCATAATAAAATTTGCGGCAGACGGCAACGTGTTCCGTGAAGATCCTTATTCGTATCAGGAAATCGTTCAATTTCCCGACCCGCCGAAAATCCCGAACGACAGCTACTACATCTATAAATTCCTGTACTGGTCAAATTCCGCTTCCGGAAAGGAAATATCCACAAAAGACGTAAAAGTTACAAGAGATACAACTTATTATGCGCTTTATAAGAAGCTCCCGATAATTGAGTGGGACGGACAATCATCAGATGGATTTTACGACGGCACGGGTACCGAGGATGATCCTTATATCATTGAAAACGCATACCAGTTATATTTTCTTTCAATGCAGGTTCGCGCCGGATTTGAAGAATACATGGACGCTTCGTATAAACTCGCAGGCAACATAAATCTCGCAGGTTTTGAGTGGACGCCTATCGGCAGCGAAGGATTCCCCTTCACCGGAACCTTTGACGGAGACGGATATTGTATATACAATTTCCGGATTAATAATAAGACGGCTTACGCAGGCGTTTTCGGATATACTCAAAACGCAAATATCATAAATACCGACGTTCTTGATTTCAACATCAGTTTTGACAATAAAAACGGAAATTCTTACGTCGGCGCACTCATCGGATATATGAAGTCAACCGACTTGTCGAGTGTTTCCGAATGTCATTCACAGGGAAATATCAGCATTAACGCAAAAGAAGCCGTTGCAGGCGGTCTTATAGGCTTTGCGGACGCGGTGGACGATAAATCGAATATCTATATCGGCAATTCGCACTCAAACACGGTACTTTCGGTTAATTCTTCCGTTTCGTCTATAGCGGGCGGCATCACGGGAAAATTCTCATCGTATTCTCACGGCGCATCGTCGATTTCAAACTGTCTCTTTACCGGCTCGGTTGAAGCAAAATCTACAATTTCATCGTACGCCGGCGGTATTTCGGGCTATCTGTTCGACGATTACGGTTTTCTCCCGTCGGCACAGTTAAGAGATTCGGAAATCATCGCCAATATCAAAAACTGCTTGTCCGCGGCAACGAGCATCAGCGCAGCGGAAGGAAGAAACCTTTACGCAGGCACAATATGCGGCGGAGTAAACGAAAAAGCAACGGTTGAAAACTGCTTCTCATATAAAAATATTCCGATTAATTCAAGCGGTACGGTAAACACTTTGGGAATTGAATTTGCAGACAGTCTTTCAGCCCTTTACGGCGCGTCGTTTGTCGTAGAAAAAGCAGGTTTCGATACTGAAAATATATGGACATTAATCGAAGGCAAATCGTTGAAGCTCAAAAGACTTACCGGCGTAAGAGACACCTTCTTCTTGAAAGACAGTGCGGTAGATAAGTCAAAAGACAGCGTTTCGGCAACACTCTCGGTTTCCTTCCCCGACGCATCCGATTATTAGATTCTTCTGTACGCTTACGACGCAAGAGGAAAGATGCTCGCATTCAAAGCGGTATATGACTTGTCGGATGATGAACAGATAAAGGAAATAACCATAAAGGAAACCAATATACAAAACGCTTCCTCAATAACGGTTATTCCCGTAAACGCAGTCAACTTTACTCCGATAGCAGATCCCATAATTATTTATACAGAAGAATAAGTATTAAAAATCAATTCCCGAAAGCAGATGCTTTCGGGAATTTTTTATCAGTCAAGCGCGATATATTCGTAATATGAAAAGCCTAAAGTTCCGTTATATTCGACGATATACCACTCTCCCGTAAGACAGTATGCGCGCACTCTTGCACCTTTCGGAATCTGCCCTATAATCTGCGAATTAATATCGGGATACCGTCTTATGTTCAGATTATCTCTTTGTGTAATTACAGTAGCGTTAGTCGAAATTTCGTATTCGGACGAGCCGTTTTCCGAGTTATCGTACGGGTCAACGAAAGGAATCTGAAAATATTCGGCAAGTCCCTGCACGAAGTTCCGTGCAATAGCGCTGATATTATCCTTTATCCACTCGGCGTCCTCGGGGTTGTCATGATACGCGGTTTCGACAAGTACAGACGGCGCGGTAGTCCTTGTTACTTCGGCAAGCGACGTTGTCGGCATAATCGACACTTTATCGGGGTCGTAGTATATACTCATATAATTGTCGGCAAGCACAGTTGCCGCCTCTTTTCCGCGCGTACTTCTTGTAAAATAATAAAAATCGGTACCGGTAAGTTCACCTTTCAGGTAGTCGGGAGAGGCGTTTGAATGTATTGCGAAATGCAGGTCGTAGTTTCCCGCGTTAGAATCCCTTATCGCCTGCGAGAGAGTAGCGTTCGGGTTGTTTCTTGTAAAAGTTATTCCCGTTGCCTCGAGATACGGAACCATTTCATCGGCAATCAGGTTCATATAATATTTTTCACTTCCCGAATTGTCATAGTAGTTATTGAAATCCTGCAGCGACGGACTTAAAAAAATTGATGGCATATTGATTCCTCCATTTGTTTTCTTAATGACATTCTATGCAAAAGGCGAAAGTTTTGACATTAAAAAACCGTTTTTCGAATATATTTTAATAAAAACTGAAAGGTATACTGACGTTGGTAGGAAAAATTTTCGGAACAATGGTTATATTTTCGCTTGTATCCGCGCTCTTTTTCGGAACAACCGCAGATATTGCAAACGCGGCGTTTTCGGGTGCGAAAGACGCCGTAAATCTTTCTCTGACGCTTCTCGGCGTTATCTCTTTGTGGAGCGGAATACTTAACGTATTTGACAAAGCGGGCGTTACCGCGCTCATCTCAAAAGCGGCAAAGCCCGTGCTAAAAATAATATATAAAAATACCGAAAATTTTGACAATATTTCATTAAATTTCAGCGCAAATCTTTTAGGACTCGGCAACGCCGCGCTTCCGCTCGGAATAAAGGCGGCAAAAGATATAAATTTTAACCGTCTGCAGACCGCAAGCGACGACCTTATAATGTTTTCGGTGCTTAATACAACTCCCTTGCAGCTGTTCCCCACGACCCTCATTGCGCTGCGCTCGTCTTACGGCTCAAATAACCCGTTTGACATCGTGCTTCCGATATGGATATGCTCCGTTGCAACAACTGTCTTTGCAATAATAATATGCAAAGCGTTTGCAAAGGTATCAAAGTAAAATATGGACTTTATCGCATCGTCGGCGCTTCCCGTTATTATGTCTTTTGCGGCAGTAATTCTTATATTCGGGAAAGACTACACCGACGCATTTTTGTCGGGCATAAAAAGCGGTATGACCACTACCGTAAACATACTTCCGACGCTGATTATACTAATCTGTGCGACAAGAATGCTTTCTGCAAGCGGGTTTTTAACATGGCTTTCCGGTTTTTTAACTCCGGTTACGTCGTTTTTGCGCGTACCCTCCGAAATCGTTTCAATTATAGTAATGCGCCCTATATCGGGAAGCGGCTGCACGGCGCTCATTGACAACCTTTTTTCGACTTCCGGGCCCGACAGCTTTGCAGGCAAATGCGCGTCTGTTATAATGGGCTCGTCGGATACGATATTCTTTACGCTTTTTATGTATTTCGGCGCCGCGGGCGTAAAAAAAACACGGTACGCCGTCGCCGCGTCGTTTCTTACGCTTATATTTTGCGTTGCGTTTTCGGTGTTTCTTGCAAATATATTTTACAGATAAAAAAGGCTCCTTACGGAGCCTTTTTATTCCTTATACAATTTGTCAACCGTCTCTTTATCAGCCGTAACGTATGCGGAATAATTTTTACTGTACACCACAAATCCCGGTTTTGAGCCGGACGGCTTTTTTACGTATCTTGCCTTTGTGTAATCAACGGCGGCGAGCGTTTTTTCCCTTTCGGAGCTGTAAAATGCCGCAATCTGCGCGCATTCCGTAAAGCTCTGCGCGGAAGGTTCGTTATTATTGCAAATCATTATAACGTGTGAGCCGGGCGCATTCTTTACGTGAAACCAGTAATCGTTCTTGTCGGCAACGACAGTTGTTATATAATCGTTTTGCAGATTGTTTTTTCCGCAAAGCACCTCGTATCCCTCGGAGGTAGTAAATCTCATGGGTTTGAGCGCCTTTTTCTTTCGGTTATCCGTAAATTTGCCCTTTGAACGCCTTATATTATCAAGCTTTTTGCCGTAACACGAGAGCGCAAGTTCGGACCTTATCTCGTCAAGGTCGGCTTCCGTCTGCGCTTTTGTGAGGCTCTCGAAAACCGTATCGATATAAGCGCTTTCGGCGTCTGCCTCTTTAAGTTGTTTTGCAACCATAATCTGCGCCGATTTTGCCTTATTATACTTTTTATAATAATTCTGCGCGTTCTGCGCGGGAGTATATCTCTCGTCAAGTGAAATATGCGTTTCGGGCATATTCTCATCAAAGTAATTTACGAGCGTAACGTTTTTCATGCCCTTTTTGAGCGCGTAAATATTCGCGGTTATCAAATCGCCGTACTGCTTCCACTTATCCATTTGTCTGCTTTCTTCAAGCGACGCCCTTTGAATCTCGGTTTTTTTGGCGATTCTCTGAGAAGCGTTGGTAAGCACCCTCAAAATATCCTGTCCGCGCCTTTTTATGCGGTCGCTTTTTTCGCGTTGCTCGTAAAAAACGTCGAGAAGTTCGCTTATATTATCAAAATCGCTGATTACGGCGTCGTTTCCGTACTGTCTTATATCGCAGAAGGAATAGTCGAGCACCTTTCCGTTTTTATCGGCGACAAGTTTCGGCGAAAAATCGTTGTTTCTTACGCAGTCGTAGATTTTACAAAGATTGAACCACAGTTTTTCCTTATCGCACTCATTTATCGGAACTGATGTGCTTTTTGCCGTTCTGAACGCAATTTCGCGCGCAATAAGCGGCGAAAGTCCCGCATACTTTGAAATAAGATACTTATCAGCCGCGTTTGTAATACCGCTTGACGTAATGCTTTCAATTTTCGAGAAAAATCCGTCCTTTGTTTCTTCAAGAACGTTTATTTTTCCCTCCTGAATTTCGGGATTTTCATAGAGGAAACCGCACAAAACCTCTCTTTTGCTGTTTGCGGACAGGCTTACGGGGTGAAGAACCGCAATTATTCTCTTATCACTGTCGAGAAGTATTACGTTG
>JAEESG010000070.1 GCA_016286245.1 Clostridiales bacterium | reverse complement strand
ACAAAATCGAGGTTACCGTTCATTCCGACGAATGCGACGATCTTATGGAAGAGCTTGCCGACATGATTGTTGAAGAAGAATAAAAAACTAAAAAACCGAAGCTTTTGCTTCGGTTTTTCTTTGCATGAATTTTTCTTTCGTTTTTTGAAAAAACTATTGACAAACAATTTTTTAGATGATATAATAACAAACGTCGCAGGTAAAAAGTTTACGTGCACTTGCTGGTGTGGCTCAATGGCAGAGCAGCTGATTTGTAATCAGCAGGTTGGGGGTTCGACTCCCTTCACCAGCTCCAGTTCAATTATAAATTGAATAACGAGGGGGAATTCCCGAGTGGCCAAAGGGGGCAGACTGTAAATCTGTTGTCAGTGACTTCGGTGGTCCGAATCCACCTTCCCCCACCAAGAAAAAGGACTTGCTTTTGCAAGTCCTTTTTCAATGATATCCTTTCCTTTTCGGAACGGATGATATACTTTCGGTATGATATCGCGCTTCGCGTGATGATATACGCCTACGGCGTATGAAAGGAACGGATATTATATCACACCGTGCGCAGCGCGGTATATCATGCTTGCGAAGCAAGTATATCATGTCGCGCAGCGATATATCATTTTTTCGTGAAATCGAGCCCCTCTGTCAAAACTGCAATTTCATCTTTTTTGTATACAACCTACCGAAACATCATGCAAAAAAACTTGATTTTTATTTAAAAATATCATATAATTATACTTGAATCAAGGCGTATTATCATTATTTTATAACTACATAAGGAGATTTACTATGAGCGAAGCAGGAGAAAAACGAATAAAAGACTATGTCGACAGTCTTAAGCTCGATCAGCCCGTAAGCATCGAGGAATTTCACAAGGCGATAAAAAGCGCGTACATGGACAGGTCCTTTCAGATTTACTTTATCTGGAAAAAATTAAAAGAATTATATCCCGAAGTCGACGCGAACAGGGTTATACGCGAGGGATCGTTTGATTTCGGCGTATTCCAGGGCAAAAAAATCGTCGAAAAATACGGCGGGACGGAAAACGTCGGTCCCTCGGAGGCAGTTCTCGGGCAGACCTCGAAAGGCGGTTTTCTCGTTTTCGAGCAGACGCTTCTTGAGCTTGAAGACGACCGTGCGGTAAAATATTTCCGCAACTGTCCGCACGTTGAAGCGCTGACAGAACTCGGCGAATCTCCCGAAACGATAAAAATGTTCTGCCGCGACATGGTGGGACACTGCGATTACGGCATCTGCGAGCCGTTCGTAAACGTGGACATCACGTTCCCGTCAACGTGTGCCGACGGCGACGGAAAGGGCTGTGCAATGACGATTACGAGAAAGAAAAAATAACAAAAAGCACGCAAAAGCGTGCTTTTTTATTAAAAACATATTGACACGGCGTCAGAATAGATGTATAATAATATTGACAGTGTGTCAGAATAATATTGAACAACAAAAAAGGAGAACGACGTTATGCCAAAAGGTTCTTCGGAGCTCACAAACGCGCGGAAGGAAGAAATCGTATCCGCGTGCGCAAAGCTATATGAGACAATGAGTTTTAAGGATATCACTATCAAAGAAATCGGGAAAGAAACTTCAATTACCCGCACGTCGATATACAATTATTTTGAAACGAAAGAAGAAATATTTCTCGCATTGTTTCAAAAGGAGTATGAATTATGGGTTGAAGGGTTGAACGCTCTTATTGATGAAAACGACCGGCTTGACAAAGACGGCGCCGTTTCGCTTTTTTCGCGTTTGCTTGCCGACAGAAAGGTGCTTCTTAAGTTATTAAGCATGAATCATTATGATATGGAGGAAAACAGCAAACCGGAAAATCTCACATCCTTCAAGAAAGCGTACGGAGCGTCTCTTGACGCTGTAAGGCGTTATTTTTCAAAATTTTTTCCGGATATGGAAGACGAGGACTTAACGCGTTTTATTTATGCGTTTTTCCCGTTTATGTTCGGAATTTATCCGTACACTTCCGTTACGGAAAAGCAGAAAAAAGCAATGGAAAACGCAGGAATTAAATTTAAAACCCATTCGGTGTATGAAATAATTTATAATTGTGTAAAAAAACTGCTGCAGGGAGGCAATGAAAAATGAGTAAAAAATTAGTAGCGTATTTCAGCGCAAGCGGAGTAACTAAAAAAGCCGCCGAGCTGCTCGCAAAAGCGTCGGGTGCCGACATTTACGAAATTGTACCGAAAGTTCCGTACACAGGTGCGGATTTAAACTGGACGGACAGAAATTCAAGAAGCTCCGTCGAAATGAGAGATCCGTCGTCGCGCCCGGAAATTGCGGATACGAGCGCCAAAATCGAAAACTACGACACAATCTTTTTGGGTTTCCCGATTTGGTGGTACGTTGCGCCGACAATTATCAACACTTTTCTGGAAAGCTACGATTTCTCGGGAAAAACAATCGTGCTGTTTGCCACCTCCGGCGGCAGCGGATTCGGCAAAGCCGTCGACGGGCTCAAAGGAAGTGTCGACGCGAGCGCGGCAATTAAAGAAGGAAAGATATTAAACGGAAAAATATCGGAAGAAGAATTAAAAATATGGGCTGATAAATTTTAAGAAAAGAGTGAATGCATTATGAAAAAATCCGTATCTTTTATTTTATCAATCATAATGATTTTATGCCTTTCTTTTACCGGATGCGCGGCGCAAAGCGGTAGCGCGGCGGAGCAAAGAAGCACGGAAATCATTTTGCAAATCGGCAGCCCCTCAATGACGGTCAACGGAACGATTAAAGCCATTGACAACGAGGGCACGGTCCCGATTATATTAAACGACAGAACGCTTCTGCCGGTAAGAGCGATTATTGAAGAAATAGGCGGTACCGTCGCTTGGGACGGCGACGCATACGAAGTTACGCTGATTTACGGGAATGATGAAATCAAACTCAAAATAGACAGCCCCGAGGCGTTTCTCAACGGAGAAAAAGTGATTCTGGATACCGCGCCGACCATTATAAACGACCGGACAATGCTCCCTGTCAGATTTATTGCGGAAAGCTTCCGTTTTGACGTAAAATGGGAGGAGGAAACGCAAAAGGTCATTATAACAAACAGCCAAAACTCAAAAACACAAATTGACGAAATCGAAACCGAACCGGATTTGTCCGGCAGAAAAAGCATTGTCATTTATTTTTCCTGCACCGGCAACACAAAAAAGCTTGCGGAAAAAATAGCGGCGGCAACCGATTCGGACATGTTTGAAATCGTACCCGAACAGCCTTACACAACACAGGATATCGATTATAACAGTGATTGCAGGGCAAACAGAGAGCAGAGCGATGATTCCGCGCGTCCAAAAATTGCGTCGATATTTGAAAATCCCGACGATTACGATACCGTATATCTCGGATATCCGATATGGTGGGGCACCATGCCGAAAATAATAAACACCTTCCTTGAAACCTACGATTTATCTGATAAAACCGTTATGCCCTTCTGCACGTCCGGAAGCAGCGGAATCGGAACGAGCGTAAAAGCGATAAAGCAGTACCTGCCCGACGTTAAGGACGGAATGCGCGGAACGGCGTCTACAACGGCGGAACAGATAAAAACGTGGATTGACAAAAACATTCAAACGGAGAAAACCGAAATGAAACTGCTTATTAAAATCGGAGATGAAATTTTATATGCCGCAATGGAAGACAACACGTCGGCGGCTGATCTTTATGAGATGCTCAAAAACGGCAGTATCAAGATTGATATGCACGACTACTCCGGATTTGAAAAGGTCGGCGTTCTGCCTCAATCCTTAACAAGAAACGATTCGCAGATCAATACCGATTACGGAGACATAATACTTTATCAGGGAAATCAATTTGTAATATATTATGACAAGAATTCGTGGAGTCTGACAAGGCTCGGTCATATTGAAAATATATCGCAGGAAAAGTTAAAAGCCGTTCTCGGAGACGGCGACGTTACGGTGGAGCTGTCAATTCAATAAGCAAAAAAACTGCGGAGCGCATGCTCCGCAGTTTTTTTATATTTCAGCTCAAAAATCCGTTTATTATCTGTTCTTCCGCTTCTGCTTCGGTAAGTCCGAGCGTCATGAGCTTTATTATCTGCTCGCCCGCTATTTTTCCGATTGCCGCCTCGTGCACGAGCGACGCGTCAAGGTCGTTTGCTTCAAGACCGGGAACCGCGAGAATCCGACCGTTATCCATAATTATGGAATCGCATTCGGTATGTCCGCTGCACGGCGCGTTTCCTATGATTTTTGCGTCAAATTTCTGATAGGAATTATCCCTTGCAACCGATCTCGAAACGACGTCCGCGCTTGAGCCCGCTCCGTTCAGGTAAACTTCATAAGTACTTACGGCGTTTTGTGATGCGTGCGTCATGAGGCGTTCCCTTACGACGAGTTTTGCGCCCGCTCCGAGCACGGCTTTCGTCATGCGGTTTGTATCGTCGACGCCTTTTATCTGCACCATTTCCATTTCGACGCTGCTTCCCTCTTCCTGATACACTTCCGTGCCGGGATTGAGTATTCTTTTTCCGCTGCCGTCGCCCGAGCCGTAATGCTTTTCGACGTATTTCACCTTTGCGTTCTTTCCCACGTAAAAGCGGTGAATACCGTCGTGTTCGGAATCCTTCGGTCCGCAGTTATCTATTCCGCAGCCGGCGACAATTACGACGTCGGAGTTTTCGCCTATATAAAAATCGTTATAAACGAGCTCTTTTAATCCGCTTTCGGTCATTACGACGGGAATATGCACGCTCTCGTTTTTCGTTCCGGGTTTTATGTGCACCTCAAGTCCGCTTACTTCCGTTTTGGGCGTGATTTCTATGTTTGCGCTCGACTGTCTGCCTATGGATTTACTGTTTGAACGTATGTTATACGCGCCCTCCGGTACGGTATGGAGGTCTGCGACCTCTCTTAACAGTCTTTTCTGTATTTCGTCAAGTTTCAGCATACGGCGGGCTCTCCTTTCAGGGGTACGTTGTTTCTGCAGGTGCCGAGAACTTCGGGCGTTCCGATAAGCGACGGCAGAACGTCGTCTCTTTTCCCCTTTTTCTCTATTTCGCCGTCTTTAATTACTATTATTTCATCCGCAATTTCAAGTATTCTTTCCTGATGCGAAATTATGAGTATGGAGCTGTTTTCGATTTTTTCGCGCATGGTGCGGAACGCTTCGATAAGGTTCTGGAAGCTCCAGAGGTCTATTCCCGCCTCCGGCTCGTCGAACACCGAAAGAAAGCACGCGCGCGCAAGCACCGTTGCGATTTCTATTCTTTTCAGTTCTCCGCCGGAAAGGCTGGAATTTATTTCTCTGTTTATATAGTCTCTTGCGCAAAGTCCGACCGCCGACAGATAATCGCACGCGTCGGATATTTTTATTTCCTTTCCCGCGGCGATTTTCAGCAAATCGAACACGCAAAGTCCCTTGAATTTCACAGGATTCTGGAAAGCGTACGCGATGCCCTTTTTCGCCCTTTCGGTAACGCTCCTTTCCGTTATATCCTCGCCGTTGAATATTATTTTTCCGCTCGTCGGCTTTTCAATACCCGCGATGAGTTTTGCAACGGTGGATTTTCCGCCGCCGTTGGGGCCGGTTATTACGACAAATTCATTATCGGGTATATCAAAGCTTACGTTACGGATTATTTCCTTTTCGTTTCCGTCCGCTTCAACCCCGAAACAGACGTTTTTCAATTCTAACATTTTTTCACCTCAATCAGATATGCATACATTTATATTATAATGAATATCCGAAAAAAATCAACAGCAGCACCGTTTTTTTATAATTTTAATTTGAGAAAATCAAAAACATCTCTCTTTTCGGTCCTTTTTGCATTCCTCGATATTTCCGCATCTGTAACACAGCTCGTTTTCGCATATTCCGTCGTTTTCAAAGCACGAAATAATATTGTTTACCGTCGTTGCGGCAATATTGTCAAGCGCTTCCTCGGTTAAAAACGCCTGATGCGACGTAACAATGACGTTCGGCATCGAAATAAGCCTTGCAAGAAGGTCGTCGTTCATAATATGTCCCGAAAGGTCTTCGAAAAAGATGTCGGATTCCTCTTCGTACACGTCGAGGCAGGCGGCTCCGACCTTTCTCTGCTTTATGCCTTCAAGAAGAGCTTCCGCGTCTATCAGCGCGCCTCTGGACGTATTTATGATCACAACTCCCTTTTTCATCTTTTCGACAGCGGCTTTGTCAATCATATGGCGCGTTTCGGAATTCAGCGGGCAGTGAAGCGATATAATATCGCTTTTTTCAAATATTTCATCCGGGCTTGTATACTTTATTTTGCTTTCTTGGGGCGGAAATTTATCATACGCGATTACGTTCATTCCGAAGCCCCCGCATATATCCGCAAATATTTTTCCTATCTTTCCCGTACCGATAATTCCGACGGTTTTTCCGTGAAGATTGAATCCCGTAAGCCCGTTAAGCGAAAAATTGAAATCTTTCGTGCGGTTATACGCCTTATGAATACGCCTTACGGAAGTGAGCAGCAGCGCCATTGCGTGTTCCGCCACGGAATTAGGCGAATACGCAGGCACGTGTACGACGTGAATTTTGCCGTATGCGTGCTTTACGTCGACGTTATTGTAGCCTGCGGACCTGAGTGCGATGAGCTTTATTCCGTATCCGTAAAGCGTATCTACAACCTCGGCGGCGACGGTAGCGTTTACGAGAACGCATACCGCATCACAACCGTCTGCAAGCTGCGCTGTATCTGCGTTGAGCTTTGTCTCGAAAAACTTGAATTCGATGCCCTTTTCCTTTCCGTAAAGTTCAAAAGCGGGTTTATCATACGGTTTTGTATCAAAAAAAGCAGTTTTCATTTCGTACTCCGTTTTCTTTTCATATTATTCCGTATTTTCTCCGTATTTTTTTTAATTATTTATGAAAACAAGTATGTTGTTTTTACAACATACTCGTTTTTTACGGATTTAACGGACTTTTTTTTCTTTTATACTCTTTTTTATGGCGTCAAACGTTTTGTCGCTTATGTCGTGTTCTATCCTGCACGCGTCAGAAACCGCCGTTTCCTTATCGACGCCGAGCATGATCAGAATTTCCGAAAGAACCTCGTGCCTTTCGTATATCTTTTCCGCAAGATTCCTTCCTCTTTCGGTAAACGCAATATATCCGTTTTCGTCGATTATCAGATACCCGTCTTTTTTAAGTTTTGCAAGTGCTCTGCTTACGGAAGCCTTTGAAAAGCCCATTTTTTCGCAGACGTCCACCGCTCTTACCATATTTTTGCTTTTGCCGAGAACAAGTATGGTTTCCAAGTACATTTCGCCGGATTCTTTCATTTTTTCACCCGCTTTGCTTTATTGTAATTTTATTATACACCATTTTTGAATTAATTGCAAGTTATTTTCGGGTAACCGGCTTTTTTATTATAAATTTTTCACAAAACCCTTTATTATCCCGCCTTTGTTTTTAGGGAAACTTAATATTTTTTCAAAAACCTCTTGACACGTTCGCGTATGCTCACTATAATATAGGTGAAAGTTAGCATAAG
>JAEESG010000007.1 GCA_016286245.1 Clostridiales bacterium | reverse complement strand
AGTTGCCGGCGAAGCAAGCGTTCCGTTCTTCTCAATTTCGGGTTCCGATTTCGTTGAAATGTACGTCGGCGTCGGTGCTTCGAGAGTCAGAGACCTTTTCGGCGAGGCAAAGAAGAATGCCCCCTCAATCATCTTTATCGATGAAATCGACGCTGTCGGCAGACACAGAGGTGCAGGTCTCGGCGGCGGACATGACGAGCGCGAACAGACGTTGAATCAGCTTCTCGTTGAAATGGACGGCTTTGCCGAAAATGACGGAATTATCGTCATTGCCGCAACAAACCGCCCCGACATTCTCGACCCCGCGCTATTACGCCCCGGAAGATTCGACAGGCAGGTTACCGTAAACTACCCCGACATCAAGGGCAGAGAGGAAATTCTCAAAGTTCACGCGCGCAACAAGCCGCTTGAAAAGGACGTCGATCTTTCGGTTATTGCAAAGACCACGGCCGGCTTTACGGGCGCGGACCTTGCAAACCTCCTGAACGAGGCGGCTCTTCTTGCCGCAAGAAAATCAAAGCGTCTTATCGGCATGAAGGATATCGAGGAAGCGATGATAAAGGTTATCGTCGGTCCGCACAAAAAATCAAAAGTTATTTCAGACAAGAGCAAAAAGCTTACCGCTTATCATGAAGCGGGACACGCGGTTGCCTCCTATTTCTTGAAAAGCCACGACGAAGTCCACCAGATTTCGATTATTCCTTCGGGACGTGCCGGCGGATACACGCTGTATCTTCCCAAGGAGGACAGGGATTATCTGTCAAAGCAGGAAATGGAAGAGAGCATCGTTTCGCTGCTTGGCGGACGCGTTGCCGAAAAGCTGACGCTTGACGACATATCGACGGGCGCGTCGAACGACATTCAGCGCGCAACCGACATTGCAAGAAGCATGGTTACGAAATACGGTATGAGCGACAATTTAGGTCCCATAGTATACGGCGAAAACCAGGATGAAGTATTCCTCGGCATGAGTATTACGCACAACAGAAACTATTCCGAAAAGGTCGCGTCGGAAATCGACGCCGAAGTGCGCCGCATAATCGACGAAGCTTACAAGCGCACCGAGACGATACTCAAGGACAACATGAACAAGCTCACCTTCATCGCCGAATATCTCATCACGCACGAGCTTATGGACGAAGACCAGTTCAGGCTTGTAATGACGTCGGAGCCTACCGTTGAGGAAGTCGAAAACATCGCGAAGCAAAAGATTCAGAACAGCACCGACGAAAACGACGCCGCAAAAAAGTCCGCTCCGGTCGAAAAAGAAGACGTTCCCCACGTTATTCCCGCAGCAGAGCTTTTGGACGCAAACGTTTCAAAATACAATATAAAACGCAAAAAGGCGGAGGAATCCGAGAGGGATAAGACCGATTCAGCCGAAAACGACATCCCGGAGAAAAATGACGAACAAAACTGAAATTATTTCAAAAAACAGCACACCGCCGCCGAAAATAGCGGCGGTGCATGATATTTCCTGCATAGGACGGTGCGCGCAGACCGCCCTTATTCCAATTTTGTCTCACATGGGACTCCAGGCGGTTCCCCTGCCCTCCGCGCTTCTTTCAACGCAGACCGACGGCTTTTCCGACTTTTCATTTCTGGACCTTTCGTCCGAAATGAAAAAAATAATAAGCCACTGGAAAAGTATCGGTTTATCGTTTGACGCGGTATATTCGGGCTTTCTCGGCAACGAAAAGCAAATTGAAACGGTAAATGAATTTTTTGATTACTGCAAGGGCAAAAACGAAAAATGTCTGCTTTTCGTCGACCCCGTAATGGGCGACAACGGACAGAAGTACAAGACGTACACCGAAAAAATGTGCGATAGTATGAAAAAACTCGTGCGGCGTGCCGACGTCATAACGCCGAACGTTACGGAAGCGTGCCTTTTACTCGGCATTCCCTACAAGGACGATTTTGGCGTTCCCGAAATAACGCAGATGCTTTCCCCTCTGCGTGCGCTCGGGCCGAAAACCGTAATAATCACGGGCGTTGCTTCAAACGACTGCATAGGCGCGGTTTATCTTGAAGGCGAAAAATACGGCTCATATTTTTCAAAGCGCGCGGCACGCGAATATCCCGGCTCGGGAGACATTTTCGCGTCGATCGTTCTTTCGGAAATCATGAATGCAAAAACGCTTGATTTTGCGGTGCAAAAGGCGTGTGAATTTATTTACATATCCACCGTCTTTACCGAAAAGCAAAAAACCCCGCTTCGAGAGGGGCTTGCGTTTGAGGGTTTACTTCATTTACTTGACAAATAATAATAAACAGCAAAAAATATGCCGCAGCCTTTCGGTTACGGCATATTTTTTATTTATATCAACTCAAGGCTTACTCTTTCTTTTTGCCGCCGAGCATGAGGTTTGCAAGGATACCGAGGATAAGCGCACATGCAACCTCCGTAAGCGTTACGGCGCCGATACCGAGCGTCATACCGCCGATACCTGCAATAAGGATTACGGATACAACAAACAGGTTATTGTTTTCGCCGAGGTCAACCTTCTGGAGCATCTTAAGACCGGATACTGCGATGAAACCGTAAAGCGTAATGCATACGCCGCCCATTACGCAGCTCGGAATCGTAGCGAGGAATGCTACGAACGGTGCGAGGAACGAAGCGATTATCGCCATGATTGCGGTGCAGAAAATCGTGATAACCGATGCGTTTCCGGTGATGGCAACGCAGCCTACCGATTCACCGTAGGTCGTGTTCGGGCATCCGCCGAAGAACGCGCCCGCCATGCTTCCTACGCCGTCGCCGAGGAGTGTACGGTGGAGTCCGGGATCCTCGAGGAGTTCATGGTCTATTATGGATGAAAGGTTCTTATGGTCTGCTATATGTTCTGCAAATACAACGAATGCAACCGGAACGTATGCAACGGCAAGCGTTGCTATGTATTTTCCGTCTACCGCGGAAAGTCCCTTGAACGCCTTTAAGAACGTAAAGTCGGGAACCCACTGCATATTCTGGAATACCGACCAGTCAACGATTTTAAGAGCGTCGTTGCCCGTTGCGTTACCGATAAGCGTAAAGAGTGTCGCTACAACGTATCCTGCAAGAATACCTATTACAAACGGAATTAATTTCGTCATTTTCTTGCCGTATACCGAGCAGAGCATTACAACCGCAAGCGTTACGAGCGCGCAGATGAATCCAACCCAGCCGTGTGTATTCATCATATATACGCCGCCGTTATTTTCCGCAAACGTGAGCGCGTCGCCTACAGCGTTTCCTGCGAGCGACAAACCGATTATTGCAACCGTAGGACCGATTACAACGGGAGGCATAAGCTTGTTTATCCATTTAACGCCTCCGAATTTTACTACGAGAGCTATGATTACATATACAAGACCTGCAAATACTGCGCCGATTATGAGTCCCGCATATCCCGCTTCAACGCTTACAGCGCCTGCGAAGGCAGCAAACATTGAGCCAAGGAACGCAAAGGACGAGCCGAGGAACACGGGGCTTCTGAATTTAGTGAACAGCAAATAAACTATTGTGCCGACGCCTGCTCCGAAAAGTGCGGCGGACTGGCTCATGCCGTTGCCCACTATCATAGGTACGGCGATTGTTGCCGCGAGAATTGCGAGCAGCTGCTGGAATGCAAACACGATTAACTGCGCGAATTTTGGTTTGTCTTTTACTCCGTATACGAGTTTCATGATTTTTTATCCTCCTATTTTTTATTTAACGGCTTTCCCGCCGTAAAATACTTTTTCATTCATGCGGGTGCAGGATAACTACTTCCATACATCCGTCGACGCTCGGCATTCTTACGCTTACTATTTCCTTATGCGACGTCGGCATGTTCTTTCCTATATAGTCTCCGCGTATGGGAATTTCTCTGTGTCCGCGGTCGACAAGCACGCACAGCTTTATTCTTGCCGGTCTTCCGGCGGATATAACCGCGTCTATCGCGGCGCGCGCCGTGCGTCCCGTATAAATTACGTCGTCCACAAGGACTATCGTCTTTCCCGTAACGTCAAACGAAAACTCCGGCGGCACTACGGTCGGCTGTTCGCTTTTCTGCACGAGGTCGTCGCGATACAGCGTTATGTCGAGTTCACCGAGTTCTACTCTTACGTCGGAGAATTTTTCGATATTCTTCGCTAAAATTTCTGCAATCGGCATGCCTCTTGTACGTATACCAACGAGATACAGCGTCTTTTCGTCGGGGTTGTTTTCTATTATTTCGTGGGCGAGTCGCAAGAGCGTTCTGTTTACGCTGTTTTCGTCCATAATCAGCTTTTCGTTTACGTCAGCCATATAAATTACCCCCTCGCTTCCGGGTTTTTCCGCAAAAAAATGCCCCGTCTACCGACAGGGCATAACCTTTTCCAAAAGTTTATTTTACCTTGCCGGCATCTCGTACCGAATTAAAGGATTTTTTACTCTGAAAATATTATATCACCGTATTTATAATTTGTAAAGTACTAAACAGAAAAAAATGTTTTTTTGTCAAATTTGCACATAAACGTCTTTCGCGTCGTTGACAAAATGTGCCCGAAAGTATATAATTTAAGTGTAAAAATACGTGTCAAAAGATGGAGAAAAATATGCTTAAAGACGAAGATTACAAAGAGCTGTGCTGCGCTTTCGATTTTGATTTTTACAAGCAAAAGCCCGATCGTCCCGAGGTCAAGGGGCGCATAAAAATTAACGAAATGCTTTCTCAAATCGACAGGCTTTATTCGAGGGAAAATTTTGCGCAGGTAAAAAAGGTGCTCGAGGAATACATAAACGAAGCGGAATCGCTCTGCGATTACGAAGGCGAGCTTTCCGCCGTAAACGAGATTATCGGCTGCTTTCGTATGTCCGGCGACGCGCAGAACGGAATAAAGGCGGTCGACAGGTGCTTTGAACTGCTGAAAATAACGGCGCCGGGCGACAGTGTGAGTACCGGCACGATCTTAATCAACGCCGCGACCGCGCTTTGCGAGTTCGGCAAACCCCGTGAGGCGCTTGAAGTCTACAAGGAGGCGTGCAGGATATATTCACGGCGCATTCCCGCATACGACGAGCATTTTGCAAGCCTTTACAACAACATGGCGTCGGCTTACGACAGGACGTCCGACTTTGAAGACGCGGAAAAATACTACAAAGCCGCGATAAGTGTTCTCGACAAACACAAATCGCAAAACTGCGTGCTTGACAAGGCGGTGTCGTATCTTAACCTTGCACAGCTTTACAACGCACAAGACGCTGAGGACAAGAGAACAAAAGAGTGTGCGGACGAGGCGATGAAGATTCTGGACAGCGAAGATATCGAGCGCGATTTTTACTATGCGCACACGGCGCGCAAATGCGCGGGCGGATTTTCGTATCTCGGATACTTTCTCTTTGCGTCGGAGCTTAACGAAAGGGCGGATAAATATTATAATGAAAGGTCTTGAGCTTTCAAGAAAATATTTTGAAGAATACGGGCGCGGCATGCTCGAAAGCAAGTTTCCCGAATACAAGGACCGCATTGCCGCGGGGCTTGTCGGTCAGGGCTCGGAAAAATACGGCTTTGACGATGAAATATCGCGCGACCACGACTTTTGCGCGGGTTTTTGCCTTTGGCTGAACGATGATGATTACGAAAAAATCGGTTTTGAGCTTTCCCGTGAATACAGGAAGCTTGCGGACGAGTTTATGGGTTTTCCGACGAGGGAAAAAGCAACGAGCGCGGGCTCGAGATACGGAGTTATGACGGTAAGCGGCTTCTTTTCCCCGCTTGTGGGCGAAAACTATGCAAATCTTTCTGCCGAGGACTATCTTTACATGCCGTCAAGCTATCTTGCGGACGCGACGAATGGTGAAATTTTCTATGACAGGAGCGGAAAATTTACCGAAATTTACGAAAAAATCAAATACGGCATGCCGGAGGACGTGCGGCTCAAAAAAATCGCGGCAAATCTTGCAGGAATGGCGCAGTCGGGGCAGTACAACTACAAAAGATGCATAAATCACGCTCAGTTCGGCGCCGCGGTGCTTTCTCTTACGGAATTTGTAAAATATGCGGCGCACACCGTATTTCTTCTGAACAAAAAGCATGCGCCTTTCTACAAATGGCTGCTGTACGGCATGTCGAAACTCGAAATTCTCGGAAATCTATCGTCGAGTCTTGAATTTCTCCTCACGTTTGAGAACAGCGAGAGTTCTTATTCTATCAAATCGGACATTATAGAGGACGTCTGTCTTTCGGTTGCGAAATATCTCAAAGGCGAAAATCTTTCGGATTCAGACAGCGACTATCTCGAGGACCACGCGCTTTCGGTAACAAGGCGCATAAAGGACGCAAACATCCGAAATCTTCATCTTATGACGGGCGCTTCGGAATAAAAAAGATAAAGAAAAAGCAGAAGCTTTGCTTCTGCTTTTTTTATTTGAAATTTATATGCTCAAATCGTCGTACGACCCTTCCATCTGCGTTCCGTAAAGGGTGGAGGCGCCTATTTCAAGGAAGGGGCGTGCCACAAACACCGTATCCGTCTTATCATCCGGAATCGAGATGATTACCGAGTAGGTTCGTTTTCCCGAATCGTCCTCGTCATATATGCGGTTATGCGTTTCGTCAACGCACAGCGCCTCTTTATAAAGCGGCGTACCGTAAACAGCCGTATCGTGTGTGAGCAGATTGAATCCGTAGCGCTGCATGGTGTCTTTTCTCGAAACGAGAAAACCTAATTTATCAAACGAGTTATAGTCATCGGAATCCGCCGTAAACCTCAGCGCCGCATGCTTTCTTAAATTCGCTGATTCAGCCTGATTCGACGCAGGTTCGCTTACGGTATTCCGCGGCAAATGCGCGCTTTCAAAATGTACGGTACAGGTATCCGGCACTCCGTCGTTCCACGTCGTTTTCTTATTTATGCCGTTCCACGCCTCCTGCGTACCTCCGAAATATATGTCCTCAAGAGACGAACAGTTTGCAAACGCCCCTGCGTTTATCTGCGTAACCGACGCGGGGATAAACACTTCTTCAAGTCCCGTATCGTCTGAGAACAGATAATTTGAAATTATTTCAAGATTTGCCGGAAGCTCGACGCTTATAAGGTCGGGATTCTCCGCAAACGCATAAGAGTATATGCTTGTTACGGAGTCAGGAATAACAACCGACGTAATATCTTTATTTCTGAATACTCCGGACAAGATTTGCGTAACAGGAACTCCGTCAACCTGCGACGGAATAACGACGTCGTAACCGCACAGTTCAGGGTGTTGATATTCCGAAACCTTCACACTTTCGGTGCCGTATCCAAAATCAAGTACTTCCCCCGTGCTAACGGTATATCCGTCCGGCATGTTTTTGTCCCAGTCCGCTCCGAAGTAAATTGAATTCCACTTTTCCTCTGTGTTCGCAAAATTAATTTCCGAAAGCGATACGCAGTTTTTGAACGCCTCGTCGCCGATGCTCTTTACGTTTCCGTAAACAATGAAATCATAAAGCGAAGCGTCGTTTTCACACATGCGGGCGGGAATATCCTTAAGATTACATGAAAGAAATAAAGCCATCAAATCGGGGTTATCCGCAAATGCGCCTTCTCCGATTAAAGTTACGCTGTCCGGCATGCCGACATGCTCAAGGTTTTTGTTTTTGAACGCCTCGCGGCCTATTGCCGTAACGGGATATCCGCCGAGGTTTCCGGGAATTATGAGATACTTTTCCGTGCCGGTATAATCGGTTATCACCGCTTCCGCGTCGTAAACCGTATAGACGTAGCCGTCTTCGGTATCCGCAAAAACGCATATTGTATTTAAAATTGCGGTAAGAACCGCCAAAACAAGGATTTTTGAAAGTTTTCTCATGTTTTTTCTCCGGTTTTATTCGTCGTAGCCGTTCGGGTTATTTGACTGCCATCTCCACGAGTCTCTGCACATATCTTCGAGGTTGAGTTCGGCTTTCCAGCCCAGCAGTTCTTTTGCCTTTGCGGGATCCGCATAGCATTTTGCGACGTCGCCCGCGCGTCTCGGGGCGATTACGTACGGCACGCTTTTTCCCGTTGCCTTTTCAAACGCCTTTACCATATCGAGCACGCTATAGCCCGTTCCCGTGCCGAGATTTATTATCTGCGCGCCGACGTTATTCTTTGCGTAATCTATCGCGCAGACGTGTCCTTTTGCGAGGTCAACGACGTGAATATAGTCTCTTACTCCCGTGCCGTCGTGCGTATCGTAGTCGTCTCCGAAAACCGAAAGCTTTTGCAGTTTTCCGATTGCCACCTGCGAAATATACGGCATGAGGTTATTCGGAATTCCCTTCGGGTCCTCCCCTATTCTGCCCGACTCATGCGCGCCGACGGGGTTGAAATATCTCAGAAGCACGACCGACATTTTCTTATCGGCGTTTGCGACGTCCTTCAATATCTGCTCTATCATATATTTCGTCCAGCCGTACGGATTCGTGCATCCCTTTGTGGGCATATCTTCGTTTAACGGCACCTTTTCAGGCACGCCGTAAACGGTTGCTGACGAGCTGAAAACGAGCTTCTTTACTCCGAACTTTTTCATGGTTTCGACGAGCGTAAGTGTGGAATCGAGATTATTTCTATAATATTCGAGCGGTTTTTCGACCGATTCGCCTACCGCTTTGTAGCCCGCGAAATGTATCACGCTGTCAATTTTTTCCTTTGAGAACAATTCCTCGAGCGCATTTTTATCGGCAACGTCGATTTTATAAAAAGCGGGTCTTTTACCCGTTATTTCCTCTATTCTGTCAATTACCACCGGCTTTGAGTTGGAAAAATTATCGGCGATTACCGTTTCATATCCTTTTTTTATGAGTTCAACCGCGGTATGGCTTCCTATATATCCGGCTCCTCCGGTAAGTAAAACTTTCATACGTTTTTCCTCCAAAAAAATCTTTATATTGATAAGTAATTTTACACTAAAACGAAAAAGGTGTCAACATTTTTTTCATGCAACGGAATATTTTCCCCTTTTTATGACGAAAATAAGCAAAGAAAAAGAAGTGGAGGGATTTTTATGATAAAAGGCTGTACGAAAAGGGTCGTCGTGGTCAGAGACGTGGACAGCAGTTTCTTTGAGGAGGCGTTTTTCATCGTCCGCCCGAGAGAAACTCAAAAAAGTGAATCGGAGTATCTCGGCGAGGCGAAAAACTTAATGAAAACGGGTTTTTCACAGGACGGCTGTTCTTTTTCCGAAAAATTTTCAAAAAAAGGCTCTTTTATCAAAAAAACTTCAAAAATCCGCGATTTTTTCATATTCCTTTCAGGATTCTGTTTTTGCGCGCTTATTTCGTTTTTTATATACTATTCGGGTATTTTATTTTAATTTTTGCGCCCGGAATGAACGTACGCCGGCTTCAGCATATTCGCAAGGCCGGTATATTTATTCATTCTCACGTTGTTTTTTATCATTTCCTTCATTATTTCGAGCTTTCCGACAACGACCACAAGGTTCTGCGCCCTCGTTACCGCCGTATATATCATATTTCTCGTCATAAGGCCTCTCGGGCAGTCGAACAGCGGAATTATCACCGCCTTATATTCGCTTCCCTGGCTTTTATGCACGGTAATGGCGTATGCGTGCTCTATATCCTCAAGTGAGGATATATCACAGACGGCAATTCTTTCGTCGTCGAATTTATACTCCACCGTCTGTTCGTCAAGGTCTATCTTTTCGATAAATCCTATATCGCCGTTGAAAACGCCGCTTCCCTTTCTTCCGTCTTCGGTCTCCCACTCGATATCGTAATTGTTGCGTATCTGCATTATCTTATCGCCCTCGCGGAAAACGGTATTGTTTGCGGCATATTCACTTTTCAAACTGCTTTTCGGGTTAAAAACTTCTCTCATCATGTTATTAAGCGAAGTCGTCCCCGCTTCTCCCTTTCTTGTCGGGCAGACTACCTGTATATCAGACAGCGCGTCATATCCGTACGCTTTCGGAAGTCTTTCCTTACACAGTTCCCTTATCAGCTCGCTTATCTCTTTGCCGGTCTTGCGCGGCATAAAGAAGAAGTCGTTTCCCTTATTATCGATCGGGGGCATGTCCCCGTTATTTATCATATGCGCGCTGAGTACGATAAGGCTGTCTTTGCTCTGGCGGAATATCTCGCTGAGCCTTACCGTAATGAAGCTGCCGCTCTTTATGAGGTCGCCGAACACGTCTCCCGCTCCGACGGGCGGAAGCTGGTCGACGTCGCCTATGAGTATGAGTCTTGTTCCGGGTTTAAGCGCTTTCAGCAGCGCATTGAACAAAAATACATCTATCATCGACGCCTCGTCGACAATGACTGCACCGTAATCGAGCGGATTATCCTCGTTTCTCTGGAATTCTATCCTGTCATCCGAAGTATATTCGCTTTCGAGAAGTCTATGTATCGTCTTTGCGGGAAAGCCGGACGATTCCGTCATGCGCTTTGCCGCTCTTCCCGTAGGCGCAGCAAGGCAAACCGTGATATCGAGTCTTTCGAACATCCCGATTATCGCCTTTATCACGGTGGTTTTACCAGTTCCGGGACATCCCGTAACGATTACCACGCCCTCCTCTATCGAGGATTTTATAGCTTCCGCCTGCAGGCTGTGCATTTTTATTCCGCTCTGTTTTTCGGCTTTTTCGATTTCTTTTCCGGCATCGGCAAGCGGAATATCTATCTTTGTATCGCAGAGAAGTTTCAGCTTCTCTGCGCAGTATTTTTCCGCTCTGTAAACGTTTTCAAGGTAAACTGCCGTCAGGTTCCCGTATTTTACCGCGATTATCTCAGCTCTATGGGAAAGAATCACCACGCATTCCTTAACCTGCTCTTCCTCGACGCCGAGCATTTCCGACGCCTTATACGCAAGCTCCTCCATCGGAAGAAAGCAGTTTCCGCTTCTGACAAGTTCCGTATAAAGCACGTACTTTATACCCGCGGTTATTCTTTCCTCGGATTCGTTACCGAATCCGAGTCCTTTTGCGATGGTATCCGCTTTATCAAAGCTTATTCCGTCAATTTCGTCGCACAAAAGGTACGGGTCGTTCCGAAGCACGTCGATTGCGACGCTTCCCCAGCGTTTATACACTTTAAGTGCGAGCTTCGGGGAAAGAAGTCCTTCGAAATACATCATGACTTCCCTCATTCCGAACTGATTTTTGAAGCTCTGCGCTATCTCTTGTGCTTTTTTCTGCGTTACTCCCTTTATATCGGTAAGCCATTCGGGGTGCTCCTCTATTACGGAAATGGTATTTTCGCCGTACAAATCGACAATTCTCTTTGCGGTAACGGGTCCTATTCCCTTTACCGCGCCAGATGACAGATACGCCAGAATCGCCGACGACGCCTTCGGAAAATCCTTACTGTACTGCTCGACGGAAAACTGTTTGCCGTAATTCGGATGATTTACCCATTTTCCGACCGCGATTATCGTTTCGCCCTCGTTTATGCCGGGAATTACCCCCGTTATCGTAACAAGCTCGCCCTCGCAGTCGATAACGCATATTGCGTAACCGTTATCGGCGTTTTTGAACACTATTTCCTCTATTGTTCCCTTTATCTGCTGTCTGTTATCGTTTTCTGAGTTTTCAGGCATTTTTCTCTCCGCTTTTTACGTTTCCGAATTCGTAGTTCAGTTTTTCCGTGAGTTTTTCGTCCGCTTGCGCGTCTTTACTTATTCTTATATTTTCAAACATTATCGAATAGTCGCCGTACAGAAATCTGCTTTCGGCAAAACGCACTATATATTCAACGTATTTTTTATCGCATTTTTTAATTATAATGTCGCATGCGGCGCCCGATTTTTTCTGCACGTATATATCGGCAATTTTTCTTATTGCTTCATACATTCCGTACAGTGCAAACAGGCAGACCGCAATACAGAATACCACGTATAATTTCAACACGGTGCACCTTCTTTCACAGAATACAAACTGTTTCGTTATATTCTATGTAAAGAAATGCACCGTGGTTATTTTTGCGCAAAATCAGTATTTTCTCTTTATTTTTCCCGACGTCGTCTTTTCAAACGGCGTTTTCCTTATAACGACTTTCGTTATTCTCTTATAAAGCGGCAGTCTGTCGTTTGACGCTTCAACAACCTTCTTTACCGCATTATAAAGCTCTTCGTCGCTCATCTTTTCCACCATTTCCGGCTGCGGATAAATCTCGGCGCAAAGTCTGATTTCTTCTCCGTCCTCGCCCTTTATCGCGGAAACGATAATCTCTTCTATTTCCTTATTGGACTGCAGAGCCTCTTCCACTTCTTCGGGATAGATGTTCTTGCCGTTTTTGAGTACTATCATGTTCTTCTTTCTGCCGGTAATATATACTCTGCCGTCGTCGCCTATCTTGCCGTAGTCGCCCGTATGGAACCAGCCGTTTTCCTCTATTACCTCTTTGGTAAGTTCGGGTCTCTTATAGTATCCCATCATTACGGTGTTTCCTCTTACGCAGATTTCGCCCTCGCCGTCGGCGTTCGGCTCGTATATTTTGAGTTCAAGGCATGGAAGCTGATTTCCGACGGACGCGAAATTATAGTAAAAGTCTCTGTTTGCGGCGATAAGCGGAGAACATTCCGTAATTCCGTAGCCGTTGCATACGTATACGCCCACCGATTCAAAGAATTCTCCGAGCTCCTGTCTTAATGGCGCGCCTCCGCACACTATCTTTATGAGGTCTCCGCCGAAAACTTCTCTTATCGATTTGAAAAATACGGGTCTCATATCTATTCCCGTCTTCAAAAGCGCGTTGCTTACGGTTATCATCTTTCTCAACATTCCTGCTTTGCCCGTGTCCTCGGCGTTTGCCCATATTTTTTTATAGAAGGACTCTAAAAACAGCGGAACGAGCATTATGTATTTGGGCTTATACAGCTTCAGGTTTGCGGCAACCGTCCTCAAATTCTCGTTTATGCATATTGTCGCCGCCTTTTTGAGCGACACGAGTATTCCGCACACCGATTCGTAGGTATGGTGATACGGAAGCACGGACAGGCACACGTCGTAAACGGTGGACACTCTGAGTCCGTGGTATACGCAGTTTACTATGTTTTTGAGCGAAAGCATTACGCCCTTCGGCTGTCCGGTCGTGCCCGACGTGTAAACGAGCATTTTTAGATTTTCATATATGGGCTTCATATCGGTATATTCGGTATATCCCTCTGCTATAAGGGCTTTTCCTTCCTCCATGAGCTTATCGTACGAAAGCGTTCCGCTCTCGTTATCCTCTTTTGCGTCGGTATTTACGAAAACCTTGACTTTCGGCATATTTTCCTTATTTTTTTTTACGTTTTCGGCGTAAAAATCGGCGAAAAAGAACATTTCCGCGTCGCTGTCGTTGACAAGTCTCATTATCTCGTCAAAAGGAAGCTCCTTATCTATCGGAACAAACACGCCGGTGGCGTTAAGCATGGTAAGAAATACCGTAAGCCATTTATAGCTGTTAGGTCCCACTATAGCAACGTGCTTCTGAGCGCATCCGTGTTTTGCTATCGCGCTTCCGAGCGCCTTTGTATCGTTATAGAATTCCTCATAACTTACGCTGACAATCTCCTGACCCTTTTTATACTTGAAGGCGGGTCTTCCCTCGCATATTTTGATTGAATCTTCAAGCACGTCCTTGAAGTCGTCGAACGATGTTACTTCGTTGTAAGCGTAGTTTTTGTTGTAATTCTTATACATTTCTTTCTCCTCCTGAAAATGCCAAGTCTATATTAAATTTCTTTTTTGCTTTTTCGCATATTCTGAAAATCGGAAAGCCCACCGCGTTGAAGAAATCGCCCTTTATGCCCTCCACGAACACTATCGCCTTGCCCTGGATGCCGTACGAGCCCGCCTTATCCATCGGTTCTCCCGTTTTAACGTAGTATTCAATCTCGTCGTCCGAAAGTTCCTTGAATTTCACGCGCGTTTCCTCGTGGCTTGTGAAAATCCTTCCGTTACAGCAGAGTGTAAAGCCGGTAAGCACGGTATGCGTGTTTCCCGAAAGGGTTTTCAACATTTCCTTCGCGTCATTTTCATCTTTCGGCTTTCCGAGTATCTTTCCCCCGATATTGACTACCGTATCGGCGGCGATAATCAGGGTATCCTTCTTATCCGCAAGCTTTTTTAGCACGGCTTTCGCTTTTTTCTCGGAAATTGCCTCAACCGTCTTATCGGGCGCAAGGTCCCCGACGTTTTCGTCGACGTCGGGAACGATTACCTCGAAATCAATTCCGAGTTTTTGGAGAATTTCCTTTCTTCTCGGCGATTTTGACGCAAGTATTATTCTCATTTTATCTGTAAATCGGATATCTTTCGCAAAGCGCGCCTACTTCGTCCCTGATATAATCCGCTTTGGTTTCGATATCCGTTGCGGCAAGTCTCATAAGCTCCGCAATTTTTTCATAATCCTTTTCGACAAAGCCTCTTGTGGTCGTCGCGGGCGTTCCGACTCTTATACCGCTCGTAACGAAAGGCGTTTCGGGGTCGTTGGGGATTGCGTTCTTGTTTACGGTTATATAAACGCTGTCAAGGCGCTTTTCAAATTCCTTACCCGTAACGTTATAGCTTCTGAGGTCCACGAGCGAAAGGTGGTTGTCCGTTCCGCCCGAAACGAGATTGAATCCGTTATCAAGCAGCGCCTTTGCGAACGCCTTTGAGTTTGACACTATCCGGCGCGCGTATTCCTTGAATTCAGGCTTTAACGCCTCTCCGAACGCAACGGCTTTTGCCGCGATTATATGCATGAGCGGACCGCCCTGAGTTCCCGGGAATATCGCTTTATCTATCTGCTTTGCGTACTCCTCTTTACAGAGAATAAGTCCGCCTCTGGGGCCTCTGAGCGTTTTATGCGTCGTCGTCGTAACAACGTCAGCAAAGGGAACGGGGTTTGGATGAAGTCCCGCCGCAACGAGTCCCGCAATATGCGCCATATCGACCATGAGTATTGCGCCGACTTCCTTTGCAACGGACGCAAATCTTTCAAAATCTATTATTCTCGGATAGGCGCTTGCGCCCGCGATTATCATCTTAGGCTTTGTCTTTTTCGCGATGCTCTCCATTTCGTCGTAGTCTATGTAGCCGTCGTCGTTTACGCCGTAGGGTACTATATTGAAATACATTCCCGAAACGTTGACGGGGCTTCCGTGCGTTAAATGTCCGCCGTGGGCGAGATTCATTCCCATTACGGTATCTCCCGGCTTACAGAACGCGTTATATACCGCAAAATTTGCGTTTGCGCCCGAGTGGGGCTGCACGTTTGCGTGGTCTGCTCCGAAAAGCTCGCACGCTCTTTTACGCGCGATTTCTTCCGCTATATCGACGCATTCGCATCCTCCGTAATAGCGTTTGGACGGATACCCTTCGGCATATTTATTTGTAAGGACAGTCCCTGCCGCTGCAAGCACTGCCTCCGATACTATATTTTCACTTGCGATAAGCTCGATATTTCTTGACTGTCTTTCAAACTCAAGTTCTATCGACTTTGCTACTTCCGGATCACAATTTTTCAAGAATTCCATTGTTTCCTTCACCATTGTTTTTCGCTTCCTTTCTTTTTCAAATAAGTCTGTATTTTATTTTAACCGCCTTGCCGTCGGGAAAATCAAGAAGCTCCCCCACCGCAAGAAAGCGGTTATTTTCATCATAAATTCTGCAGAGTCTGTCCTGTTCAAACAGTTTTTCGGGTATTCCCGCCTTTTTTATATATATTTCCGCGCCGTTGAGTGCAAGTCTTTCGTAAAACGCCGAAAGCTGTACCGCGCTTTTGTCCAAAAACAGTTTTTCGGGGCTTTCAAGCAGATTTTCAAGCGCGCGAACGTCCGATTTTTCGTACAATTCTTCCAGCGTTTCGAGTTTTACGGCGTTTTCCGCTTTATATCCGCCGCAGCCCGTTCGTTCAAGGCTGTAAAGGCATGCCCCGCATCCGAGCGCCTTTCCTATATCCTCGGCAAGCGTTCTTATATACGTTCCCTTGGAGCAGGACACCTCAATTTCGCATTTATTATCAAAAAGAGGCTTTGCAAGCTCTATCGAATATACATTTATGATTCTCGCTTTTCTTTCGACTTCGATGCCTTTTCTTGCGAGCTGATACAACTTTACGCCGTCTTTTTTGAGAGCCGAATACATGGGCGGAATCTGTTCGATTTCGCCTATGAATTTTGCAAGCGTTTCGCAAAGTTCCTTTTCCGAAAATTCGGGAGTGTTTTCCGAAACCGTGTTTCCCGTTATATCTCCGGTGTCCGTCGTCGTTCCGAAAAGTATTCCCGCGCGGTATTTTTTATCGTGTCCCGTTATTATTTCCTGCACCGCGGCGGCGCTCCCGACGAGTACCGGCAGCACTCCGCACGCCATGGGGTCGAGCGTCCCCGCGTGCCCCACGCGCTTTGTGTTATATATTTTTCTTATTTTCGACACAACCGCGTGAGAGCTTATCCCTTTCGGTTTATACACGTTCAATATGCCGTTCATGTTACAACTTATTCCTCGTAGTCTTCAAGACTGCGCAGTTCTTCCATATTCTCTTCCTCGGCGGCCTTTTTATTGAAGCCGACCGTGATGACGTCGTCTCTGTCATATTCTTTAAGCGGCGCATCGGGCGCGCTGTCGAGCAGCACTCTTACTTTTCCCTTGAGGACGCTTACTTCCTTTACCGTTCCTTTTCCGTCCGCCGTTTCGACTATTGCGCCGACTTTGGGAGTATGCGAAAGCTCCTCCTCGTAAATCTTATTTTCGTATCTTAAGCAGCACATGAGTTTTCCGCAGGTGCCCGATATTTTCGAGGAATTAAGGGACAGTCCCTGGTCCTTTGCCATCTTTATCGAAACCTGTGCGAAATCACCTAAGAACGTATTGCAGCAAACGGTTCTTCCGCATGCGCCGAGTCCGCCGATTATCTTAGCCTCGTCCCTTACGCCTATCTGGCGAAGTTCTATTCTCGTTCTGAACACCATTGCGAGTTCTTTTACGAGTTCTCTGAAATCGACTCTCGTTTCCGACGTGAAATAAAACAGCAGTTTTGCGTTGTCAAACGTATATTCCACGAAGACGAGGTCCATATTCAGTCCCAGCGCCTTTACCTTTTCGTTGAATATCTTTGCCGTCTCTTTTT
This sequence comes from Clostridiales bacterium, assembly GCA_016286245.1. Lineage (GTDB taxonomy): Bacteria > Bacillota > Clostridia > Oscillospirales > CAG-382 > UMGS882. The sequence goes on along the minus strand of JAEESG010000007.1, from coordinate 16,562 downwards.
CAAGCGCCTTATTCGCGAGGTACTTTTCGGTATCGGCGGCGGTTGCTATTCTCTTTATTTCCTTGAGCGGAAGCACTACGTTTTCGGCGGGCACTATTCTGTTTGATATTGCGGTATAGCCGTATTCGCTGCCGCGCGCGGTTTCAACGATTACCGGCGTTCCGAACGGCACGTCGTTGCCTTTGGGGTCGAAATAATATATTTTTCCCGCTTCGCGAAAACGAACGCCTATTATTTCATACGCCTTTTTTTCTTCCTTCCCGTTTTCGTCGGAATTTGAAATGCCCGACCTGTCGATTTCGTTTTTCTGCATTGATTTCGGCTTTCTTCTGCGCTTTTCTTCTTCAAGCGCTATCTGCTCGGCAAGAGGAACCGCGTTTTTATACTTTTCTTCGAGCGACGGCTCCTTTTCCGATTTTGCCGAAAAGTTTTCAATGTCGCTTTTGCTTATTCCCGAAAACAGCTTCATATCCTTTGAAAGCGGGGAAAGCCCTTTTATCTCGTTATTTCTGCTTTTTTCCTGCTTTTTGCCGTTATTGTGGCGGTTTGTGTCTGCGCTTTTATTATTCTGACTGCCGTTTTCCTGCTGATTATTGTTTATTTTGCCGTTATGGTTATTATTTCCGCGGCGTCTGCGGCTTCTGTTCTTCTTGAAATTTTCGTTGCCGTTATGCTTATCGTTTTTGTTTGTGTTTTCGCCGCGGTTATTCTTAGGATTTTCCCCGTTCTGATTTTTATCTGCGTTTACGGTTTTTGCCGGAACGATACCCGTTGCGTTATTATCGGGGTTTTTCTTCTTCTTTTTCTGAAAAGGTCGGAAAAAGCCTTTTTTCGTGTTTATGGAGCCGTCCTGATGCATCGTGTTTTCGCTTTTCTGATTATTGTTACTCATTCTTATTTTTTATCCTTTCAAACGAACGCGCTTATATTTGCTCCGAAAGATATGCGTAAAGCGCGTTTATATTTGCAAAACTGTCGTTGTTTAAATATGCTGTTTCAAAAATCTCATAATATGCGGCGGCGCTTCTTGCCGAGGTTTTCGCGCAGATTTTTTTGAACTCCGCGCTCTCGTTTTCCGGTATTTTCCCGTTTGTGAGCTTATATACGAATATATTTCTCGAAAAAAGCATAAACGCCCTAAAATAAATTGCCGCTTCTTCTCTTGAACGCGGGAACTCCGAAACCGCGTTCCTTTTTTCCCCTCCGTAAAAATCATTTGCAAGCGCATACGCTTTCAGAACCGATTCCGTCGGGAATTCCTCCGCTTTTGCGTCGGGATACGTTTCGATATACTGTTTCAATATCTCTTTACTCTCTTTTGTTTCGTCTCCCGAAAGATATTTTTCAAAATTTTCGTCTGCGTCTCTTTCTTTCGGCAGAACCGCAAAGGTTCTCGAAAGCACCGTCGGCAGAACCGCGTTTTTGTTTGCGCCCGTAAGCACGAAATACACGCCTTTCGGCGGCTCTTCAAGTATTTTCAGCATGGCGTTCTGCGACTGCGCGTTGAATTTATCGATTCCCTCGAGAACAAATACCTTTTTATCCCCCGAGTTCGGCGCAAGATAAGCCTGTCTTATCATTTCCCTTACGTCGTCAACGCTCACTTTTGCGCGTCCGAAAACGAGTATGTCCGGATGCGTCTTGTTTTCAGCCATTCTGCAAGAAGCGCATTTCCCGCACGGTCTTTTGTTTTCGTCCTCTTCAGTGCAGAGTATCTCCGACGCCAGGCGGTACGCATATTCATTTGAGAAGGTCTGCGACTGCTCCAAAACGAGAAAGGCGTGCGCGTTTTTCAATTCCTTTGCCATGCGAAAACTCCCAAAATCACGCTTTTATATCTGTAAAAACTGCTCTACGTTCATAACGAATATCGTCGCTCCGCCCGTCTGCACCTTTATCGTGCCGCCGACCTCAAGCGACGGATAAATGTTTGTGGGAACGTACTGTGAGCGCACTTTGCTGTGCTCCGATATGATTTTTATTACGTCGTCCATCTTTTCGTCTTCGACGCCTATTATGAGCGTGGTGTTTCCCGACGACAAAAAACCGCCGGTTGACGCTATTTTTGTTGAATGATATCCTTCTTTAATGAGTTCCGATATTACTTCCTGCGAGTCATCGTTTTGTATTACGGCCATAATGAGTTTCATTATTCTACCTCCTTAAAAACGCTCTTTCAAATCAAACAACATCGAATCCGAGCAATACGCATGGCATATTGCCATTGCGAGCGCGTCCGCCGCGTCGTCGGGGGTGGGCTCCTTTTTCAAATTCAAAATCTTTGTTACCATATAGATTATCTGCTTTTTTTCGGCTCTTCCGTATCCTGTTACCGCCTGCTTTATCTGTAAGGGCGTATACTCGAAAACGGGGACTTTGTTTCTTGTCGCGGCAAGAAGTATAACGCCCCTTGCCTGGCACACGTTTACCGCCGTCTTTTCGTTGGTGTTGAAATACAGCTTTTCTATCGATACCGCGTCGGGATGCGAGATTTTTATGAGTTCCTCTATATTTTCGTATATTTCCTCAAGTCTTAATTCCGTCTTTTTGCCCGCTTTCGTTAGCACCGCACCGTAATCGTACGTTTTGAATTCGTTTTTATAATAGTCGACGATTCCGTAGCCGACAGTCGCAAGCCCGGGGTCTATTCCCATTATCCGCATCGGAACCATCCTTTCCCTTATATAAATATATTATATATATTATACTATTAATACGCTTTTTTGTCAAACAAGAGCTTTTTCGATTTTTCTGTCGATTTCGTCCTTATCCTTGTCGCTTATTACCGTCGAAGGAACGCCGAGATACAGTTCAAACTGTGTTTCCGACAGGCAGTTTCCGTTTTCGTCGAGCACGGACATATTCGCGTATTCGCGCCTTTTTGCTCTTTCGAGGCAGACGTGCAGTTCTTCTTTATCCATGTGCTTTTCAATTTCAAAAATTATTTTGTTTATCACTTCTTCGATATCGCCCTTGACGAAAAGCGGAAGTCCGAAATCCTTGAAAATCACGTCTTTTTTGTATTTTGCCGATATTTTCTCACAGCACAGGTTTACAAGCTGATTAAGGCTCACCGCGCGGTCGTCGTCTTTTGCCCTGCCGAAAGATTTCTTTACAAGTTTGTTATAATACTGCATAAAAACCTCCGCCGCACTTTTTTAACATAATTTCAGAATTTTTTCCGCGTTTTCGCAGAATTTATACTGTTCATACGCCTTTTTATTCTTTCTTACCGCGCCCGCTTTCTGCGCGATAATGATTCTCTTTTCTTTTCTCGCTTTTCGCATAAGGTCTGCGGCGCACTTGCTTTCTGACATTGCAAGAACGCTTGTATACTCCGGCATTTCCTTTTCCATTTCCTTCGTTACCCCGAAAAACGAAAACAAAAACATCCGTCTTATTTTTGCGTTTGTAAGCGTCTTGCACCTGAGCTTTTCCAAAGCTTCTCCGATGTTTTCGCTGTTCTTTACGGCGCAAATGAGCGCATATTCGAGGCCTCCGCCGAGTTCGCTTATGTTTTTTAATCTTTCGGGCGTTTCGCGCAAAAGTGAGATATGCACGTTTTTTGTAAATTCGTTTATTTTTTCTTTGCCGAATATATCTTTTTTAATTTCGGAAATATTATACGGCAGATATTTCCCGTTTTTTTCGTCTTTTTCGTAAAATTTCAGTCTTATAAAAGAAGACGGTGCAAATTCGCCCCGTTCTTCATCAAAGCGCACCGTTCTCTTTACCGCAATCGGCACAAGCGCACTTTTCTTTTTAACTATCGCCTTTACGTATTCCACCGCCAGAATATCATTCGGGTTTTCGAGTATTTTTGCATATTCCTCCCCGAGTTTTTCACGAACCGCATCGCACCTGAGCGATGCGAAGCTCTTTTCGGGATTTTCCTTCCTCGACCTTTCGAGTTCTTTTTTGAAATCCGCATCAAGAAGCAGAACTGCCACGGCTTTTATTTTCTCGATATCCGCGCATTCCGAGCCGAACGCGATATGAGAACACATTCCGCACTTTTCGGCTATTTCCACGCCCGACATCGCGAACTTTTCCGCCGTCATACAGCAATACGGGAACGGCAGTTCAAGCACTATCTGCGCTCCGTTCTCGACCGCCTTTTTCGCCCTTGCGTACTTATCGGCAAAGGCAATTTCTCCCCTCTGAACGAAATTTCCGCTCATTATGCACACGCACGGCAGGCCGTAATTCTCTTTTATATACTCTATCTGGTACTTATGACCGTTATGAAAAGGGTTATATTCGCATATTATCGCACACGCTTTATTCTGCATCGCACTCTCCCTTTCTCACGGTTTTTTGATTAAAGTCTTCCGTCAAGTATCATCTTTCTTGTGTTATCCGCTTCGCCGATATATATTCTGTACCAGCTTATGAACGTGAGTATCGTCCATATCTGCTTATAATAGTCTCCCTCGCCTTTTCTGTGCGCCTCAAGGAGCTTCAGAGCCTGCTCCTTATCTATATATTCGTCGGCGTACGGGGATTTTATTATACCTTCCGCCCAGTCGTACAGTTCGTCCTTGAGCCATACCCTTATCGGAACGGGGTAACCGAGTTTCGGGCGCATTACCGTCTCCTCGTTTACGATGTCGCGGAATGCGTGTCTCAAAATATATTTTGTCGTTCCGTTTCTCAGTTTATCGTCATCGCAAAGTATGCGCGCCGCCTCGAACACCTCTTTATCGAGGTACGGAACTCTCGCCTCGAGCGAATGCGCCATGGAAAGTCTGTCGCCCTTTACGAGAATATCGCTTTTCAGCCACGTATTCATATCGCAGTACTGCATTTTGGTAAGGGTTGACATTCCCTCGACGTTTTTGTAGATATCTTTTGTTCTGTCGGTAAATTTAAAGTCCGGGTTTGCCTTTTTATAAAATTTTGCCTTTTCTTTTTCGTCAAAAATAAACGAATTTCCTACAAATCTTTCTTCAACCGGCGTTGTTCCCCTTGCAAGCAGGTGTTTGCCCTTCACGCTGTCGGGAAGCGTCTTTGCAAGCATTTTCAGCGGCGCTTTGAGCGGCGACGGAAGATTGAATATTTTATCCGCCGAAAGAGCCGTGCGGTAAACCTTATATCCCGCGAAAAATTCGTCGGAGCCCTCTCCCGAAAGCACGACCTTTACGTGTCTTGCGGCTTCTTCGCAAATCAGATATATCGCAACGACAGACGGGTCCGCCATGGGCGAATCGAGGTGATACATCACCTTATCATACGCGCCGAAGAATTCGTCGAGTCCCGCTTCAAGCTTTATATGCTCTACGTCTATATGCTTTGCGATTTCGGACGCGTTATCTATTTCGGAATAATCCTTTACGCCGAATGCAACGGTGAACGCCTTTATACCGGGGCATATCTTTGACGCAACGGCGGTAATTACGGCGGAATCTATTCCGCTCGACAAAAACGAGCCTACCGGAACGTCGCTGAGCATGTGCGCCGCAATACTGTTTTCAACGGCTTTTCTGAGCCTTTTTTCCTTTTCGTCGAACGAGATTTTTCTTTCCGGCTTGAAGGAAATATCTATATACGGTTTCGGGATTACCTTTTCGCCCTGTTTTATAAATGCGTAATGTCCCGCGGGCAGTATTTTTATATCGTTCGTTACGGTATCCGGCTCCGTTACGTACTGGAACGTAAAATAGCTCTGCAGATACTCGTCGTTTACCGAATAGGAAGGCATATTGCTGTCGAACAAAAACGCCTTGAATTCCGACGAAAATACTATTCCGTCATTATTCTCCCTATAATAGAACGGCTTTATTCCGAACGGGTCGCGGCCCGCGAAAAGCGTCTTTTCGACTCTGTCGTAAATGACTATCGAAAACATTCCGCGAAGCTCTTTTATGAACTCTTCCCCGACTTTTTCATACAATGTAACGATGGTTTCTATTTCCGAGCGGGTTTCGAAAACGTACCCCTCTTTCATAAGGTTGTCCCTTATTTCAAGATAGTTATAAATTTCGCCGTTGAAAATTCCCGTAAACCGTCCGCTTTTATCGGTAAACGGCTGCGTTCCCTTTTCAAGATCAATGATACTTAATCTTCTGAACGCAAGCGCCGCGTCGGTATCCACAACCGACTGCGCGTCGTCGGGTCCTCTGTGCCTTATGCATTCGGACATTTTTTCGAGGTCTGCCTTATCCTGCTCCGTCAGAGGATACGCCTTAAATATTCCCGCAAATCCACACATCTATTTTTTTATTCCTTTCTTTTGGAATTTATGTTTTATTTTTTCCTGTTACTTTCTCTCAGGGGAGAGATAGTAACCAAAGAGAGCTGAAACCTTTATAGTTTGTTTTGTTGGTGATATTCAGTAAGAACAAACAGCTCATTTGATTTTTACAGCGCAAGGGGAACGTTTGCCGGTACTTTCTCTCGGGGGGGAGAGATAGTAACCAAAGAGAGCTGAATTATTCCGCGAGGTTTGCATAATAATTCCAATTATAATAATATTTTATATATTATAACACGCATTTGTTAATAATTAACCAAAAAAATTAATATTTTTTTCAACATTATTTGAAAAAAAATGGTATACTTATTATAGAAGCAGTAAAGATATTTTTTAAGGAGGGTTTTTTATGAAAAAATTAGTTTACTGGATCGGCGCGTTCGTCTCCCTTGCGGCAGTTTTCACCGCAATCGCCGTTTTTCTGAAAAAACTCAAAATCTCCCTTTCGATAGAAGGCATTGACGACAGTATTGAAGATACCGACAACTCCGATATAAACGTTTCAATTGAGGGAGAAGAAAAGCTGGACGAGAAGGCAAAGGAAATTACGGACAAAATCGAAAAAGCAAAGAAATTCGTAAAAGAATCCGAGGACGACGTATTTGAAGATCTTTTCGAAGAAAAGCCCGACGAAGAAATAGAAATAGAAATTTCAAAAGAAGACTGATTGCGCCGTAAATACCGCAGATTATTTCTGCGGTATTTTTTCTTTTTTTATTGAAATAATTAAAAAAATATTATATAATATAAAAAAACACAGAAAGAATTGATATTATGAAAAAATACGAACCCGACAACTTAAACGCGGGATACGCCGAATTTCTTACTTCCGTTGACACAACGCCCGGCGTTATTCTTGCAAGAATCGCCATTTGTCTTGTTTCTCTTTTAATAATCATTTTTTCGATGCGCGCAACGCTAAACACCATGCCCGCAGTAAGCTTTTTCCTTTTGGTTGCGATTCTTTTCGTAACCTATTTCGTGCTGCGATACACAAAAGTTGAATACGAATACATAATCGCAACGGGAGAATTCGAGCTTTCGAGAATACTTGCCGAAAGGACGAGAAAAGTTTATCTCACCTTCAAAACCGCCGACATTGAAAGCGTTTCGGAGGGAATCGACGCTTCCGCCCCCGCCCCGCTTTTCTTCACGTGCAAAAAAAACGACAAGTTCGCATACACGATTGTTTACTCCTCCAACGGAGTTAAAAAATCGCTTGTGATTTCGGCTCCGCCGAAAACCGTACAGTGTCTCAAATACTACTGTTCGAGAGTTTTCAAGACGGCTGAATGAAAATGAATAAAGTTACCCCCGATGCCTTTGGCATCGGGGGTTTATTAATTTTTTCGCTTTCTTGAAAGAAAGCTCGGCAAAGAACTTTCAATTTTTTGTTTGCGTTTTAGGTGAAATTTTACTGCAAAAGTGCGGATATATACCTTTTTAATGTTTCAGCTCTCTTTGGGTTTCTTTCTCTCCCCTGAGAGAAAGGGACAAAAGCCTTTTTGCGTACTTTTTCACGAAAAAGTACATGAAACACAATTAAAAAATCCCGCACGGTTTTCGTGCGGGATTTTTTTAATTCAGTTTTATATTGTCATTATCATTGACGTGAAGTAGTTATGTATGAACGGGTTGCCCATTCCTGCAAACCACAGTCTCGGTTCTTCGAGTTCCTCGAGTTTTTCAACCTTACCGTCGAGGTAGTCTCTTATTCTCTGTGCGGCTCTCTTTGAAAGTCCTTCGTGCGCGAAAAGTCTTTCGTCTATCACTTCAAAACCGAACGGCTTATTATTCATATACCATATTTCCGCCACTTTATCGTGATGTTTCTTATAGCTTTCGCTGAGGTGGTCGAATTCCTTTGCGAGTTTTGCGAGTTCTTTTCTGTCGTTTGCCTTATATGCTTCAACAAGGCGGTTTCCGGAATTGCATTTCTCGTACACAACCTGCGTATAAAGGCGCGCCTCTTCGAACAGATACTCAAATTCGCCCTGCGGCGGAAGTTTTTTAAGTTTATCGAGGTATTTCTTATAATGCGTTTTAAGGTCGAGAAGCGCGTGGTGCTTATCGAAAAGTCCTTCCATGATAAGCTGATAATAAACCTGTTTGCTTATCGTCGCGTTTCTCTCTCTGCATCTGCTGTCGTTAAAGGTATCGATACTTAACAGCAGGAACGCATCCATATCAAGTCCGGTGCAGATTTTAAACATTTCCTTGAGGTGCTTATCGCTTCTGTCGTCGCTGTAATTATATTCCGCGTACAGCTGGAGTCCGAGAAGTCCTTCGAATATGCTGCATTCCGCGCCGTCGTCGCCCCACATCGTAGCGAACACGTCCTTTACGCCGTGTTTTACGCATGCGTTGAGTCCGACTTCGGTTGTGGCGAAAGTCTTTTCATAGTTTACCTGGAAGCCGGTCCAGGTCCAGATGCCGCCTGCAAAGACTATGGGTTTACCCATTTTCTTATGGATTTTTATCATGCCGTCGCACACGTCTTCGGAGAGGTTATAGTAATCCCAGTAAACCATGGACATTTTTTCGGGTATGAGCGACGAAATATTTTTCGGGAGCTTTGCGTTGAGGTCATAGTATCCCCCGCTCTGCGAGCCGAGTCTCATGAACATATCGCTCCACATCATAGGCTCGAAGCCGTACTTTTCGGCAAGTGCCGACACTCTTCCGAGGTGTCTTGAAAGGAGTTCGAATCTATCATGAAGTCCGTGCTTTGTAAGATAATTTCCAAGTCCGACGCCGTGCGCTTCATCCATGCCGACGTGGATTTTATTTGTCTTGAAGCACTCTCTGCACGTCTTGAACATCTCTTCGATGAATTCATACGTCTTTTCCTCATCTATAAGAAGCACTTCGTTATTATCCTTTATACGCCATGCGTACGGCCAGCGCAGCGTTCTTCCGAGGTGTCCGAGAGTCTGTATGCAGGGAATTACTTCGACGCCGAGTTTTTCGGCGTAGGATACGATTTCCTTTAATTCTTCCTTTTCGTACGCGCCTCTGAAATATCCGAAATACGGATATTTTTCCATTTTATAGGTATCCTCGGTATAGAGCATGAGCATATTGAGTCCCATTTTTGCCATATAACGAAGCAGTCTTTTTACGGATTCGACCTTAAGCACCGCGTTTCTTGACATATCCGCCATAATTCCGCAGGTATCGAACTTCCTTTTTTCGGTTATTTTGAAGTTCTTTTTACCGCTCTTTATCTGATAGGTCATTATCGAAAGGGCTCTGAAAAATTCGGGCAGAATTTTATACTTTATCGTATATTTACCGTCTTTTCCTTCAACCTCTATGCTTCCTCTTTTCATTTTTCTTACTTCGATATCGGCTTTTACGCTTTTATCGGCAAGAATATCAAAGCCTTTTTTTACTTCCTTAATATCGCCGTGAATTTTCATATTTTACACCTCTTTTTTGTTTAATTTTAGCATTTTTACCCATTTTTGTCAACATAATTAATGAATAATTCTTCCTTATTTGCTAAAAATAAAACAAAAAAGGAGAGAGTTTTATGAATTATGCGCAGCGAGTTTCTTCGCGTTCGGTTATAGCTTTCAAAAACAAAATCAAAATATCAAGCACCGCCTGCTGCGGCGGAAAATATGAAAAAGACGGGCCTCTCGGAGACACGCTCGACATTTATCTGGGCGAAGACAGTCTCGGAAAGAAAACCTTTGAAAAAGGCGAGGAAGAAGCCGTGCGCGTTACCGTAAACATGCTCTTATCAAAAGCCGGCATAAAAGAGCAGGACGTCGACATCATGTTCGGCGGCGACCTTATGAATCAATGCACCTCAACCGGTTACGGTCTTGCCGGTTTTGACATTCCCTACGTCGGCCTTTACGGCGCGTGTTCGACTTTCGTTCTGGGTTTGCTTTGCGCCTCGGTTATGATTGACTCGGGACATGTGAAAAATGCGATAGTCGTCGCATCCTCCGATTTCTGCTCGGCGGAACGGCAATTCAGATACCCTCTCGAATACGGCGCCGTCCCCGGCACTACCGCACAGACCACGGTAACGGGCGTGGGTGCGGTTCTTCTGACAAAGGCGGCCAAAGATGAAAGCGGCGTTTTCATAGGCGGCGGCATTTACGGTATCGTAAATGATTTCGGGATCAGAGATCCCGCAAACATGGGCGCCGCAATGGCGCCCGCCGCCGCCGACACGATTGAAGCTTATGCAAAAGCTTCTTCCCTTTCCGATTTTGATTTTATCGCGACGGGCGACCTTGGCAGAGAAGGACGCAACATTTGCGAAGAAATATTGCAAAACAAGGGAATTTACCGCGAAGGTCTGCTCAAGGACTGCGGGGAGATGATTTATGACGAAAGCGCGCAGAACGTCGGATGCGGAGGCTCCGGCTGCGGATGCAGCGCCGTCGTTACGTGCGGTCATTTATTTTCTTTACTGAGTTCGGGATTTTGCAAAAAAATCGGCGTTATCGGCACAGGTGCCATGATGAGTCCGCAGAGTGTAACGCAGGGGTTATCCATTCCTGCGATTGCGCACATGGCGGTTCTCAAATCCGAATAAAAAGGAGAATTATATGCAGTATTTATGGGCATTTATGGTAGGCGGACTTCTCTGCGTTATCGCGCAGATACTGATTGACAAGACGAAGCTTACTCCCGCGCGCATACTTGTCGGTTACGTCGTTGCGGGCGCGGTTTTATCGGCTCTCGGCGTATACAAATATATTGCCGATTTTGCGGGCGCTGGCGCGTCGGTTCCCCTTCTCGGATTCGGGCACTCTTTGATACAGGGTGTGCAGAAGGCGGTTGACGAAAAAGGGGTTTTCGGCATTTTATCGGGCGGTCTTACCGGCACGGCGGCGGGAATTTCCGCGGTCATGCTTTTTTCGCTTATTTCGGCGCTTTTATTCAAAAGCCGCAGAAAATAACAAAAAAAGAGGCGTTTTCACGCCTCTTTTTTATTTTTTTGATTATCAGAATATTGCTATTACGGCTTTATCGTATTTTTCTTCGATAAACGTCTTTACCTTTTCGCTCTGAACTGCGTTTACGAGCGCCTTAATCTTTTCGTTATTCTCGTTGCCCTCTTTTACGACGATGATATTTGCGAACGTCTGAGCGGCTTCCGACTCTGCGTCTTCAACCGCAAGCGCTTCTGAAACCTTGAGTCCCGCGCCGATTGCGTAGTTGCCGTTTATAACGGCAACGTTCACTTCGTCGAGAACGGACGGTAAAAGAGCCGCTTCCATTTCAACTATCTCGTAGTTATTCGGGTTTTCGGTTATATCAAGCTTCGTTGCCTTAAGGCCTGCGCCGTCGGCAAGCTTGAAAAATCCTTTTGCCGCAAGGAGCTGAAGCGCGCGCGCTTCGTTTGACGGGTCATTGGGAACCGCTATCTTTGCGCCTTCGGGAATCTCGTCAAGAGACTTACTCGTGCCCGCGTAAACGGCGTAGGGTTCATAGTGAACCTTTGCGACGGTTACGAGGTGCGTGCCGTTGCTTGCGTTGAATTCATCGAGGTACGGCTGATGCTGGAAATAGTTTGCGTCAACGTCGCCGCTTTCCGTTGCGGTATTAGGGATGATATAGTCGTCCATAACCTTGATTTCAAGCGTATAGCCTTGTTCTTTGAGAGCGTCTGTGCACTGCTCTAAGATTTCCGCGTGGGGAGTCGAGCTTGCGGCAACCACGATTTTTTTGTCGTCCGCCTGCTTTGTGCAGCTTGCAAACACCAGAAGTGCCGCAATTACGAGAGCTAAAATTTTAAGTGTGTTTTTCATGATTTTTCTCCTTTTTTTATTTAAAAATTATTTGTTTCGTATTCTTTTATCGCTTGATTTTGCTATATGATTCAGCGTTTCCTGGAGTATCTGCACGAGAATTATGAGAAGTATCGACGAAATATACATGGTCTGTTCGTCGAACTTATAAAGGCCGTATCTTACCGCCATTTCTCCGAGGCCTCCGCCCGCTATCAGATAGGTCATGGGCGTATATCCGAGAATTGTCGTTATAGCAATCGCGCTTCCTATTATAAGGGACGGTTTTGCTTCGGGAATTACCACTTTCGTTATTATCTGAAAATTGTTCGAGCCCATCGACTGCGCCGCTTCTATGACGCCTGCGTCGACTTCTTTAAGCGAGGACTCTATCATTCTTGCGACAAAGGGGGCTGCCGCTATTACGAGGTGGAAAATAAACGCGTTATCTCCAAGTCTTGTGCCGATAATCACGCTTGCGAGCGGCTGTGTCATTACGAGCAGTATTACAAACGGTATGGATCTTAATATATTTACGATAAATCCCGTTACCGCGTTTACGTATTTATTCGGAAAAATGCTTTCCGATGCAGTTCCGTAAAGAATTATTCCGAGCGGAAAACCGATAAGGTACGCAAGAAACGTGCTGGTCAGCGTAATTTTGACGGTTGTTGCTATCGAATTCAAGTACATTACGGTCATACCCGTTCCGAGTATATTATCCAATGCTTCTATCATTATTTTCACACCTCCTCGTACTTTACGTCTTTTTTATCAAGGTAGGCTTTTATTCTGTTTACCGCGGTATCGTCCTCGGGAAGCTGCAGCAGCATCTGTCCGTACGCAACGCCGTTTATGTCCTTCATGTCGGCGCCCATGATATTCACGACGACCCTGCATTCAAGGATCAGATTTGCAATAAGCGGCTCCACGGACGAGCGTCCGTCGAACGCAATTCTCAAAATTCTTTGCGAAAGCGTTTTATTTGCGTTTTCGTATTTCGGAAGAATCAGTTCCTTTGCGATATCGGACGAGGGCGACATGAATATCTCCTTTACGTAGCCCTGTTCCACGATCTTTCCGTTTTCTATTACCGCGACCTTATTGCATATCTGTTCTACAACCTTCATTTCGTGGGTGATTACGATTATCGTAACGCCCATTTCGGTATTTATCTTTTTGAGAAGCGAAAGTATTGCTCTTGTCGTATTCGGGTCGAGCGCGCTTGTCGCCTCGTCGCACAGCAGCACCTGAGGGTCGGTTGCAAGCGCTCTTGCTATTGCGACTCTCTGCTTTTGTCCGCCCGAAAGCTGTGCGGGATACGAATAAATCCTATCGGAAAGTCCCACGGTATCGAGCAGTTTTTTCGCCTTTTCCTGCGCTTCCTTTTTGGGCGTTCCTATTATTTCGAGCGGATAGCACACGTTTTTAAGCGCCGTTCTCTGCGACAGGAGGTTGAAATTCTGGAATATCATGGACATTTTCTGTCTTTGTTTGAGCAGTTCCTTATGCGGAAGCGTTCCGAGGTCGATTCCGTCAAAGACGACTTTTCCGCCCGTCGGCTTTTCGAGGAAGTTTATACATCTTACAAGCGTGGATTTTCCCGCGCCGGAAAGTCCTATTATGCCGTACACGTCGCCCTTCTCAATTTTCAAGGACACGTCGTTTACGGCTTTTATATTCTTTGACGAGGCGTCAAACACTTTACTCAAATGTTCAAGTTCAATCATTTTTTTACCTTTCTTTTTGCCTATAAACAACAAAACCGGAAGTCTTGCAACTTCCGGACGGCATCAATGCTTTTATTCTATGCAAGAACCTGTTTATCGGAAGGCGCAAGAATAAACCCGCACATTGAATCTGTCCGGGAGCAAAGCATTCGCATCATTCTGAATTCGTTTTGCATTATTCTTCCTCCTTCTGATTTTTGTTCATTATATCATACGTGCGTCAGGTTGTCAAGTTTTTTGAATTATGTGAAAAAGCGGCGGATTCTCCGCCGCTTTAAAATTTATTCTCTTGCTTTTTTACCTATGATAAACTGCACTACCGCGACAACCGCTATAAGTCCGACTCCGACCGCATCCGTAACGAGTCCCGGGTAAATCATGAGCAGTCCGCCGACAAGAAGCAAAATTACCTCGTACACCGCGAGTTTTCTTACGAAAAATCTCTCAAGTCCCGCGGAAATCGCGATAATACCGATAATCGACGTTATTATTATTAGTACGACGTCGAGTGCGTTTGCCTCGATAAACAGCATTTTCGGGTTAAACGCAAATATGTACGGTATGATAAACGCCGTGAGTGCAAGGCGCGTAGCCGTAACTCCGGTTTTCAGCGGATTTGACTTTGCAATCGCGCTTCCCGCGTATGCCGCAAGTGCAACGGGCGGCGTAATATCGGCAACTATTCCGAAATAAAACACGAACATATGCGCCGCAAGCAGCGGTATGCCCATTTTTACGAGTATCGGCGCCGTTATCGTCGCCATAATGAGGTAGTTTGCCGTCGTGGGCACGCCCATGCCGAGCACGATACACGTGAGCATTGTCAAGAACAGTGCAAAGAACAGGTTATTATGCGCTATCGGCACGATAAGGTCGATAAGCGTCGAGCCGAGGGACGTTATCGTAACTACTCCCGCAACTATGCCCGCAAGTCCGCATGCAAGCGTTACGCCCATCGTATTTCTTATACCGCCTTCAAGCGCTTCTATCGCCGTTTTGCCAGATTCCTTGGTCTGTTTGCCGATAAACGACGTGATTATATAGAGGAGTCCCGAAATAATCGCCGCGTTTTCCATTTTCATGCCGATTACGAACATTGCGATAAAGAATGCGGCTACCGGAACGAAAAGAAGCACGGTATCTATGATATCCGACGCGACGTCTTCTTTTTTGCTCAGCTTTTTTATCATTTTTACGATATCCGTCGCAAGCATTATGAACATGGTCGTTAAAATTGCCATACATGCCGACTGCGCGGGCGTTCTGTTAAATGCCATAAGCGTTACGAGCATTATTATCGGCAGAAAGAGGTATCCTTTTGTGAAAAACAGTTTGAAGAAATTCGGTATGCTTTCTTTCGGAAGGCCTTTAAGTCCGAGTTTTTTCGCTTCAAAGTGTATCATAAAGAATATTCCCGTAAAATACAGCGCCGCGGGCAGTATTGCCGCTACCGCGATGGTTACGTACGGAATTCCCGTGATTTCAGACATCAGAAACGCCGCCGCCCCCATGATGGGAGGCATGATCTGTCCGCCGGTCGACGCCGCGGCCTCAACCGCCGCCGCAAATTCCGGCTTATAGCCTATACTCTTCATTACCGGGATGGTTACGCTTCCGCTTCCGACGGTGTTAGCAACCGAGCTTCCCGAATACATTCCCTCAAGCGCCGACGAGATTACCGCAACCTTTGCGGGTCCGCCCGACGCGTATCCGGCGACGGAGTTTGCAAGGTCGACGAAAAACGTTCCTATTCCCGTCTTTTCCAGAAACGAGCCCAAAATGATGAAGAACACTATGAACGTGGAGCACACGTTCAGCGGCGTGCCGGGTATGCCGTTTGTCGTATAGAAAAGGTTATACAGTATCGACTGAAGCGATTTTCCGTACACGAACGCGTACACGATAAATCCGCCCGCAACGAACAAAATCGGGATGCCCACCGCTCTTCTGCAAAGCTCAAACAAAAACAGTATGCCGATTACAGCCATAACCTTATCAAGCGTATTTATCGCAACCGCCCTTGTCGTTATTTCCCTGAAATTGAACGCGTAGTAAAAATACGGCGTTGCGCCGACAACTGCGAAAACGAGGTCGTACCACGGTATAAAGTTTCTTCTTGCCGTCTGTTTTTTATAAAGCGGATAAATTATAAATCCGAGGAATATTATTATTCCGAGAAAAGACGACATTCTCACCTGCTCGGGCAGCGTAAAAAACCGCGTTCCGAAAATAAATGCGGCGAACGCCATAAACAGTATCTTCAAAACGAGCCCGATTTTTCCCGAAAACTGTCTCGTATTTGATTCCCTGTCAAATTCCGCCAACAGCTCGTCGGCTGTCTTAACGTTTTCGGTATTCTGAATTTCTGCCATTGTTTTATCTCCTTATTCGCCTGATTTCAAACACAACGTGCGCGTTTTTTCCGCACGCTTCGGTAAGGCTTATTTTCTGTCCCTCTATTTCAAGAATATGGTCGGACACGGTGCCGACGATATATTTTATCTTATCGAATTCGATATCGAAGCCTTCAACCACCATATTTCCGTCTTTATCGAAAGACAGCGTCTGTCCTTCTTCGATTTCGGTCTGCACGCCCGCTCCGAACGCGGAATAAACGGTTTTTTCGGCGTAAAGCTTATTGTTTTTTACGATAAAATAATCCTTTACGGGACTTTTATTCACCGAATGCACAAACTCGACGGAAAACTCCATTCCGTCGTATATATCGTACGTTTTGTATATTTCCTTGCTTTCGCCGTTATAAATGACGAGTTTTTCCTTATATCCGAAAAAAGCAAAGCATATACAAAACACCACAGCCGT
>JAEESG010000069.1 GCA_016286245.1 Clostridiales bacterium | reverse complement strand
TATTACCCGAATTACTGTGCCGGAAGCATAACGCTTACGGCGCCCGCAGGCTTTGTTTTCGCAATAAGCGGCGAAGGAAAAACCGAGCAGGGCTGCGATATTCTTACCGTATCCGACGCGGATACGGCGGTGATGCTCGGCGCAAGCCCGTACAGCGGATATCCCTTCACGGCGGAAAAATTTGAATCGACTTCAAACGCGGTAAAGATTTCGTTCGTATCCGACAACAGCAACAGATATACGGGCTTTATGCTTGACGTTACGATTCTCGACCCCGAAACCAAGCGTGTTCTGTCGTTTAACGGCGGCGGTGCGGAAGGCGCAATGGCGGACATGGACATACTGTCCGGCGTGCCGTTCATACTCCCCGAGTGCACGTTTGACGTGCCTTCCGGCATGATGTTTACCGGATATTCCGACGGAGTATCAACATACGGTGCGGGCGCACAGGCGGCATTTACGGAAAACACGGTGCTTACTGCGCTCTGGGGCATACAGAGCGGCGTTACGTATTCTTTCGACGGCGACGAGGCGGACGTTAAGGCTGCGAAAGGCTCGTCCGTGTTGCTCCCCGAATTTGACGAATACTTCACTCTTCCCGCAAAGACGTTATTCGTCGGCTGGAAGGAACGCGAAAGCGGCACCACGTATCAGCCGGGCGACGAATTTGTTATAAACGAACATACGGTTTTCGACGCGGTTGTCGAATATCTCCCGATTCTCATTTCAGACGGAGAAGGCGGATGGTACGTAAATATGCCGGTAAACGACACAGACACGGCGGATCTTAAAGACAAGGCGCCCGGATTTTCGTTCAGGATTTACGACGACGGCGGAAAAGACGGCGCATACCGCACATACAACGACAGCTATCTCGTGATAAAAGCTCCCGAAAACTGTGTGATTAAGCTGAGCGGCGGCGGAAAGACCGAAGCCG
The DNA here is from genome assembly GCA_016286245.1 of Clostridiales bacterium. GTDB lineage: Bacteria > Bacillota > Clostridia > Oscillospirales > CAG-382 > UMGS882. The sequence goes on along the minus strand of JAEESG010000069.1, from coordinate 6,737 downwards.
CGGCTTACGACTATCTTACTTTCCTTGACGGAACGCCGGGTACGGGCACGGTTATTGCAACAAACGTCGGCGGTACGTTTACCATAAACGAACTCATAACGAGCGGACAAACGCTTACAATATATTTCCTCTCCGACTCCTCAATCGTAAAGGACGGTTTTGAGCTCACGGCAAAGATTATAGTTCCTGCCGCGATTACTTATAATTTCGAAGACGCATCCGAAGTGGTTCCTGTGGAAAAAGACTCCGAAATTGCTCTTGAAAAATTCGAGAGCCTCTTTACGCTGCCTTACGGCAAGGAATTTATATGCTGGAAAAAGGGAAACGACGAATTCTCCGAAGGCGAGTCGTATTACGTAAGCGAAAACACCGAATTTACGGCGGTTCTCGCGGTTATGCCGACAATAACGCTCGACGGAAACGGCGCGTATCTGAACGACGACAGCGGAAACACCGTTTCGCCTCCCTTCCCGCTTAATATGGGAACTACGGCGCAGTTCCCGCATGCAAAAGAATTCTTCTATATTCCCGAAAACAAGGTATTCGGCGGCTGGCTGCTTGACAACGACGTATACGCCGTGGGCGACAGTTTTACGCTGACAAAAGATATAGTGCTCACGGCAGTCTGGGTTGAGCCGTCGCCGTGGGATATAATGGTACAGACGCTTTGCGCCGCGCCCGGCACGGATCTCGGCACGATAGTGCTTACCGAAGACCTTATCGGCGGCGGCGGAAGCGATATTCTCTTTGTTCCCGAAGGAGTTTCCGCGGCAATCGACCTTGCGGGACACACGATTGACGGCACGTTGACTTCGAGCGTTTCGGAAAACAACCTTATGCTTTCGGTAAAAGGAAATCTTACGTTTATCGACTCATCCTCCGGCGGAAAAATCAAAGGCGGCGGCGTCAGGGTAACAAACGGCGGCGTTCTTTCGTGGGACGGCTTTGAAGACGGTTTTGAAGCATGCGTATCGTCATCGTATTATTTAAGAGATTTCGACACCGACGAAACGCTTGACGACGAATACGCGCTGACATACTACCCGACGCTCAGAGAAGCGCTTATTGCGGCGGCGGCAATGACCACAGACTATGAGGACGAAATAAAAACGATACCGAGCCACGACAACTACATGTTCGGATATAATGACGAATACGTTAAAATGCTTGCCGACGCTGAAATCGCGCAGAGCGAAACGTGGGAAATAAACGATTCCGACCGCTCGATCTGGTTTGATCTCAACGGACACACGTTCGACGTCAAAGGTACGTTTACGGGCGGCACACACGGAGTAACATACGAAAATGGTGTGGCAACCCACGTCGTATATCCCACAGACTTCCATATCGTAAGCACGACTCCCGGCGTTTTCAGGTCAAGCGGCAATATCACCGTTTCAATTCAGCCCTGGACGCAGGACACCTATTATTTCACGGGCGGAGAAATGTCCGGTCCGATTTTTGCCGACGGCGGAACGTTTTATATAAGCGGCGGACGCTTTACGAACAACGTTATCTTCAACAACGGCAGCGATGAAGCGTATCTTTCGGTTTATCTCTCGGGAGACGCGGAATTTGAAAATATGCAGTATATCGTTTACGACGACGCGGACTATACTTCGCCGCGCATAACGGTAAGCGGAAACGCATGCATAGCGGATATGGATTTCCGCATCATCGGCAGCGCGGGAGCGGGAACAAAACCGAATCTCGTTCTTTCCGGCGGCTACTTTACGGCAAGCCCGAAGACGCAGCTTGACGGCTTCGTTCCGGTTCCGCCCGACGAAGTCGACCAAAACAACCTTGAGCAGTATTACGTGTCGAGATGGGCGGGAGACTACACACCGTACACCGAGCTTGACGACCGGGACAAACAGATTTATACAGACTATTACGTATCCTCCCCCACCTTCCTTGAGGACGAAGGATACGTCGTATTCTCGTCGGATCCCGAAGAATACGGCGGTCAGACGGACTGGGCGGCGGACGCAGGCAGGTACAAGTGGCGTATTCCGGATTCTGCCGAGCCTCCCGCACCGACGCCGTCGCTTTCGGGCGGTGTAAGCGGTTCGACGGTCTCTTATACGGCAGAAAACGCGCCCGCAGGCTCAAAGCTCATCGCAGCCCGCTTTGACAACGGACGGCTTACGGACGTAAAAATCGTCGACAGCCCCGCGTCTGGCGAAATTGCCATGGGCGGCAGCGGAACGACCTATAAAATGATGCTTGTCAAAGACCTTGCGGCGTTCAAACCGCTGTGCGGCATCTGGCAGAATACTTAAAAAGGCGTTTTTAAGTAAATTTGCGCGCATTTGCCCGCCCCGACGGAGTCGGGGCGGGGTATTAAATACAGAAAATTATTAAAAGCAGGTTTAAAAACCTGCTTTTTCCTTTTTTACATTTCTTTTAATTACTTTTTTCACATCGAAAACAATCTATAATATCATACAATACTTTTATTTCCTTTTTTGAAAGCCCGTCAAGCGTCATATACTCTTTTTCGTCAACACCTAAAAGATAATCCGTCGATACACAAAAAATTTTTGCCATTTCCACAACGTACTGCGTGGTCGGAACGGATATGCCCATCTCCCACGCGTTTACCGAGCTTCTCGTAACCGAAAGCTTCTTCGCCAGGGCGGACTGTGAATAACCTGATTTTTCCCGGAGCTCCTTGATCCTGTCGTAAATCATTTTATTTCACCTCCATATGTATATTATACTATACTAAAAGAGATAAATAATTATCAATATATGTATATTTTTGTTGACAAAATGTGTTTTGAATGGTATAATACTTGAAACAAGCGCATTTTGACAAATAAAAAATTATTTTAAGGAGTTTATTAAATGAAAAACAGCAAAATATCTCTCTTACTTACGGCAATTCTGTTCTTTACGGTTATTTTAGCTTCTTGCGGGACACATATTCACGAATTCGGGGAATGGACAACGGTTAAAGAACCAACGTGCACGGAAGAAGGTCTTTTGGAAAGTCGGTGCTATTGCGGCGAAGCTGAAACAGAAAATATTCCGAAAAAAGAACATGTCTTTGACGACGGTGTTATTACAACCGAGCCTACGTGTACGGAAAGCGGAGTAATGCAATATACTTGCACACTTTGCGGCGAAACCAAAACAGAAATTCTTCCGAATAAAGAACACGTCTTTGACGACGGTGTTATTACAATCGAGCCTACGTGCACTGAAAAAGGAACAAAGCAATACACCTGCACGCTTTGCGGCGAAATTAAAACAGAAAATCTTCCGAAGAAAGAACACGTCTTTGACGACGGTATTATTACAACCGAGCCTACGTGCATAAAAAGCGGAAATAAAAAACTGACTTGTTTACTCTGCGGTGCAACAATGGATCAAAATATTAAACCGCTCGGACATGATTTCGACGCAAATAATGTCTGCGAAACATGCGGAAAAACATTTTTGAAAACGAAAAATTCTCAAATAGTGGAAATAACAATTCCCAAATTGCCTAAAACTATTTCAGATTACAAATACAACGGCACAGTTGATTCCAGCTGTAAAGTTACCGCCATATCTTGCGAATTTCTTGCATCTTATTCTGAGGATAGTATAAAAATATTTTTCACGGGTGAAAAAACATACGACTCCGACGGCGCCGGACAAAGTTCGTCTTGCAGAATAGGTTGGAAGCTTTACGATGATGAAGATTACGTCGTAGATTCCGGTACTTTTTACTCAGAAAGCATTAAAACCGGTGAAAAATTCAAAAACGGTTACAGTTACGCCTCCGATTGTATAGAACCCGGAGGATCATATCGTTTGGAAATACTTGATGTAAATTAAAAGGAGAAATAAAAATGAACGAAACAGTAAAAAATTATTTGGAAACAAAAAAGAAAAAATGCGAAGAAAAGAAAGCAAAAAAATTAGTCGAATTGGGTATATGCGAAAAAATATATTCACCAGACGGCGAATACAGTTCCGAATATTACCTTTATGATGAAAAAGAAAAAAAACACTATAAAAAGATTCCGATTGAAGTAACGGACGAAGAATATGACGAGATATTGAAATATTCCGAAAATGCCGATAAAAAGGAATATAATATCGTCGCGCGGATACTGAAAGGTATCGCATGGTTTTTCTTTGTCGGCGGTTTCATTGTGGGATTCACCTTGGGAGTAGCGTTGGGCGAGCAGCTCAATTATAACCCGTATATAGCCATGTTTACTATTTGGGGAATCTATTTTGTTTTCGGAATGATGTTTATAGGCTTTGCGGAAATAATACAGTTGCTGCAAGACATTAAAAACAAATAGTTTGAATATGAAAAACGGTAAGTATTTTATTTTATTTACGGCAATTATGCTATGTGCGGCTGTTCTGACATCCTGCAAAGAGCATATTCACGAATTCGGGGAATGGACGACGGTCAAAGAGCCTTCCTGCGCGATAATAGGGCTCGAAGAACGCTCTTGCTCCGTTTGCGGTTTTACGGAAACAGGAATCATTAAAAAGTCGGAAAAGCACAAATATTATCATTCTGCCGGAAAAGTTGTCAAGGAGCCTACCTGCACGGAAAGCGGAACAAAGCAGTACGTATGCTCCGTTTGCGGTAATATAAAAACGGAAAAGCTGCTTCGCAAAGGGCACAGATATGATATCATAACAGAACAAAAAGAGCAGACGTGCTCGGAATACGGTCTGCTGACCATTACATGTTCAATCTGCGGGGACACGTTTGAAGAAGAAACAAGACCGCTCGGGCATAATTTCGACGAAAACAATATCTGCACGATATGCGGATACGACGCATCTGAATTATCTGAATAATGAACTGCGAAATAAAGCCAAATTGCTGCCACACAAAAGAAAAAGACGCCGAAAGGCGTCTTTTTCTTATATTTTGATTTTTTCATTCAAACAGCCGCAAATCCGCTTCGTCAAGTGCGGCTTTCACGATTTTTTCCACGTCGGCGCCCTGTATATCGAGGCCTTCGGCTTTTATACAGGTGGTTTCCTTTATACCGAAAAAGTCGGTGCAGAGTTGTTTGACATAATTATATCCGTAATTATTTTCCGGGATAAATCCGCCCGCGGTCGTTACGTAAACAAGCCTTTTTGCCTTACAAAGCCCCTCGGGGACGCCTTTTTCATTGTAAACGAACGTAACTCCGTTGACGCAGACTGCTTCAAAATAGCATTTCAGAATTGAGGGAAAAGACAGGTCCCAAAAAGGCGCTGCGACAAGAATTTCGTCCGCTTCTTTGAACTGTTTTGCAAAGCGGAACATTTCATCCGAAAAATCCGCGCTTTGTGCGGCTTTATCGCGTTTTAAAAGTGCGCAATAATCGAGCGGCAAAAGTTTTTCTTCATACAAATTCACCGTTTCCCAGTCGGCTGACAGTTTTTTTGCGATATTTTCAGCGATTTTTAACGTTCTCGACTGCGGTCTTGCACACGCATCAACAAATAAAAGCATATTGTATCGTCCTTGAATTAAGTATTTTTATCATTTTACCTCAAAAGATATAAAAATTCAAGGGTGAACAATAAAAATCCCATAGCGAAAAAAATTTTCAAAAACGCAAAGGCCTTGACTCGATAATGCCCGTCGGGGCTCCCGACTGCGCCCTCAGGCGCTCCTTTTCGCTTAAATTACAGTAAAAATTTCTCCGCGAGAACAAAAAATCATAAAAATGTCTAGAATCTGTACGCGAAATTGCCCGTCGGGGCTCCCGACTGCAGCCCTCTTAGTGTTCAAGTCCCTTCCAACGTAAAAAAGCAAGCCAAACCTTGCGGTCTGTCTTGCTTTTTGGTGCGGATGATGGGACTTGAACCCATATGGAATGCTCCACACGCCCCTCAAACGTGCGCGTCTGCCAGTTCCGCCACATCCGCGACGGAAGCATTCCTTCATATGTATGAAGGTGTTAGCGGCGACCGATCTTTCCGGGCCGTTACCAGCCAAGTATTGTAGGCACAGCTGAGCTTAACTACCGTGTTCGGAAAGGGAACGGGTGGACCCTCAGCGCTAAAGCCACTAACTGACGCAAGAGAAACTCCTGCGAACTTCCGTTTAAGTTGTCGTGCAGAATAATCTGCTGGTGCACCTTCAGGGATTCGAACCCGGGACCCACTGATTAAGAGTCAGTTGCTCTACCAACTGAGCTAAAGGTGCCTGTCTTCCGGGTACTGTATACCCTGAAAACCGAATAAAGCACGCAAAGAGTTTCTCATGTTCTTGTTCAAGCCCTCGGACTATTAGTATCAGTCAACTTAATACATTACTGTACTTCCATCTCTGACCTATCAAACTCGTAGTCTTCAAGTGTCCTTACCAAATTTCTTTGTGGGATATCTTATCTTGAGGTGTGTTTCACGCTTAGATGCTTTCAGCGTTTATCACATCCATACTCGGCTATCCGGCTGTGCTCCTGGCGGAACAACCGGTGCACCGGCGGTATGTCCATCCCGGTCCTCTCGTACTAAGGACAGCTCCTCTCAAATATCCTGCGCCCACGACAGATAGGGACCGAACTGTCTCACGACGTTCTGAACCCAGCTCGCGTACCACTTTAATCGGCGGACAGCCGAACCCTTGGGACCTGCTCCAAGCCCCAGGATGTGATGAGCCGACATCGAGGTGCCAAACCTCCCCGTCGATGTGAACTCTTGGGGGAGATCAGCCTGTTATCCCCAGGGTAGCTTTTATCCGTTAAGCGACGGCATTTCCACTCACTACCGCCTGA
>JAEESG010000068.1 GCA_016286245.1 Clostridiales bacterium | reverse complement strand
TTCTTCAGAACGCCGTTGACGAGGTAACCCGGAATCCGCAGTTCATCGTGTGATATGAACACCATTCTTATGCCGTTTCGGCGTGCAAGTTCGGTAACGAGCGAGTGGACGGTGCGTCCGAATTTCATGTCGCCGCAAAAGCCGATGGTAAAGTTTTCGAGTCTGCCGAGCTCTTTATTTACGGTAAGCAGGTCGGTAAGCGTCTGCGTGGGGTGGTTATGACCGCCGTCTCCCGCGTTTATTATCGGTACGACGCTTCTTACGCTTGCGGCGAGCGGCGCGCCCTCTTTCGGGTGGCGCATGGCGCTTATATCGGCGTAGCAGCCGACGGTGCGCACGGTGTCCGAAACGCTCTCGCCCTTGGCCGCAGAGCTTGACTGCGCCTCCGAAAAGCCTATCACGCTTCCGCCGAGTTCCAGCATCGCCGCCTCAAAGCTTAGGCGGGTACGGGTCGACGGCTCGAAAAACAGTGTGGCGAGCTTTTTATACCTGCATTTTTCGCGGTATTCATCGGGGGATGCTATTATTTTCTCCGCAAGCTCTATAAGTCCGTCAATCTCTGATACGGACAGGTCCATTATATCGATAAGATGTCTCATAGCGTCCTCCAGTTTTCATTTGACGGGTCGTCGCGGAAACACAACAGCTTCGGCGCGTCTTGCGGTTTTATATATCCGGTCTTTACGGCAATATTTACGAGCGTGTCAAAGTCGGTAAGCGACGCGTTTTTCACTTTCGCTTCCGCAAGTGCGTCAAGCCCTCTTTTCATGCCGTAGGTGAATATGCTCACTATTCCGTCCACCACGGCGCCCGCTTCGCGAAGCGCCTCAACTACCTCTATAACGCTGCCTCCCGTGGAAATGAGGTCCTCGATAACCACGGCGTGCATGCCTTTTTCGAGTTTTCCCTCTATGCGGTTTTGTCTGCCGTGGTCCTTATTTCCGCTTCTGACGTATCCCATCGGCAGTCCGAGCTTATACGCGGCGATTGCCGCATGTGCGATACCCGCGGTGCTCGTGCCCATCAGAATTTCCGCCGCAGGATACTCTTTCTTTACCGTATCCGCAATTGCCGTTTCCACAAGCTCCCGCACGTCAGGCGACGAGAGAATAAGCCTGTTGTCGCAGTAAACGGGGCTTTTTATGCCGCTCGCCCACGTGAACGGCTCGTCGGGGCGCAGAAAAACGGCTCCGATGTCGAGCAGCGCTTTTGATATTTTTTCTTTCATTTTATGATACCTCCGAATTCGGTCATTGCCCTTTTATACGCCTGCACGGGGTCGGGCGCCCTCGTAATCGGTCTTCCCATTACAATAAAGTCGCTTCCGAGTTCCCCTGCTTTTGCGGGGGTGGTTATTCTCACCTGGTCGCCCGCGTCTGTGTCCGCAAAGCGCACGCCCGGCGTTACCGCAAGAAAAGCGTCTCCGCACGCCGCTTTTACGGCGCGCGCTTCGAGGGGCGAGCACACCACGCCGTCAAGTCCGCTTTCCTTTGCGTTTTTTGCGTAACGGGAAACCACTGTCTGCATATCTTCTTTTATCAGAAGTTCATCCTCAAGCATCTGCTGTGAAGTCGAAGTAAGCTGTGTTACCGCAATAAGCAGCGGGCGCGTACCGTCCGGTGCGGTAAGCCCCTCAAGAGCCGCGCGCATCATAGCGCTTCCGCCCGACGCGTGAATATTCGTCATATCTGCGCCGAGTGTGCGGATGACCGCCATTGCGCTTTTGACGGTGTTCGGAATATCGTGCAGTTTGAGGTCGAGAAACACGCGGTGTCCGCGCGCCTTTATTTCCCGAACGGCGTCGGGTCCGAGCGCATAAAACAGTTCCATTCCGATCTTGACGAACGGTTTTTGCTCCTTAAACAGCGACAGAAAGGAAAAAGTCCGCTCCGCATCCGGAAAATCGAGCGCGATTATTACCTGTTTATCCATTATGTGCTCCTCCCGTAATTTCACTTATTTTTTTAATGCCGTACTTTTCACAGGATGCGGGAAGTTCTTCGATAATATTGCGGCAGGCGCAGGGGTCAACGAGGTTTGCGGCGCCGACCTGCACAGCGCTTGCGCCTGCGAGCATCATTTCAATGACGTCGTTTGCGCTTGATATGCCGCCCATACCGATTATGGGAATTTTTACCGCCTCGTAAGCCTGAAAAACCATACGCAGCGCAAGCGGAAGTACGCAGGGGCCCGACATGCCTCCCGTTTTATTTGAAAGAATCGGCTTTCGTCGGGATATATCTATACGCATTCCGAGGGGCGTGTTTATGAGGCTTATCCCGTCCGCGCCCGCTTCTTCGACGGCGCGCGCGATTTCCGCTATATCCGTAACGTTCGGCGTAAGTTTTATATACACCGGTTTTTTTACGGCCTTCTTTACCGCAGACGTAACGAGCGCCGCAGCCTTCGCAGAAGTGCCGAAGCTCATTCCGCCGCCGTGCACGTTGGGACAGCTTATATTTATTTCAAGTATGCCCACCTGAGATACTTTATCGAATTTTTCGGCGCAGTATACGTAATCTTCAACCGAAAAACCGCTGATATTCGCGATAAGCGGTTTTGAAAAACATTTTTCAAGGCGTGGAATCTCTTTTTCTATTACGTCGTCCACGCCCGGATTCTGAAGGCCGACGGAATTGAGCAGTCCCGACGGTATTTCCGCAATGCGCGGCGTGGGATTTCCGAAGCGCGGCTCTTTCGTCGTGCCTTTGAGGGAAATTGAGCCGAGGACGTTTATATCGTACCAATCTGCAAACTCATATCCGAAGCCGAAGGTTCCCGACGCGGGAATAATCGGGTTATCCAGCTTTACGCCGGAAAGGGTTACGGACAGATCAACCATTGAATATCACCTCGTTTTTATCGAATACCGGGCCTTCGCGGCAAACGCGCTTCGGTCCGCTTTTTGTCTGCATCGTACAGCCCATACACGCTCCGAATCCGCATCCCATGCGTTCCTCAAACGACATCTGTCCGTCCGAAGACGCATTTTTAAGCAAAGCGTGAAGCATGGGAATCGGGCCGCAGGCGTAAAAATAAGCGCAGTCTGAGCGCAAAATGTCGGTAACAAATCCTTTCGTTCCGAGACTTCCGTCCGCGGTGGCAGTGCGGACGTTTACTCCGAGCGCAGACAGTTCGTTTACAAGTATCGCGTCTTCCTTTGACGCAAATCCGAGCGCGGCGTCCACGCTCACACCCCGATTTATGAGTTTTTTTGCCAGAAAATACAGTGGCGGAACTCCCACTCCCCCGCCGATAAGCGTTGCTCTGTCTTTTGCGCATGAAACGTCGAAGCCGTTGCCGAGCCCCGTGAGCAGGTCGAGTTTTTCGCCCTTTTGCATGCGCGACATATCGTAAGTGCCGCCGCCGACGGTCTTATAAATCAAAGTCAGCGTATCTTTTTCGAGGTCGCAGACCGAAACTGGACGGCGCAGGTATCTGCCGGGCAGTTTTATATTTACGAACTGCCCCGGAGTCTTTATTTCCGACGTATCGCCCGAAAGCGTCATTTTATACACGTCATGCGCGATAATTTCGTTTGTTTTTACCGTAAAAATGCTCTGTTTCATAAGTTTTTTGCGTATTTTCCTCCGACAACTTCAATTTACTGCAAACTTTTTCCGTAGACGCGCATGCCCTCAAAAGGCGTGGAGCGACCCTTGCTTAAAAATTTCTCCGAATCTATCACATAACACGCCGCAAGGTCGTACGCCGCTGCAAATCCCGAAATATCTATTGAAAATCTCTTTGCGGGAACTGTGCTCATCGCCTCGATAAGCCTTTCAAGCGTGATAAGTCCTCTTTTCACAAGAAACGTGTAAAGCACCGGAAACGCGGTTTCAAGGCCGACTATGCCGTTCAAGCTGTCCTTAAATCCGCGCGATTTCTCCTCCTTCGAGTGAGGCGCGTGGTCGGTGGCGATTATATCAACCGTGCCGTCCGCAAGCGCTCCGACAAGCGCATCACGGTCAAGTGCGGAATTTATCGGCGGGTTCATTTTAAACCGTCCGTCGTCCTTTATATCCTTGTCGCAAAGCGTAAGATAATGAGGCGCCGTCTCGCACGTTACGTCGACGCCGCTTTTTTTGGCGTCTTTTATAATCTGCACGCTCTCCTTACACGAAATGTGGCATACGTGATAGGCGCAGCCGGTATCGGAAGCGAGTCTGATATCCCTTTCTATCTGCTTCCATTCGGATGCTTTTCCTTTTTGAGATGTATCCTCGCAGTGTGCGGAAATGACCTTTGAAAGCGCCTTTGCGCGAAACATTGCCTCACGCATGAGCCCGTCGTCCGCAACGCCGCGCCCGTCGTCGGAAAATCCGCACACGTACGGCGCCATGCCATCCATGTCGGAAAGTTCTTCCCCGCGCTCGCCGACGGTTATCGCACCGAAAGGAATGACTTTTATCGCGGCGTCGCGTTCTATTATTTCAAGCTGCGCTCTCAAATGCGGCAGGCTGTCCGGCACGGGATCAAGGTTCGGCATCGTGCATACGGCGGCATAGCCCGCGCGCTTTGCGGCGGCAGTGCCCGCGGCAATCGTCTCTTTATAAGAAAAACCCGGTTCCCGAAGATGTACGTGAACATCGACGAAACCGGGGAAAATATAAATTTGAGAATTATCCGAAGCGCGCAAAGGGGAAAAAGAAACACCTCCGCACACGGATAAGTCGTCTGCCGCGGTGAATCTGCCGTTTCTGTAAAAATAAAAGTCTGCCATTTCGCGCCTCCGGAATTTTTTCCATTATACTATATTTCCGAACGTTTGTCAACTGAAAATTTAAACCCGCCTCATTTTTTGAGGCGGGTTTTTCCTGACGTTTTATTTCCGTAATTTTATGAATTATTTAAACGCACTTTTGTAAAGAAACGTTTTTTTACTTTCTCTCAGGGGAGAGAAAGTAAAACAAAGAGAGCTAAAACTTAAAAAGATTGTCTTTCCCGGGCTTTCTGCGAGAAAGCCCGCACTCTTTTGGTACTTTTCTTGTGTAAGAAAAGTACGCAAAAACTCACTTTCTGAACTTCACGAGTTTCGCTCTGTCAAGTGCGAGCATGACGAGAGGAATAAGTATGAGCTGCAGGATTATGCCAGGGATTGCGTTTGTTATGGCGCCCGCAATAAACGCGACAAACGCGTACGCCGCAAGTTCAAACCGCCATTGCGAGCGCCGTCGGGTACATGGGCGGCATACCGAAAAGCGCCGGGCGAAAGCGAAGGTCCCGACGAAATGTTCAGATTTGTAAAATATTATGAAACAGTCGTAAAAAAGCCGCTCCAAAAGGAGCGGCTTTTCTGAAATTTATATTTAATTCCGGCAATACGTTATCAACCGGTTATGACGAGTGCCGCACACAGAGGTTTTACGGTATTTCCGTCGCCGTCAAGAAGGAATACCTTATCGTCCGCCGCAAGCGAAACGTCCTGCGGTGCTTCGAATTCCGTTTCACCTGCCGGAAACGTATCCGTTACGACTTTTGCCGACGAAAGTCTTCCGTTTTCAAAATGTGCGAACACCAGCGTATACGTTCCCGCCGCGGGAGCCGTTACGGCAACGCCGTTTGAAATCTTCGCAAGTGCAAAATTCTCCGCTCTTGCGGCCTCGCGGACAATAATCTGCGAGAATTCGGTTACGGTGAAGGCTGCGTATCCGTTGCCCTGCGCGTCTAGATTGAAGGAGAACGTCTTTGCGCCGTTTTGCGCTTCTTCGCTGTATTCGTTATAGAAATATTCTCTTGTACCGTTATGCATTACGTGTACAATCTGCTGCGGATAAATTCCGCAGGTATAAAGCGTTACGGTCATGGGGCTTCCGTTGAAATCGGTTCCCTCGAGATATGCGATATTTTCGCCTTGCGAAGTTGTGCTCTTTATATACGGTTTAATCGAGAAGACCGCCTCGCCGTTTTCTCCGTCCGCGGGAGTAAAGCTGTCCGCGGTAATCTCCGCACCGACCGAAAGTTCCGATATTTCGCCCTGGCCGCCTGCGGCGCCGATATAATTGCCTACGGCGTCTTCGCTTACCGCGCACGCCATGCCGGTAACGTTTGCGGCGCCTGCTGCGTAATCGGATATTTCGGGAACGTCGCCCGCAACGCCCGTATAATCGGCGCTGCCGCCGTCGTCCGAGATAACGAGGTTATTAAGGGTCGCGTGCAGGCGCATCATCTTCAACGGAAGCTGTACGAGGTTTGCGCCTGACGCCGTAAACGCGTCGGCCGGTTTTAATGCGAAGAACACTTCATTCGTATCCCGGTCAAGGAACGCGCGGAATTTAATCGCCGTCGCATCGGTCTGAACTTCTTCGCTCCACCACTCGTCGTATGCGGAAAGAACAGTGGCTTCGTTATTGGAATTGATTGAAACGCGGAAGCCGTATTTTGAGTATCTTACCATTTCAATGAAGAATATTCCGTTATAGCCCGTAAGTCCGAACATATAGCCGTCCGACGCAAAATGCATTCCGTAGCGTATACCGCCGTCCGACCAGTTGGTCATATCGGCGATAAAGCGCAATTTGAACTGCATTGCCCCTGCATTTTTGGCGGTCATAAACTGCACGCTGCCGTCGCTCTGCATGTCAATCGGTACTGACGGCAGGCTGCTTACCTCGTAGTTGCCAAGGAGGTCCTGCTCCTTGAAATATGTTTCCGTCGGCGCTATTACCGAGTACGTTGTGCCGCCGTATTCCGTTACCAGAAGGTAATCGTTTTCAGGCAGTATTTGTCCGTTTGAAGTTACCGGCATATATACCGGCATCGGTCTGCCGCACAGGTCGCACACGCCGTCGCCGTTTTCATCAAGCGCAACTATTGCGGGCACAGACAGGTCGTCGCCTTTGAACCACACGCCGTTTTCGTCGTCAAATTTATTGCCGCAGTCGGGGCATTCGTAATATTCCTGCATGCCCTCGGTATTACACGTCGGGGCGACTCCCGCGTGGTAAATCATATTCGTGTGACGGCAGGTCGGATTCTTGAATTCGCACGACAGATGAGTGTCGTCGGTAGACGTTGCCGTTGTAAAGAAGGGAGTATCCGTGCTTACGTCAAGCACTATGCGTACGTCGTCTCCGTTTCCGGTTACGTAGTTGACTACGTCGCTTCTCCACGCGTAGCTTCTCGGTCCCGTTGTTTCGTACCAGCCGTTCGTCCAGTATGCAGCGCTGCTCCTTTGCGAAACGCTCGTCAATTCCCCGCCGCTTGTAAAGGTCAGATATCCGTTATCGTCCGACAGATATAGCGCACGGAATGTAGTAGTGGAGTAGCCGAATGAAATACGCACGTTATCGCCGTATTCAACGTTAAAAACGGCTATATCGCCGCTGTCAATCTCGAACATATAGTCTGTGAGCATCTGCGTTGCCGGAACCGCCGCGCGCACGCTTCCCGTCTGCGCGCCCATGACGTAAATCGTGTCGTTGTACTGCGACGTGATGATATATCGTCCCGTTCCGTCGTCAGCTCCGCCTCCGAAGCGCAGAGTTTCGGCGAAAACTCCGACGGCAAGCAGCAAAATAATTGCCGTGAACACGAAAATTGCACGAAAAACGGTTGTTTTCCGCATAATAAATCCCCCTTATCCGCGTAAGCGGAATTTTTTATTATTTTACCATTTTTTGCCGGATTTGTCAATTTCAGATAACAAATTCATTGTTTATTTTTTCTTGAAAACAGCCGTAACCGTGCCCGGTTACGGCTGTCATTTTTTACTTTTTAAATTTCACGAGCTTTGCTCTGTCAAGTACGAGCATGACGAGAGGAATAAGTATGAGCTGCAGGATAATACCGGGGATTGCCTTTGTTACGGCGCCCGCAAGGAATGCGGCGAACGTGAACGGTTTTCCGTTAAGGCCGAGAAGTATCACCTGTGAGATACCCCATACTATTCTGCCGGCTATCATTGCGGCGACAATGCTTACGTAAAGCGTAGCAAGAT
>JAEESG010000067.1 GCA_016286245.1 Clostridiales bacterium | reverse complement strand
AGTACGGAAATAAATTAATATTTGACATCGGATACCTCACGAAAAACTATAGCACGTATAACTTAAGAATAACAGAAAACATAGATTTTGTAAGGTTTTCAATTCGTATTATAATAACCACCGCCGCAGCGGCGCTCCTTATATTCCTGGTCCTTCGGAAATCGGGAAACGAAAAGGCAGCGCCGGCAGTACAGAAAAGTGACGAACTCAAGATGATTCTCTCAGAGATTGAGCTTCTGAAAAAGCAAAACGCGCAAATGCAGAGCACGTTAAGTAAAATATTGAAGAACACGGACTATAAAACAACGGACTATGCGCAACAATCCTCTATATTCAAAGATATGTAAGGTGTTATTATGGCAACAGCAAAAAAACAGCCGAGCGGCGCGTTCCGCGTAAGAGTTTTTTTCACGGACGTAAACGGTATAAGACATCAGAAATCTATTACCGGCGCGACAAAAAAAGAAGCTGAGTATCTCGGTTCGGCATGGAAGATGGAGCATGCGAATAAATCGGTGAATGACATCACGCTCCGGGACGCATTCTCGGAGTACATAAACGCGCGTAATAAAATCTTAAGTCCTACAACCCTAAGAAGTTATACCAAAATATCAAAGCGTCAATTTCAGGGCATTATTCACGCCAAACTCGCCGATATAACAAGTGAGACGGTACAGAAGGCTGTCAACATAGAAGCCGCGTCCCTGGCCCCGAAAACCGTGTCCTGCGCGTTCGGACTTCTGAAGTCCGTCCTGAAGACGTACCGGCCCGAACTCAACCTCAACGTCAAGCTGCCGCAGAAGCAGAAAAAGGATATATATATTCCCAAAACGGAAGAGATAAAAAAGATACTTGAAGCCGTAAAAGAAACGCCGCTCGAACTGCCGACAGCTCTTGCTGTTACGTTAGGACTAAGAGAATCGGAAATCACCGGCCTGACGTGGTCCAAAATAGACTTTGAAAATAACTGTATATACATAGATGAAATACTTGTCAAAGATATAAATAACAATACGATTCGCAAGGCCCCGAAAACCACGAGCAGCATAAGAGCATTGTCGATGTCGGAACATCTCAAGGACCTCATTGTAAAAGAAAAAAAGAAAAGCACTTCCGAACGGGTAACCGAGCTTTCAAACGCGGCAATATATTGTAGGTTCTCAAAGCTTCTGAAGCGTCTTGATATACCGCACTTCCGGTTTCATGACCTCAGGCATTATAACGCTTCACTCATGCTATCCTTAGGAATACCGAATAAATACGCACAAGAGAGAATGGGACACGCAACGGATAACATGCTCAAGAACGTCTACCAGCATTTGCTTGATGAAAAAAAGCTGGAAGTCAACAACATAATGAATGCTTCCATTGATAACATTTTGCAATAGCAAAAACTTCAAAACATAGGCAAATAAAAAAAGTAGACGCAAAAGTAGACACGAAAACAAAAAAGTCCCATATTTACGGGACTTATAAGATATATAATTATAGTTCAAATCTCTCCATCTCCGCCAGAAATCCCTCGAACGTCAGTTTGAGGGATTTTACTTTTTCACTGTTACCTCTTCACTATTCACTCTTCACCGAAAACGTTCCCGGGATTTTCGGAAGTAATAAGTAATAGTGAATAGTGAATAAGTAAGGATCAAAATCGCTGAAGCGATTTTGATCCATTATATTTCAGAAATACGTCATTGACAAGGCTTGAAAGTTATGCTATACTCATTTTTGCGATATCGGCCGAGGAGTGCGGGGCAAAGTTTTTACTGAGTCCTTTGGAATCGGTCGGTACCGTTTCTTTTTTTATCAAAAAAACGCACGCTTTTGCGTGCGTTTTTTTTTTCATTTTATGCTTTTACGGCGGTCTCGAGTCCGCGGAACTGGAGGTTATACAGCTCGGTATATTTACCGTTGAGTTTCATGAGTTCTTCGTGCGTGCCGCGCTCGGTTATCTTTCCGTTCATGACGACCGCTATTTCATCGGCGTTTCTTATCGTTGAGAGTCTATGTGCGACGACAAGCGTCGTTCTGTCCTTGCACAGCTCGTCGAGCGACTGCTGGATGAGCACCTCTGCGGTATTATCGAGTGCGCTCGTCGCTTCGTCGAGTATGAGTATCGACGGATTTTTGAGGAACACTCTTGCAATGGAAATTCTCTGCTTCTGACCGCCCGAAAGGCGTACTCCGCGCTCGCCTATATCAGTGTCGTAGCCGTCGTCGAGCGTCATTACGAAATCGTGTATATTCGCTCTCTTTGCGGCTTCGATTACTTCCTCGTCGGTTGCGTCAAGTCTTCCGTAACGGATATTTTCGGCAATGCTTCCCGCAAACAGGAAGACGTCCTGCTGAACGATTCCTATATTCCTTCTTAAAGATTCCATTTTGATATTTCTTATATCTATATCGTCGACGAGTATGCTTCCGCTGTTTTCGCCGAGCTTATAGAAGTTCGGTATAAGGTGGCAGATAGTCGTCTTTCCGCCTCCCGACGGGCCGACGAGTGCAACCTTTCTTCCCTTTTCAACGACGAAGGAGACGTGGTCGAGGACGTGATGTCCCCTCTTTTCCTCGGGATTTTCGGTATACGAAAAGCTTACGTCGCGGAATTCTATTTTGCCTTCAACTTTATCAAGCTCTATGGCTTCCGGTCTGTCTTCCTCCTCGGGAATATCCATTATTTCAAGAAATCTGCGGAAGCCCGTCGCTCCGTTCTGGAACTGCTCCATAAATGCTATAAGCTGCTGTACCGGCGATATAAAAAGGTTTACCGACACAATAAACGTCGAGTATCCCGCAAAAGTTATTTTATCCGCGTACAAAAACAATCCGCCCGCGATAAGTATTATTACGTTGAAGACGTCGGTTACGAAGGACGTGGAGGAATGGAATTTTCCCATCGCCTGATACGATCTTGCCGACGCGTTGACGAACTGTCCGTTGCCGACTTCGAATTTATCGAGCTCCTTTTGCGCGTTGGTATACGCTTTTGTTACGCGTATTCCCGTAATGGAGCTTTCAAGGGAGGCGTTTATGACGGCGTTGCTCTTTCGTCTTGCTTCAAACGCCCTTCTCATGCGTCTTCTGAAATAAAAGGAAACCGCCATCAGAAAAGGCACGCACGAGAATATTATCAGCGTCAGCCACAAGTTTATCGTTATAAGATACGAAAAGCTGAGCACTATCATTATCGAGCAGGTGAGTATGTTTTCGGGGCCGTGGTGCGCAAGCTCACTGACTTCGAACAGGTCGTTGGTCATTCTCGTCATGATGCTTCCCGTTTCCGCGTTATCGTAAAACGTGAACGGCAGTTTCTCGAGGTGGCTGAAAAGCTCCCTTCTCATCTGCGCCTGCATTTTCGTGCCGACCATATGTCCCTGATACTGCACGAAATATCTCAGCATCATTCTCACAAAGTACAAAACCAGAACCAGAAGACCTGCGATGATTATTTCCCTATACATTTTATTGGGTATGTAATCTTTCAGCATTCTGTTCGTCATCACCGGATACACCATGCCGACGACGGATATCATTATCGCGGCGAGCATATCGAGCGCGAACATCAGTTTATGCGGTTTATAGTATTTTACAAATCTTTTAAGCATTTTTTCTCTCGCATTCCTTTATTTTTCAAAACACAAATATTATAAACTAGTTATTTAATTTAGTCAAGACGATTTCGGAAAAAATTTTTACAAAGTCAAAGTTTTATTCCCTATTTACAAAAAACTTTTTATATTGTATAATATATTTTGATATTTTACCAAAGTTTTCTTACGAAAGGGCGTTTTTTAATGAGCAAGGAACTGAAAATGCTTGCAATCGACCTCGGCGCTTCCAGCGGCAGAGGAATCGTGGGCAAATTTGACGGAAGCAAAATCACACTTGAGGAAAATCACCGCTTTACGAACGACCCCGTAAACATCGGCGGCGCTTTATTCTGGGACACGTTAAAGCTATTTACCGAAATTAAAAAGGCGATTTCAAACTGCGTTCTTTCGGAGAACAAGGACATAAAGAGCATCTCGATCGACACGTGGGGCGTTGATTTCGGATTTCTGGACGAGGACGGCATGCTTATCGGAAATCCTTACAACTACCGCGACCCGAGGCTTACGCAAGCTCTTATGGAAGAGGTTTTCTCCGTCGTTCCGAAAGAAGAGCTTTATAAAGTTACGGGAACGCAGTTTCTGAACTTCAACTCGATTTATCAGCTCTATTCCTTCAAAAAGAGCCCTTACGTTTTACAGAATGCGAAAGACGTATTATTTATTCCCGACCTTTTGAAATATTTCTTAACGGGCGTAAAGCAGACTGAATACACCATAGCCTCCACCTCCCAGCTTATCGACGCAAAGAGCAGGGACTGGGCGTGGGAAATTATTGAAAAGCTCGGTTTCAACAAGGATTTATTCGGCGAAATCGTTCTCCCCGGCGCATCTGCGGGAAAACTTGCCGCGCACGTGCGGGAAGAGGTCGGTTCCACCGACGCGCAGGTGATAGCCTGCGCAAGCCACGACACCGCGTCGGCGGTCGTGGCGGTTCCCGCAAAGACGGAGGATTTCGTCTACATTTCAAGCGGCACGTGGTCGCTCATGGGCAAGGAAATAAAAGAGCCGATAACGAACGATTTATCCTACGGCTACAACATGACGAACGAGGGCGGCGCAGAGCGGAAAATCCGATTCCTCAAAAACATCATGGGTCTTTGGATTGAGCAGGAAAGCAGACGCCAGTGGGCGCGCGAAGGCGAAAAAATTTCGTTTGACGAGTTATCGAACATGGCGATGGCTTCAAAGCCGCTCGCCTGCTTCATAAATCCGTCGGATCTCGTATTCCAGACTCCCGGAAACATGCCGGAGCGCATAGTGGAATACTGCAGAAAGACGGGGCAGTACGTTCCTCAGACGAAAGGTGAAATCGTAAGGTGCATTTTCGACAGCCTTGCGATGTGCTACAGAATGACCTGCGACGGAATTGACGAAATCACGGGTTCAAAAGCTCCGTTTATCAACATTGTGGGCGGCGGCACGAAGGAGGTTCCGCTTTGCAGGCTTACCGCAGACGCGTGCAAGAGGCCTGTCGTTACGGGACCCGTCGAGGCGACGGCTCTCGGAAACATTGCAATCCAGGCGATAGCCGCCGGCGAAATAAAGGACGTAAAGCAGGCGCGCGAGGTTATCGCAAACTCCTTTGAGCTCTCGTATTTCGAGCCGCACGACGCGGACATGTGGGACGACGGCTACGAGAGATTCAAAAAGGTAATAAGCGGTTAATTAAAAATTTATATACACTATGGAGGAAAAGACATGAGCGCAAGATATGAATCCGCAAAAGCGGTATACGCTTCTTTCGGAATCGATACCGACAAGGTCATCGAAAAACTCAAAAACGTGCCCGTTTCGCTTCACTGCTGGCAGGGCGACGACGTTATCGGCTTCGACCACGACGGTCCGCTTACGGGCGGAATACAGACGACGGGAAACTATCCCGGAAAGGCGAAAACTCCCGACGAGCTGTTTTCGGACATGGACAAGGCGATGTCGCTTTGCCCCGGAAAAAAGAAAATAAACGTGCATGCGTGCTACGCCGTATTTGAAGACGGCGAATTTGCCGACAGAGACGCGCTTGAGCCGAAGCATTTCAGAAAATGGGTGGAATTTGCAAAGAAAAACGGTGCGGGCATCGACTTCAACCCGACGTTTTTCTCGCATCCGAAGGTTAAGGACGGGCTTACTCTTTCGAGTCCCGACGAGGAAACGAGGCGTTTCTGGATAAATCACGGAAAAGCGTGCATCAGAATTTCGGAATATTTCGCAAAGGAAACGGGTATCCCCTGCGTTATGAACATCTGGACGGGCGACGGCTACAAGGACATCCCCGCAGACCGTATGGGCCCGAGAATGCGCTACAAGCAGTCGATAGAGGAAATCCTCTCAGAGCCGTACGACAAAAATCTCGTAAAACCGTGCGTTGAGTCGAAGGTTTTCGGCATAGGCGTCGAGTCCTTTACGGCAGGCTCTGCGGAATTCACGCTTTCGTTTGCGGCAACGCACGACGGATGTCTTCCCCTCATGGACAACGGACACTATCATCCGACGGAAGTCGTTTCCGACAAAATCCCCGCGCTTCTTTGCTTCTTCCCCGAAATTGCGCTTCACATAACGAGAGGCGTTCGCTGGGACAGCGACCACGTGCTTCTGTTTGACGACGAAACTAAGGAAATGGCGAAGGAAATCGTACGAAACGGCGCTCTTGACAGAGTTTACATGGCGCTCGACTACTTTGACGCGAGCATAAACAGAATCGCCGCGTGGGCTGTCGGTTTTCGAAGCTGGCAGAAGGCGCTTCTGAATGCGATGTGCACGCCGAGCGAAATGTTGAAGAAGCTGCAGGACGAAAGCCGCTTTACAGAGCTTATGGTAATGCAGGAGGAGTGCAAGCTGCTTCCTTTCGGCGACGTCTGGGCGGAATACTGCGAGAGATGCGGCGTTTGCGGCGACAAATCGTGGTTTGACGAAATCGTAAAATACGAAAACGAGGTTCTCTCAAAGAGAAGCTGAAAAAATAAAAAAAAGAGAGGTGATTTCACCTCTCTTTCTCAATTCTTCCTTTTCCTTAAAAACTCTTGACTTTTTAATAAAACGTGTTATAATTCTCACGGAACGAGAGTTCCACTATAGGCATCTTGTCCTGGGACGTATGGCCCGGGGTGAGATGCTTATTTTTTCCATAAAATCTGCATACTCTCTTTATTTGCTCTTTATTTTCCCTTTTTTTAAAATAATGTCAGTTTATTTTGCACTTTATTCCCCGTAAACGACGAGCAGCGTTCTGCCGCGTGCGTTGAGGTATACTGTCTGGTCCTCTTTTTCGTCGTTTGAATTAAAGAAATGAACCTTCCATATACCCTCTTTTTCGTCGTAAAACGTCTGTATGAGGTTATAATCGACGGTAACCTCTTCCTTTGCGCGGTCTATAGGGTTTATCGGCTCAATTTCGCTTTTATTTGCAAATCCGTCCGTTTTTACGTTTGCCTTTGACGTATCGGTATTTTCTTTAACTTCAGAGAACGAAAAAGCGCCGTATTCCGTCATACCCGGAAGCTGCATTATTTCGCTGCAGGGATTAATTTTCTCGACGCTTGCGTCCTGCGCGTCAAACTCGGTGCAGCCCGAAATGTCCGACTTTTTTATTTCCGCCGAAATAAACCAGCTTGCCATATCGTCCGTATAAGCGTAACTGTCGTCCGTTCTTTCGATATAAACGCATAAAGCCGTTTCCGAACGGTAGATTTCCTTTATTCCGAATCTGAAAGAGCCGCTTCCCGACTCGACGTAGACAAGTATCAGGGTATTTTCCTTGAAAAATTCGTCGTCATACGTTTCGCACATTTCGCCAAACGACTTTCCGCCGTATCCGTCATCGAATTCAAAAACGTCCTCTGTATTTTGTAAAAAGCGGTCAAGTTCGTCCTTGGTTTCGAATTTGAATATCGGAAGATGTCTTACCGAGCTTATAATCATCTTATCTCCGTTAAGGCAGCCGACAAACAGTTTATTTGCGTTAGTCGGCCAGTTCACGCGCGCCGTTTGGCTTTTGAAATCCGTGAGCAGTCCCGCCGGGTTTACGGCAATATCAACGTCCGTTACGGTTACGATATCGTCCGTATACGTTAGCGTACCTGTATCCTCGTTATCGAAACCGCATGAAGCAAGTGCGAAAACGAGCAAAAGCAAAGCCGAAATCGTTATGATTTTTTTCATGGCATTCACCTCTTTGCAGGTTTTGACGGTATTTTTTTCAAAATGTTCCGAAAACGTGCAAAATTTTCTTAAAAATATTGACAAAAACGTTTTTTCGTATTACAATATAGGCGCAAAATAAATATCGGGGGTGCTGATTTTTCGGCTGAGACGGATTTTTCCGAACCCTTTGAACCTGTCAAACGGATAATA
>JAEESG010000066.1 GCA_016286245.1 Clostridiales bacterium | reverse complement strand
TTCGGCGACGTGGTTGTTAAAAATTCTGCGGAAGTACTGAATAACTGGGATATAATAAAGAAAAGCGAAAAGCACAGAGACAGCGCGAAAAAAGAGCTTGAAAGCGTGAGCGTAACTCTTCCGTCGCTGATAAGGGCGCAGAAGCTTCTTTCAAAGTATAAAAAAGAAGGCGGATACGTGGAAAAGGATAAAGAAAAACTTTTTTGCGAAATTCAGTCCGCACTTGAAAAAGCAAAGGAAAATCTTGATGAAAATTCACTCGGAAATTTGCTGTTTTGCATTGCAAATCTCGCCTACGCGTCAGATATAAACGCGGAAGAATCGCTTTATAAATACAACAACGGATTTGTAGACGAAAAAAGCGCTGAGCTTGCAAAAAAATAAGGATAAAATGTATGAGACTTGACAAATATCTGAAAATCACGAGAATCATAAAAAGAAGAACCACCGCAAACAACGCCTGCGACGCAGAGCACGTAACGGTAAACGGCAAGCGCGCAAAGGCTTCGTATGACGTAAAAATCGGGGATATAATCGAAATCGAATTCGGCGAAAAGAAAATTAAATTTCAGGTTGCGGACGTTAAGGAAACAATAAAGAAAGAATCAGCGTCCGAATTGTATAAGGTGATAGAATAAATGACTTTTTTTCGTCATATTATTTACCGGAAAGGCGGTAGAACGTATGACGGAAAATACAACTTACGGAAACATCAGCATCATCGGCAGAAAAAGCGTGGACGTTACGGGCGTTTCGTCGGTTGACAGTTTTGACGAATATGCAATAAATCTTTCGGTTTCGGGAAGTACGCTCGTAATAGAGGGCGAGGGTCTGAATATCACAACGCTTGACCTTGAAAGAGGAAAAGTGTTTGCGCAGGGAAAAATCAACGGAGTATATTATTCCGATTCGGGCAGCACGTCGTCCGGAAGCGGGATTTTTTCAAAATTATTCGGCAAAAACAAATAAAAATATATGGAAATTCTTTTCGGCAGAGACCAGTGGCCCGTTATTCTGTCCTTTTTCGTATGCGGTATGATAAGCGGTATTTTATCCGATATATTCACGGTTAAACGGCGGTATTTCAAGGAAAACCGGTTAATACTTTTCGTTGACGATTTTCTGTTTATGATTATTTGCGCCGTAATCGTCGTTTTTAATTCATACAGCTTCAACGACGGAAATATGAAGTGGTATGAGATACCGGTTATGTTTTTTGGCTTTGTAATATATAAAAAAACGGTTTCAAGGCTTATACTGAAGACGGTCTGCTTTGTAATCGATTATGTCATAAAGCTATTTAAACTGCTTTTTTTGCCGTTAAAAATCGTAAAAGCATTTGTTTTGCGCTCAAAAGAAAGATTTGAACTTTTTGTATATACCGCAAGAATGAAAAGAAGGATTGCAAAACCCATAAGACTGTAAAAGCGGAGGGACGTTATGAAAATTGCAAAATACATAATTATTACCGTTATAATATTGTTTTTGCTTATGATAGGCATAAAACAGCAGATTGACATCAATTCCCTCAATAAACAGATAAGCGAGCTGGAAGAACAGCGCGACAGGCTCACGTACGAAAACGATAAAAAGGAAAACGACCTCGAGACGCCGAGCGACGATATGATGGAAAAATATGCGCAGGAATATGGATATAAAGACCCCGACGCGCAGTATTTCTATAACGATTTTAACGGATAATAAAAAGGAACGTAAAATGAGAGAAGTAAACACGCAATTAATAAAAGAAACGGTCGAGGAACTCCTTATACGCGCAAATTACGAGCTTCCCGAATGTGTAAGGACGTCGATTGAAAACGCGCGCGAAAAAGAACAAAACGAGCTTGCAAAATCGGTTCTCGGAAAACTTTCCGAAAACCTCAAAGCCGCGAAAAACTTAAACGTCCCGATATGTCAGGATACCGGTATGGCGGTCGTTTTCATTGAAATCGGGCAGGACGTGCATCTTTCGGGAGAACCGCTTGAAGACGCGGTAAACGGAGGTGTTGCCAACGCGTATATAAACGGCTATCTTCGCAAATCGGTTGTATCCGACCCGCTTTTCGATAGAATAAACACCGACGACAACACGCCGGCAATCCTTTATACCGAAATCACAAAAGGGGACAAGGTTAAAATATCGGTTTCTCCCAAAGGCTTTGGCAGTGAAAATATGAGCGCCGTTAAAATGTTCACTCCGTCGGCAACAAAAGAGGATATAGAAGATTTTGTTGTCGATACCGTGAGAAAAGCAGGCGGAAACCCGTGTCCTCCCGTAATTGTTGGCGTAGGAATCGGCGGAGATTTCGAGTATTGCGCGTATCTTGCAAAAAAAGCGCTTTTGCGTGATATTGACGTAAGAAACGCGAATAAAAACTACGCGGAAATGGAAAAAGAGCTGCTTTCAAGAATAAACATGCTTGATATCGGCCCGCAGGGCTTCGGCGGAAACACGACGGCGCTGGGAGTAAATATCGAATATTTCCCGACGCATATTGCGGGACTTCCGCTGGCAGTAAACATGAGCTGTCATGTAACGCGGCATTTGTCGAAAGAAATCTGATTTTTCGGTTAAATTTTTACGATATTTTCCTCCTTTTATATTTACTTTTAAAATTGTATATGGTATAATATAAATGTAAAGGGAAGCCTTTATAAAAACAGGTCAGGAGGAAGTATCATGAAAATCGCAATTACCGGAAAAAAATTCAGAGTAACAGACAGTATTTCAAAAAAGATCAATGACAAGCTCAGCAAATTCGATAAATACTTTGACATTGAATCTGACGCAAACGTCGTACTTCGTTCCAGAAAAAACAAAGAGATTATTGAGATTACGATTTACCAGAACGGAACAATGTTCCGCGCAGAAGTTGAGGACGATAATATACTAAATGCGCTTGACAAGAGCGTGGATATTATTGAAAGACAGATAAGGAAAAACAAGACAAGACTTGCAAGAAGGCTTAAAATAGGCGCATTTGACAAAACGGTGCTTGCCGAAAGCCAGTGGGACGACCTGAAAGAAGATGAAATCAAAATTACCAAAGTAAAGAGTTTCGTCATGAAACCCATGACTCCTGAAGAAGCTGTTTTGCAGATGAATCTGCTCGGACACGAATTTTTCCTGTTTACAAACTCGCAAACGGGCGCAAACAGCGTTGTATATAAAAAGAAAAACGACGAATACGGACTGCTCAACGCGGTTTCCGAATAATTTTGAATATAATACGGCTGTCGCAAGACAGCCGTTTTTATGTTTTCATATTTCTTTTGAAAAATAATATATTTTATTGACCGAAAATGTGATTTTTGCAAAAATATATCGGAAATTATTCAAAATATTTTGAAAAAATAATAAAACTATTGCAAATTCGCATAATTTGAGTTATAATAATTCAGGATATTTTTGTGAAAGGATAATACTCTGATGAATTATTTCAACATGTCCGCTCAAGAACTTGAAGCGGAAAAAAAGGAATTGCAAAAAGAATATGAAAATATAAAGGCAAAAGGGCTGAAAATCGATATGACGCGCGGAAAACCGTGCAAGGAACAGCTCGATTTGTCGGAAGATATGTTAAAAGTCATAACCTGCAACGCCGACTGCTATACCGATTACGGCTTCGACTGCCGCAATTACGGTCTTGTCGACGGACTTGACTATGCAAAGAAGATTTTTTCCGAAATAATCGGCGTGCCGTGGAATCAGATTATAGTCGGCGGCAACTCGAGTCTTAACCTTATGTACGACGCTGTCGCAAGATACATGCTTTACGGAGTAGTCGGCGTAAATCAGCCGTGGGTAAAGCTTGATAAGGTAAAGTTTCTCTGTCCCGTTCCCGGATACGACAGACATTTTGCAATATGCGAGTCGCTGGGGATAGAGATGATAAACGTTCCGCTTAATGATAACGGACCCGATATGGACGTCGTGGAGGAACTTATAAAAGACGAAGCGGTAAAGGGAATGTGGTGCGTTCCGAAATACAGCAACCCGACCGGAACGACGTATTCTCCCGAAGTGATAAAAAGACTTGCGTCCATGAAGCCCGCAGCAAAGGATTTCAGACTTTTCTGGGATAACGCGTACGCAATTCACGATATTTACGATAATGGAGATACGCTTGTCGACATACTTCCCGAATGCGAGAAATACGGAAATGAAGATATGCCGCTTATATTTATGTCAACGTCAAAAATAACGTACCCGGGCTCGGGCGTTTCGGCGCTCGGCGCGTCAAGAAACAATATCGACCACATAAAATCCATAATGCAGAAACAGACGATAGGCCACGACAAAATGAATATGTGGCGCCACGTGAGATATTTCAAGACGGCGGACGGCATGAGAGAGTATATGAAAAAACATGCGGCAATCCTGCGCCCGAAATTCGAAGTCTGCCTCAATATTCTTGACGAAAAACTTGCCGACACAAAAATTGCCGAATGGACCCACCCGAAAGGCGGATATTTCATAAGCCTTGACGTTTATAAAGGCTGTGCAAGAAAAACGGTAAGTCTTGCAAAGGATATAGGAGTCGTACTTACCGATGCGGGAGCGACCTATCCTTATCATAACGACCCGAACGACTCGAACATAAGAATTGCGCCGTCGTTCCCGCCGATTTCGGACCTTGAAGAAGGAATAAAGGTGCTTTGCCTGTGCGCAAAGCTTGCGGCAGTTCAAAAGCTTATTGACGAAAAGAAATAAGGAGATTAAAATGTCTGAACACAATTCATACGTAAGTCCGTTTTCAACGCGCTACGCCTCTTCCGAAATGCAGTATCTGTTTTCCGACGATATGAAGTTTACCACGTGGAGAAAACTCTGGCTTTCTCTTGCAAAAGCGGAAAAAGCGCTCGGCCTTGATATTTCCGACGAACAAATCAAAGAAATGTCGGAACATATCAATACCGTCGATTACGAAAAGGCAAAGGCGAGAGAAAAAGAAGTACGACACGACGTTATGGCGCATATATACGCATTCGGAGAAGACTGCCCGAACGCCGCTCCGATAATACATCTGGGCGCCACGTCCTGCTACGTCGGCGACAATACCGATATAATTGTTCTCAAAGAGGCGATGAAAATCGTCGAAGCAAAATTGTGCTCGGTAATTTCAAATCTTTCCGATTTTGCGCTTGAATATAAGGATATGCCGTGCCTCGGATATACGCATCTTCAGCCCGCGCAATGTACGACGGTCGGCAAAAGGGCGACTCTTTGGATAAACGAGCTGCTGTACGACCTTGACGAGCTCAGATACAGAATATTAAACCTTAAAATGCTCGGCTCAAAGGGTACGACCGGTACGCAGGCAAGCTTTATGGAGCTTTTCGGAAACGATTCCGGAAAAATTAAGAAAATGGAACAGATGATAGCGGAAGATTTCGGATTTGACGGTGTTGTTCCCGTTTCGGGACAGACCTATTCGAGAAAAATCGATTCGGCAATCCTTGCAACGCTTTCGGGAATCGCGCAGAGTGCTTATAAATTTGCAAACGATATGCGTATTTTGCAGTCCTTTAAAGAAATGGAGGAGCCTTTTGAGAAAAATCAGGTCGGCTCGTCGGCAATGCCTTATAAGAGAAACCCCATGAGATGCGAAAGAATCTGCGCGCTTGCAAGATACGTTATCTGCGACTCGCTCAATCCCGCAATCACCGCGTCGACGCAGTGGTTTGAAAGAACGCTCGACGACTCTGCAAACAGGCGTATTTCGGTATCTGAAGCATTCCTTGCGGTTGATGCGATTCTCAATATATATATCAACGTGTCGTCGGGACTTGTAGTATATCCCGAAATGATAAAATCAAGGCTTATGTCGGAGCTTCCGTTCATGGCGAGCGAAAATATACTTATGGACGCCGTAAAGAAGGGCGGAAACAGACAGAAATTGCACGAGAAAATAAGAGTTCATTCGATAGAAGCGGGAAAAGCCGTAAAAGAGCAGGGAAAAGGCAATGATTTACTTGAAAGAATCGCCTCCGACAGCGAATTTGGCCTTACGTACGATGAAATAAAAAGCATCGTTTCTCCCGAAAAATACACCGGCAGGGCGGCGGAGCAGACGACGGAATTCATTGAAAACTGCGTAAAACCCGCGCTTGAAAAATTCAGCGGAACGCTCACGAAAAAATCGGATCTTAAAGTTTAAAAAGCGAAATAAAAAACTTCGGAACGAAAGTTCCGAAGTTTTTTTGTTGTTTTATTTTAATAATAATTCTTATCTTTTTTGCGCTTTCTTACTATAAAGAGAATAATGAATATAACAAGCGCAAGTCCCAGGATTATCGCAAGCGGGAATATTGTGTTGTTAAACGGGGAAGTGGCGCGAATGGAAATCCATAACGACTCCATAAGCGCGTTTGCATCATCGGAAAGCATAACGAATGTTTCCGCTTTCTCGATAACCTCGTCGCTCGGAACGATTCTCTCGTCAACTTCAATAAGCTTGTTTGCCTCCGTCTGAGGGGTGAAATATGAGATGAATTCACAGTTTGCAGCCGCAACTTCCGTCTCGCACATGAAGTTTATAAACGCTTCGGCAGCTTCCTTGTTCTGCGTGCCTTTCGGAATACAGAAAGCGTCGATAAAGATGTTTACGCCCTCTGTCGGGTATGTGAACGCAAGGGCGTCGTTTCTCTTCATCATGGTTAAGCAGTCGCCCGCATAATAAGGCGCCGCATAAGCGTTTTCGTTTGCCATTTTGTCAAACGTCTGGTCCATTGCGTAAGCCTGGTTTACTTCTTTCTGCTTCATGAGCTCTTCCGCCGCCGCTCTGATTTCGTCGGGGTTTTCGGTGTTCATGGAGTATCCGAGCTTGACAAGCGCAATACCGAAAGCGTCTCTTACGTTTCCGAACATAAGCACCTTGTTCTTTAATGATTCGTCCCAAAGGACGTTCCAGGAAGAAGCCTGCTCTTTTGTAACGTACTTTGTATTGTAAACCAGTCCGACAAGATTCCATGTATAAGGAACGGAATATTCGGCAGAGGGGTCAAAGTCCACAAATCTGTATCTGTCATCAACAAATTTTATATTCGGAATGTTGTCGTAATTTATTTTTTCAAGCCTGTCTTCTTCTATAAGGCGCGCTACCATATAGTCGGACGGAACGATGATGTCGTAAACGTTCGTGCTGTTCGTGAGTTTCGCGTACATATCCTCATTCGTGTCAAAAAGCGTGTAGTTTACGTCAATTCCGCTTATTTCTTCAAATTCCTTTATAACGTCCATGCTGTCTTCCGAGCCGTCTGAAATGTATTCGCCCCAGTTGTAGACGTTAATGGTAATGTTCTGATCTTTGAATTTTTCATAGTAACTTTTGTCTGCAACCTCCACTTCCGCGAAAACGGACGTTGCAAGGATAAGCGTGAAAACGGATAAAACAAAGCAAGTGAATAATTTTTTCATTTTTTTCTCCTGTATATAAATTTAATTTTTTGCTCCAAGTTCTTTTTTCTTTTGATTTTCAAATCTTATGTCAATCATATTGTATGCAATCAGTACGACGAGTACGCCCACAAACATAATTGTCGATAAAGCGTATATTGTCGGAGTTACCTGCTTTTTCGTCATGCTGTATATTACGACGGGGAGCGTCTGAGACGTTGTTCCCGACGTAAAATAACTGATAACGAAGTCGTCTATCGAATACGTCAGCGACATAAGAAAGCCTGAAATTATACCGGGCATGATTTCCGGAATGACCACCTTCATAAACGCCTGGAAATGATTGCATCCGAGGTCCATCGCCGCCTCGTAAAGACTGATGTTCATCTGCCGCAGTTTAGGCAGCACGCTGAGTACCACGGTAGGTACACAAAACGTGATGTGCGCCATGATAAGCGTCGCAAAGCCCGCGGACATCTTGAAATACGCAAAGAGTATCATAAGCGAAATACCCGTAACTATTTCGGGGTTCAGTATCTGGATATACGTCAGCGTTCTGAGCGTATTTTTGGAAAACTTTTTCATGTTGTGAATACCGAACGCCGCGGTTGTTC
>JAEESG010000065.1 GCA_016286245.1 Clostridiales bacterium | reverse complement strand
TATTTGATTTTATCACGCGGCAGGAGTTTTTTCAAGTATTTTTATACAAAAAAGCAAAAACCGTGCAAAAATGCACGGTTTTTTATTTTATCAAACGTTAAAGGGCTGCTTTTGCCTGTTCAACGAGTTTTGCAAAGCCTTCCTTATCGGAAATCGCGATTTCCGAGAGCATTTTTCTGTTAAGCGTTACGCCCGCCTTTTTAAGTCCGTTCATAAACTGCGAGTAGTTTATGCCGTTTACCTTTGCTTCGGCGGATATTCTCGTTATCCACAGTTTTCTGAAATCTCTCTTTTTGAGCTTTCTTCCTATAAAAGCGTAGTTGCCGCTCTTCATAACGGCCTGTTTTGCCATCTTGAAGTGCTTGCTCTTTGCGCCCCAATATCCTTTTGCTGCTTTTAATACTTTATTGCGTCTCTTTCTTGTCATAAGAGCGCCTTTTACTCTTGCCATTTATGCCACGTTCCTTTCGGTTATTTTTTCTTTTTGTTTAAGCGTAAGGGATAAGCTTCTTTACCGTAGGTGCAAACGATTCGCTGAGAATAGCGCCGCCCCTGAGCTGTCTCTTTCTCTTAGGTGCCTTTATACCGAGCTTGTGGCGTCTGTATGACCTGCTGTACTTTACTTTTCCGCCCTTGGTAACGCTGAAGCGTTTTGCGGTTGCCTTGTGTGATTTCTGCTTTGCCAATGTAAACATTCCTTTCAATTTTGTTTTTAGGGATTATTCTTCCGCTTTGTCTGTTTTTTCGCTCTTTTCCTGCGTGCTTTCCGCAGCCTTCGGAGCTTTCTTTTTGGAAGACGCCTGCTGAGGTACGTTCTGCTTTGAATTGATAAACATTATCATCTGACGGCCGTCAAGCACCGGCTGTTTTTCGATTACGCCGATATCAAGACATGCGTCTCCGAATTTCGTTATTATTTCCTGTCCGATAGACGTATGCGCCATCTCTCTGCCCTTGAATTTTACGCACACCTTTACTTTATTGCCCGCGTCGAGAAATCTTCTTGCGTGCTTGAGTTTGGTTTCAAAATCGTGCGTGTCGATACGGCAGGAAAGCTGTATTTCCTTTACGTCTATCATCTGCTGCTTCTTTTTCGCTTCTTTTTCCTTCTTATCCCGTTCAAAGCGGTACTTTCCGTAGTCCATCACTCTGCACACGGGCGGGTCGGAATTCGGCGAAATCTCAACGAGGTCCAAATCTTTCGCGTAAGCAATTTTCAGCGCGTCCTTTACGCTCATCACTCCGAGCTGCGAGCCGTCGCCGTCGATTACTCTTACTTCTTTCGCTCTGATCTGTTCGTTGATCATAACCTCTTTTGCGCTTATAAAAAACACCTCCAAAAATCTTTTTTCAGACAATTAAAAAGCGAAGGAACAATCCTTCGCAAAGCAATACGTAAACACTTCCGGTTTTATCCTTTCGTGCCTATTAACCTTCCGTTATGCGCGGTGGGTGAGATTGCTCTGCTTCTTTGTCCTCTATATATTATCACATGAATTTTCGTTTGTCAAGTTTTTTTGAAAAAAATTTTTCCGTCCTTATATTTTTTTGGGCAGATTCGTGAGAAGTCCCTCTTTTTCGAGGTGCTTACTTTCGGCGAGCATTTCTATCTCATAAACTCCGTCTTTTACATAATCCACGATACTGACGGACGCGTTGGGCGCCCAGGGAGTATTATCCATTGCATGAAAGTCCTCGTTTTTCCAGAGGCACGTAAGCGACGCTATCGGCGTTGCGTGAGTTACGACGAGCACAGTTTTACCGTCGTTTTCGCGCGCGATTTTTTCAAATTCCTTACAGATTCTCTTTGCAAGGTGCAGAACGGGTTCCCCTCCGGGAGGGGTGCTTTCGGATTTATGATTTATCCATCTATCGAATTCTTCCGGGTAGTTTTCGGCGATTTCCTCGAATTTTTTCTGCTCCCATTCGCCCGCGAAAATTTCCCGAAGATTTTCGTCCTTTATGATTTCGAGTCCTTTTCTGTCGGCAACGTGTTTTGCCGTGGAAAACGCCCTTTTTATGTCGCTTGAATATATTTTATCGATTTTTACGTCATCGAGGAAGCGGGCGGTACACTCCGCCTGCTTATGTCCCCTTTCGGTTATGTCCGAATTATACTGTCCGTGAAATTCCCTTAAAAAATTGCCTTCGCTTTCCGCGTGTCTTACGACTACAAGTCTTGTCATTTTTATTTCTTACTTCCTAAATTACCGATTTCATTGCCACGGTTATTTTGAGTTCCTCCGTGCTTATTCCCGCGTTTTTCAGCGCTTCGACGTTCGTTTCGTATGCGAGTCTCGGGGTATTGTTATGCTCCGAGAGGTGTGCGAGTATCACCTTTTTTGCGCCTTTTTCGTAAAGGTACGGCAGAAAGCCCGCCGCCGCGTCGTTTGAAAGATGTCCCTTATCGGACAGAATTCTATGTTTGAGATAATACGGATACGGTCCGTTTTTGAGCATCCGGACGTCGTGATTGCTCTCAAGCAGCACCGTTTCGCATCCGAAAAGCATTTCGGCGGTGGTTTTGGTTATGTATCCCATATCGGTGGCGTAGCCGAAGCTGCTTTTATCGGCAAAGGAAAATCTGTATCCGACGCTGCCGCACGAATCGTGCGGCGTTCTGAAGATATCCGCGTGTATTCCGTCAAGGTCTACGGAATCTCCCGCGTTCTTTTCGTTTATGTATTTCTGCGTTTCGCAGAATATGCCGTTTTCCACGGCATATTCTGCCGACGCGCCGTTTATATACACGGGTATGCGGTACGCCTTGGATATTGCTTCAACGCCCTTTATATGATCGGTATGCTCGTGGGTTACAAATATTGCCTTTATTCTCGAAAGGCTTGTATTTACGCTGTCGAGCGCGCACTCGATCATCTTCATGGAAACGCCCGCGTCGACGAGTATTTCCTCGTCATTGTATCTTATATACGTACAGTTTCCGCTTGAGCCCGAAAAAAGCGGAATGATTTTCTTCATGTTTTCCTATTCCTGCCTGTTAATATTATTCTCTTCCGAAAAATGCGTAAAACGCCTTATGCGCCATATAGACGTCGGCTTTTGACACGACCTCGTACGGCGCGTGCATTGAAAGCACCGACACGCCCACGTCTATTACGTCGACGTTCATTTTCGAAATATACATTGCAACCGTTCCGCCGCCGCCCTGGTCGACTTTTCCGAGTTCGCACGCCTGCCACAGAACCTTATTCTTATTGAATATTTTTCTTACGAGCGCAACGTACTCGGCGTGCGCGTCGTTTGTGGAGGATTTGCCCCTTGCGCCGGTAAATTTGGTGAGCGCGACGCCCTTATTGATATACGACGAGTTTCTCGCCTCGTAAACCTCGGCGTAATTCGGGTCGTATGCGGCGTTTACGTCGGCGGACAGGCATTTCGAGTTTTCAAACATCTTTCTCGGATTTGCCTTAGCGTTCAACGCCATTTCAACGAGCATATTCTCGAACGCAAACGACTGCATGCCGGTATTTCCCTCGCTTCCGATTTCCTCTTTATCGGCAAGTATCGTAACGCACGTATATTCCGGCACCGTCTTTGCTATTTCGAGCGCCGCCGTTACTATCGGGTACACGCACACTCTGTCGTCGTGTCCGTACGCGCCTATCATGCTTCTGTCAAAGCCTATATCCCTTGCCTTTGCGGCGGGAACGAGGCACAGCTCGCTCGAAACGAGGTCTTCTTCGGTTACCCCGTATTTTTCGTTGAGGAGCGAGAGTATATTGAGTTTTATTTTTTCGCTTATTTTTTCGTCGTCATAAGGAATGCTTCCCACGAGAATATTGAGATTTTCGCCCGTAAACGCCTTTCCGAGCGTCTTTGCCTCCTGGTCTTTTCCGAGGTGCGGAAGAAGGTCGGTTATATAGAACAGCGGGTCGCTTTCGTCCTCGCCTATGCAGACGTTGATTATTTCGCCGTTTTCCTTTACCATCACTCCGTGAAGCGCAAGCGGCACGGTTACCCACTGATATTTCTTTATTCCGCCGTAATAGTGCGTCTTGAAGAACGCCATTCCGCTTTCTTCATACAGAGGGCACTGTTTGAGGTCGATTCTCGGGCTGTCGTTATGGGCGGCCGCAATGCTGAGTCCTTCTTCAAGGCTTTTTTTGCCGAAAACGGTGATATACAGCGCTTTGCCTCTGTTATTTAGGTAAACCTTATCGCCCGCTTTATACTTTTTGCCGTATTCGAAAGGAGAAAATCCCGCTTTTTTCAGCATTTCCACCGTTTTTTCAACGCTTTCGCGCTCGGTTTTCGCGCAATTCAAGAACTTCATATATCCGTCGCAGTATTTATCTGCCTTTTTTATTTCCGCGTCCGTGCAGAATTCGTACGCGTTCTTATTCTCCGCAAACAGTTTCTCTTTCAGCGCCTCCGCCTTTGTTTTACTCTCTTTCGACATGTTTTTTTCTCCTTTTTACCGTTATTTTATTATTTTTCAATTTGCCGACGACGACGCTCCGAACGCGGCGCTGTTCACGCTCTGTTCGATATTTTCGCTTTCGGTCTTTTCGTCGGAAAAATACAGTTTTTTGTATATCGCCGCGTTTTTACTTACTTTCTCTACGTATTTTGCCGTTTCGGGATACGGGATATTCACAAGTTTTCCGTTATCGTTGTATTTCGGGTCGGAAAGCCATTTATTAACCGTGTTCATGCCCGCGTTATACGCCGCGTAAACCGTCTCCCACACGCCGTATTCGGAATACAGAAGGCTAAGAAAGTAGGTGCCGTATTTTATATTGACCTCGGGGTTATAAAGAAGCTCTTTTTCCGCGTTTTCCTCGGAATTTTTCGAGCACAGCCAGTCGAACGTCTCGGGCATTATCTGCATAAGCCCTACCGCGCCCTTGTTTGACACGGCGTCGCTCTTGAAAGAACTTTCGGTATTTATCACCGCGTAAATAATCTCCTCGGGCACGGCGTAGACGGTGCTGTAGTTTTTCACCGTTTCGGCATACGGCAGAGGATGCGTTTTTTTAAGTATCACGTCCGAAAGGAACGTCCAGATTGTCGCAAGAATTGCGGCGAGAATCAAAATTATAATTACTGCAAACGATTTTCTCATATCAAATACCTTTCGAGGCAAAGCTTTTATTTTTACTACATTCTATTATTTTTTCAGTCCGTTATTTCCGAAAACATCTTATCAAGAAAAATTTGTGCGTTTTTTTGCATTTCGGAATAATCCGTTCCGTTATTTTCGAACACGTAATCGCAATTTTTCACGAAAAAAGCGTCGTCTCTGCCCGCATTTATTCTCTTTTCGGCGGAGGTTTCCGAAATTTTATCCCTTTTTACTATTCTTTCGGTTCTCGTTTTTCTATCGGCAATAACTCCCAAAGTTACGTCGCAAAGCTTATTTTCCCCGCTTTCAAACAGAAGAGGCGCGTCTATAATCAAGTATTTTTCGTCCTTCTTTTGTGCCTTTTCGATTATCTTTTTTACCTCGGAATTTATGTAAAAATGCGTTATTTTATTTAGTTCCTTATGCTTTTTTTCGTCAGAAAACGCGATATCGGCAAGTTTTTTTCGGTTAAGTCTTCCGCATTTTGCGATTATTCCGCTTCCGAAAGCGTTTTTCAGTTCCTCAAGGCAGGGACTTCCCTTTTTTACGACTTTTCTTGCAATCAAATCGGTATCAACGTATACCGCGCCGTATTTTTCGGACATTATTTTTCCGAGTTCGCCTTTTCCGGCGCCGCTTGCGCCCGTCAAACCTATTACTTTCACTTTTTTCTCCTACAAATCTATAACGTTGAACGCAGACGCCCTCATGAGTCTGTTATATATCGCGAGCGAAATTCCGCTCGTATCCTTCGGCAGAAATGCGTAAACCTTATCTATGTTCAGCGTATTCGTCTGTCGCAGAAGTGAAAAAATCTTTGCCGCATACGCCTCGTTATCGTCCTTGTTTCCCGCGCAAAGCGTATCTTTACACTTTATTTTATCTCTGTCGCTTTCGTAGCAGATAACCGCGATTTTTTCGCAAAGAGCCTTTTCGTTTACGTACTTTATCTTTTTATCCGTCTTGCCGCGCAGCAGCACGACGGGTTTATCGGGTGCGTAGTGTTTATACGCCATCCCGGGAGAAAGTATCTTTTCTCCGGGCTTTAAACTATCGAGCACGGCGTGCGAAACATGCACGTCCGAAAGCAGTTCGCAAAGCTTCTCGTATGATATTTTCCCCGGTCTCAACAGCACAGGCGGCTCTTCGCACAGTGTGATTATAGTAGATTCTATTCCTATTTCGCAGTCTCCGCCGTCGATAATTACGTCGGCTCTCGAATACATATCCTCTATTACGTCCTTGACGCACGTGGGGCTGGGTTTTCCCGAAAGGTTTGCGGAGGGTGCCGCTATCGGCGTTTCCGAAAGTTCTATGAGTTTTCTTGCGCACGCGTTTTGCGGAATACGGAACGCCACGGTATCAAGTCCGCCCGTCGTCGCTTTTGGGACGTTTTCCTTTGCCTTCAATATCACGGTGAGGGGTGCGGGCATGAGATTTGTCAGTTTATCGAGTCCCGTTACGCCTTTTGTATAACAATACTTTTCTATTTGGCAAACGTCCGACAAATGTATTATAAGCGGATTATTCTGCGGTCTGCCCTTTGCCTCGTATATTGATTTTACCGCCTTTTCGTTGAGGGCGTCCGCTCCGAGTCCGTACACCGTTTCGGTAGGGAAAACGCACAGTCCGCCTCTTTTTATCACGTCGGAAGCGAATTTCAGTTTTTCAATATCT
Source organism: Clostridiales bacterium (assembly GCA_016286245.1). Classification (GTDB taxonomy): domain Bacteria; phylum Bacillota; class Clostridia; order Oscillospirales; family CAG-382; genus UMGS882. The sequence goes on along the minus strand of JAEESG010000065.1, from coordinate 1,344 downwards.
TCCGCCGTATCGGCGTTTTTTGAGACTTTAATTATTTGTGTCTTTTCGAGTATCATTTATTACGATTTTCCTTTTCCGCTTTTACGTCATATCTGCGAATTCTGCAGTTTTGCCGCTCTGTCGGCGGTTATGAGCGCGTCTATTATCTCGTCGAGTCTGCCGTCGAGTATCGTTTCGAGAGAATACATCGTAAGATTTATTCTATGGTCGGTCATTCTTCCCTGCGGGTAGTTATACGTTCTTATGCGCTCGCTGCGGTCGCCCGTTCCGACCTGGCTCTTTCTTTCGGACGCTATGGCGTTTTGCTGTTTTTCGCGCTCCATATCGAGAAGCTTTGTTTTGAGCATCTTCATCGCCTTATCCCTGTTTTTGAACTGGCTTCTCTCGTCCTGGCATTCGACGACTATTCCCGTCGGAATATGCGTTATTCTTATTGCGGAATCGGTCTTATTTACGTGCTGTCCGCCCGCGCCGCCGCTTCTGTAGGTATCGATTTCAAGTTCGTTCGGATTTATCTCGACCTCGACGTCCTCGGCTTCGGGAAGCACCGCGACGGTTACCGCAGACGTATGTATTCTGCCCTGCGTTTCCGTTTCGGGAACCCTCTGCACTCTATGGACTCCGCTTTCGAATTTGAATCTCGAATAGGCGCCCTCGCCTTCCACCATGAACGAAACCTCCTTTACTCCTCCGAGCTCGGTTTCGTTTATATTCAAGATTTCTGTCTTATACCTTTTCGATTCGGCGTACATACTGTACATACGGAAAAGGCTGTGCGCGAAAAGCGCGGCCTCCTCGCCGCCCGTTCCCGCTCTTATCTCGACGATTACGTTTCTGTCGTCGTTTTCGTCCTTCGGGAGAAGCAGTATTTTGAGTTCCTCGGTTATCCTCTCCATATCGGCTTTCGACGACTTTATCTCTTCCTCCGCCATTTCCTTCATATCGGCGTCGAGTCCGCCCTCGTCAAGCAGTTCCTTTGCCTGCGAAAGATTGTCTTCGGCGGTTTTATATTCGCGGTATTTTTCTATTATCGGCGTTAAATTCTTATGCTCTTTCATAAGATTTTTCAGCTTTTCGGGGTTGCCCGCAACGTCGGGGTCCATCAAAAGAACGCCTATTTCCTCATAGTGCTTTTCGGCCTCTTTTAGATTTTCAAACATTTTATATTTTCTGCCTTTCGGTTATTTTTCTTTCGAAATTACGCTTTTTATGCTTTTTTCTATCTTTATTCTCGGGACGATTACCTCGCGGCCGCAATTTTCGCATTTTATCTTGACGTCGCTTGCCGCCATTACTACAAAGAAGCTTTTCGCGTCCTTTGAGCATGCGTGGTTTTTCTTCATG
>JAEESG010000064.1 GCA_016286245.1 Clostridiales bacterium | reverse complement strand
CCGAAAGGAACGAAAATCAAAAAATTTTCGGTTATTTCGTTGATATGAAATTTCGGTCTGAACGCAAAATAAAACGGTATCAGATTAACTCTTTGCATACCGTATATGCTTTCAATAGAAAAGGACAGTTTAAAAAGAATCGTCCATACCGTCAGGGCGCAGTAAATCATAAAAAACGCGATAATAATACGGTTTTTTTCTTTACAATGCATTTATATATATCACCGGAATCCGTAAGTAAATTTTAAGGAAAATATTTCCGTAAATAATAATATCACTCCGATAAAAATTTGTCAAATACATTTTTACCGTTCAAAAAAGGCTGCTTTCGCAGCCTTTTTCAATGAATTTCCTCTATGTCGTACGGCGTCGTCTGATATACGAAGTAATTGAGCCAGTTGGAATAGAACAGATTTGCACTGCTTCTCCATGAGTTTACGGGCTCTTTTGTTTCGTCGTCGTCAGTAAAATAATTTATCGGAATTTTGGTGTTTTTCCCTGCGTTTTTATCGCGAAAATACTCGTTTTTCAGCGTATCCGTGTCATATTCGGGATGCCCCGTAACGTAAATCTGTCTTCCTTTGTCGGTAGCGATAACGTACACGCCCGAATCGTTTGACGACGCAAGTATTTTAAGTCCCGGCACGCTTTCGACGTCTTTTCTGAGCACCGTCGTGTATCTCGACTGCGGCACCATGAATTCATCGTCAAAGCCTCGGAAAAGTATCGACATCTTATAGTCCGCATGGTGCTTATAAATGCCGAAAAGCTTTTCGGGAAGCGGTACTTTCTTTATTCCGTAATGGTAGTACAGCGCCGCCTGCGCCGCCCAGCATATATGAACGGTGCTCGTAACGTGCGTTTTGCTCCACTCCATAATTTCGCAAAGTTCGTTCCAGTAATTTACCTGCTCGAACTCGAGAAGTTCAACCGGCGCGCCCGTAATTACCATTCCGTCGTATTTCTGATTTTTTATCTCGTCAAACGTTTTATAAAAATCAATCATGTGCTGTTCGTCGGTGTGCGTCGCCTTGTGAGTCGCCGTATGCAGAAATTCAAGCTTAACCTGAAGAGGAGTGTTTCCGAGCAGCCTTGCAAACTGCGTTTCGGTAACGATTTTCGTCGGCATGAGATTTAACAGCAATATGCGAAGCGGACGTATATCCTGTGTGAGCGCTCTCGTTTCGGTAATTACGAATATGTTTTCTTTGTGCAGAGTTTCTGTTGCGGGCAGGTCGTTCGGGATGTTAATGGGCATTATTTCACCTCATTCAATGCTTGTTCTATATCTGCGATAATATCGTTTACGTTTTCGATTCCGACGGACATTCTTATAAGGTCGGGACCTATGCCCGCTCCGACAAGCTGTTCGTCGGTAAGCTGGCGGTGTGTGGTTGATGCGGGATGAAGTACGCACGTTCTCGCGTCTGCTACGTGAACGACTATTGCGGCAAGTTTAAGGCTGTCCATAAACTTTACCGCGGCTTCCCTTCCGCCCTTGATTCCGAAGGAAATTACTCCGCATACGCCGTTCGGGAGATATTTCTGCGCAAGAGCGTATTCCTTGCTGCCTTTAAGACGTGGGTAGTTTACCCACGCGATTTTGTCGCTGTTATTCAGATATTCGGCAACCTTTTCGGCGTTTCTGCAATGGCGTTCCATTCTGAGATGAAGCGTTTCAAGACCGAGATTGAGTAAAAACGCATTCAGCGCACTCGGCGCAACGCCGAAATCCCTGATTAACTGCGTGCGTATTTTCGTAATGAATGCGGCGTTTCCGAACTGTTTTGTATATACAACGCCGTGGTACGACTCGTCGGGCTCGGTCATTTCGGGATATTTTCCGTTGCACCAGTCGAATTTTCCGCTGTCGACAACGCAGCCTCCGACAATCGTCGCGTGTCCGTCCATATATTTCGTCGTGGAGTGTATCACTATATCCGCGCCGAATTCAAACGGTCTGCAGAGTATCGGCGTTGCAAAGGTATTGTCCACAAAAAGCGGAACGTTGTGTTTATGCGCAATGTTCGCGTATCTTTCTATATCGAGAACGCGCAGTGCGGGATTTGCGACGGTTTCGCCGAACAGAAGCCTCGTGTTTTCGTCAAAAAGCGCGTCAACTTCTTCGTCCGTCATTTCGGGCGTTGCAAAACGCACTTCAATACCGAGTTTTTTGAGCGTTACGGCAAAGAGATTTACCGTGCCGCCGTATATCGACGAAAGGCTTACGAAATTCTGACCGCTCGACGTGATATTAAGTATCGCAAGCAGCGACGCCGTCTGTCCCGACGTTACGAGAGCCGCTCCGACGCCGCCTTCAAGGTCTGCGATTTTGTTTTCGACGCATTCGAGAGTCGGATTCGATATTCTCGAATACATGTGTCCCGGAGCCTTTAAGTCAAAAAGGTTTCCGAGATGTTCCGCAGAGTCGAACTTATAAGTCGTGCTCTGATAAATCGGTAAAACCCTCGGCTCTCCGTTTTTCGGCTTGTAACCGCTCTGAATGCATTTTGTTTCGATACTGTAATTTCCCATTTTCAACACCTCTTTTTAATAATAAAAAAATCCCGTCCTCAAAGATTTTAAGGACGAGAGCAAACGCTTCGTGTTACCACCTTAATTCGCATATCCCTCGCGGAATACGCCTTTATAAGTACTTTCATACTCTCACGCTGTTATGGGCGTTCCCATCGTAGCCTGTGCGGTTTTCGCAGTCGGTACGCAGCTCCGAGACCATGTTCGATATAATCTTTCGTACCCCATCTCAGCCATCGGGGCTCTCTTTAACGCAGTTTTTATATCTACTCTTCTCTTCACAGCCTTAATTTGTATGTATCATAGCACATTTTTCCTTAATTGTCAAGATGAAAATCATTTTTTTTAAACCCGTCCTTTTTGTCCGGCAAGTCCCGGTATTGTGGCGCCCTTTTTGTTGTCCGCCGGGACCGGCGGTATTTTTTGGTATGAAAAAGAGCACCCTCTCAGGTACTCTTAAACATTGTTATAAAAATAGCACCGTGTCGTTTTCTGCACGATGCTTAAATCAACAGTATGGGGTTGTTTGTGTGGGCGTTTATCCTGTAATATCAGCGTGGAACTTACACAACTTGCACTTTCGCTGCTGCTCCTCGTTCCACTCTATGCCCTTCGGCAAGCAAGTGGGCTTTATCATACCATCAGCAACATCACATACGATTATGCAATCATCGCCCGTTATTTCGTCGCCCTTTACTGGGCAGGTTACTGTATTATTCATTGAAACACCTCCAAAATACTTTGTGTAAGCGGGTCAAAATCTTTTTCACTAAAAGTCACCCTTTACAAATATTGCTGTTTTCATATAGAGTTTCACAAAAATCTCGTGTTTCGTTCCTTCCCGTATAACAACACGAGATTTACAATTACCGTAATCTTATTGTAAAACGTTTTGTTCGTAAAGCTCGTCATAGAGGTTTTGGAGTTTTTGTCCTGTTTCGTTCAAAGAATAATCAACATTAATACCGATCTCGGTAATTCTTGCGTCCAGCTCCTCCAGCACAATATCAATATCACTGCTTTCGATGCTTTTCTGCAAACTTGGTAAATGCGTAAGCAAAAGCTCTTTTTGAACGTTATTTATGTTTATCATTTATTTTTTCCTTCCATTGTGCGGGTTATTTTGTATTAACACGCCTGTTGTTGCGTTCCAACTGCTCTTTATCAGCGGTTTAATTATAGTCTACTGTGCGCATTTTGTCAACATTTTTTCACCCAAGCGCAACGTCGAGAATCATCATGAGCGCAAAACCCGCTATAACCGACATGGCAGCGCTCCCGCCTTCCTCTTTCGCTTCCGGAATAAGGTCGTCGGCGACGACGTAAATCATCGCTCCCGCCGCAAACGAAAGCAAAAACGGCAGTACGGGCAGAATAAACCTTACCGCGAAAAACGTGATGACCGCGAAAATCGGCTCGACGATTCCCGACATGCTTCCGTAAACAAACGCCTTCGTTTTATTCATTCCTTCCAGCGCAAGCGGTGCTGAAATTATCGCGCCCTCGGGAAAATTCTGTATTGCGATTCCAGCGATGAGAGTAATTGCCTCCGCGGCTGTTACCCTGCCGTCGGGGCTCATCATTCCCGCAAGTACTACGCCGACCGCCATTCCCTCGGGGATATTGTGTATCGTTACCGCAAGAAACAGCATATCGGTTTTATTCAACATACGGTTTTGCGGCCTTGTCGAAACGTTTTTTGCAAGTGCGTTTACAAGATATACAAATACGCTTCCGGAAAAAAGCCCCGCCGCCGCCGGCAAAAAAGATATTTTCCCGAGATTTTCACTAAGTTCGATTGACGGAATAAGCAGCGACCAGACCGACGCCGCAAGCATTATACCCGAAGCAAATCCGAGCATTGTTTTGTTCGTTTTTTCGCTTATTCTGCCTTTTAAAGTATATACGACGGCGGCTCCGAGCGACGTTCCGACAAACGGAATCAGCACGCCGAAAAAAATAATAAGAATTTCTGTCATGAGTAAACGGTTTTATACCTTTCCCTTTTAATGACATTATATTCACGGTTTTTTCGCGCCGTTATACGCTACTGAAAATGAAAAAATACGCTTTGAACAAATAACGAAAAAACTTGCGCTCTTTTATTCGATTCACTTTACAAATCGAGATTTTTTTGGTAATATATGTTTGTATAAATATGTTTATCAGAGGTTTAAAAAAATGACTCCGAAAGAACAAGCGTACAAATATTTGAAAAAAGTCTCAAAGCCCGCGCGCTATACGGGCGGCGAGCTTAATCAGATAATTAAGGACAAGTCGGGCATTGACGCAAGATTTGCGTTCTGTTTTCCCGACACCTACGAAATCGGAATGTCCAATCTCGGCATAAAAATCCTTTACGACTGCCTCAACGCCGAGGAAAACATCTGGTGCGAGCGGACTTACGCTCCGTGGCCGGATATGGGAGAATTGCTGAAAGAAAAAGACATCCCGCTATACGCGCACGAAAGCGGAGACGCGCTTTACGACTTTGATTTTCTCGGCTTTACTCTCCAATACGAGATGTCTTACACAAACGTGCTTTACGTGCTCTCCCTTGCAAAAATTCCCCTTCTTGCTTCCGAAAGAACAAACGAACATCCGATAGTTATCGGCGGCGGCCCCTGCTCCTACAATCCCGAACCGGTTGCGGACTTTTTCGACGCATTCAGCATCGGCGAGGGCGAAACGGGGCTTGTCGACGCCGTAAAATGTTATATAAACTACAAAAAAACACACAAAGACTTTGACAGAAAAGAGTTTCTTCGCGAGCTTTCGCACGTCAAAGGCTGTTACGTGCCGTCGCTCTATGACGTAAAATATAAAGAAAACGGAGAAATATCGCAAATTTCGCCGAAATATCCCGACGTTCCGTCAATTGTTGAAAAATGCTGTGTAAAGGATTTTGATAAAGCGCGTTTTCCCGCAAAAGCGCCCGTACCTTTTACCGAAACGGTACACGACAGAATCATGCTCGAATGCGCGAGGGGCTGCATGAGGGGCTGCCGTTTCTGCCAGGCGGGAATCATTTACAGGCCGTACCGTGCGAAATTTCCCGAAACGCTGAATAAACAGGCGTATTCCCTTTTCAAGTCGTCGGGATATGAGGAAATTTCGCTTACATCTTTGAGTATAAGCGACTATCCGTGCCTCATGGAGCTTGTGGACGCGCTTAAAGAATGGACGGACGGCGAAAAAATCGGTATTTCCCTGCCGTCAATGAGAATTGACAGTTTTGAAGCGAAAATTATGGAAAAAGTGCAGGGCGTGCGCAAATCGGGACTTACGTTTGCTCCAGAAGCGGGCACGCAGAGACTGCGCGACGTCATAAATAAAAACCTTACCGAAAAAGAGATACTCGACGGCTGCAGAAACGCGTTCTCGACCGGCAGAACAAACGTAAAACTGTATTTTATGCTCGGTCTTCCCACAGAAACGGACGAGGACGTCGCGGGCATTGCAAATCTCGGTCAGAATATCGTAAACGTATATTACGAAAACCCGAACCGTCCGAAAGGAAAAAGCATCGAGGTTACGATTTCGGTATCCTGCCTTGTTCCCAAGGCGCACACCCCTTTCCAATGGTTCGGACAGAACTCGCTTGATGAGCTCAGAAGAAAACAGATGCTGCTCAAAGACGCCATTACGACAAGAAAAATACGCTATAACTGGCATGAGGCAAAGGTTTCAAGAATAGAAGCGGTTTTCGCGCGCGGCGACAGGCGGCTGTCAAAAGTCCTTCTCGAAGCGCATGCGCTCGGGATGAAATTTGACGCGTGGGACGAATATTTTTCGTACGAAAACTGGATGAAAGCGTTTGAAAACGCCTGTATCGACCCGTCGTTCTATGCTGAAAGGGACATCTCCTTTGACGAAATACTTCCGTGGGACCACATCGGGTGCGGAGTAAGCAAAAAATTCCTCATTGATGAAGCAAAGAGGGCTTTGTCAGGCGTTACCACGCCCGACTGCCTTACGAAGTGCTCGGCGTGCGGAGCCGCAAAATACGGTGCTTCTCTTTGCGTAAAGCGCGACATAAACCCGAAAAACATTGAAAGCGAGGGTTGAAAAATGACGGATTTCAGAATTATTTTTTCAAAAAAAGGCAGTCTTGCATTCATTTCCCACCTCGACCTCACGCACACGTTCATACGCGCCATGAAGCGCGCGGGAATTCCGCTCAAATACTCCGAGGGGTTTAATCCGAGGCCGAAAATGGCGTTCGGGCTTCCCCTTTCCGTAGGAATGGAGGGTGAAAACGAGATCCTCGACGTCTCGCTTTCAAAAGATACGGACTGCAAAGTTTTATTGCAGATGCTCCGTGAAAGCCTGCCGGGTGAAATTGAAATTAAATCGGTATCGGAACCGGGGCAAAAGATAAAAAACATAAAATACGCGCGCTACCGCGTTACTTTTGACGGTTACGAGGGAGACGAATCTGTATTGAACGCCGTTCTGGAAAATCCGCCTCCCGTTATGAAACACTCAAAATCGGGAGAACGCCTTACCGACATAAAGCCCATGATTTTTTCCGCGAAAGCGCAGAACGACGGCGGCTCTTTTCACATACTTCTCACCCTTACGGCGTACGACAGTATGAATCTCAACCCCGAGTACGTTATAAAATCAATTATTGAAGCGGGAATAAATCTTCCCGAGGAATACACAATCACACGCACAAACATTATTTTTGACGAATAAAGGACGCAAAACATGACAGAATACAAATCCGAAACAACTGACGTAATAGTTATCGGCGCGGGACATGCGGGAATAGAGGCGGCGCTTTCAAGCGCGCGTCTCGGCATGAAGACGGCGCTCTTTACGATAAATCTCGACGCCGTCGGCAACATGCCGTGCAACCCTTCCATCGGCGGTACGGGCAAAGGGCATCTCGTTTACGAAATTGATGCGCTCGGCGGAGAAATGGGTAAAATTGCGGACATGGTATGTCTGCAAAGCAGAATTCTCAACCGTGGAAAAGGTCCCGCCGTTCATTCGCTCAGAATGCAGTCTGACCGCGCAAAATACAGAATTCTCATGAAAAAGCAGATAGAAAACACGCAAAATCTCTCGCTTATTCAGGCGGAAATCGTTGACATAAGGCGTGAAAGTGAAAACTGGCTTGTTATTACAAGGCTCGGCGCCGTATGGACCGCAAAAGCCGTAATAATTTCGACCGGAACGTATCTAAAAGGCAGGATAATCGTCGGCGACGTGAGCTACGACGGCGGTCCCGACGGAATGTTTCCCGCGGGAAGCCTTTCGGAATCATTGAGGAAGCTCGGCATTCCGCTTATGAGATTCAAGACGGGCACTCCCGTACGCATACATGCGGACAGCATAGATTACGAAGGTCTTGAAAGGCAGGACGGCGACGAAAGACCCGAACATTTTTCGGCGGATACCGTGGATTTTGAAAAAAATTTATCAACCATCCCCTGCTACGTCGTTTATACAAACGAAAAAACTCACGAAATCATAAGGCGGAACATTCACCGCTCGCCTCTTTATTCGGGCATGATTACGGGAGTAGGCCCGAGATACTGTCCGAGCATTGAAGACAAAGTCATGCGCTTTGCCGACAAGACGCGTCATCAGCTCTTTATCGAGCCTTTGGGACGCGACACGAAAGAAATGTATCTGCAA
>JAEESG010000006.1 GCA_016286245.1 Clostridiales bacterium | reverse complement strand
CATTACGTATTTTACAAAATCAATGTCGCCGAAAGGCACTCTCGCTTCAAGCGAGTTTACCGAAATACAGCGGTCCGCACGCAGAACGTCGTACATGTGCAGTTCGCGTATCCTCTTTTCCGCTTCCTCCTGAAATGCTTTTGCAGAAGGAGCAAAATCGGTATATTTGTATCCGAAAAGCTCGTCTGAAATCTCGCCCGTCAGAATTACGCGTATGTCCGTGCGCTCGTGTATCGCCTTGCAGACAAGGTACATACCCATACTTGCGCGGATTGTCGTGATGTCGTACGTTCCGAGAAGATGAATTACGTCCTCAAGCGACGAAATCACGTCGTCCGGCGTCATATACACCTCGGTATGACGGCTTCCTATGAAATCGGCGACGGTTTTCGCGTATTTTAAGTCGATGGCGTCCCCGCTCATGCCTATCGCAAAGGTTTCTATCGGTTTTTCGCTCTCTCTTGCCGCAATGGCGCACACAAGCGAGGAATCGAGGCCTCCCGAAAGCAGAAATCCCACTTTTGCGTCGGATATGAGGCGTTTTTTTACTCCCGCAATCAATTTTTCGCGTATTTTCGCGCACGCCGTCTCAAGATCGTCAAAGCAAACGTTCTTCGCGTCTGCAATATCCGTGTAGCACACGAATTTTCCGTCTTTATAATAGTGTCCGGGCGGAAAAGGCATTATCTTTTTTACAAGCCCGACAAGGTTTTTCGCTTCGCTCGCAAACAAAATTACCCCTTTTTCGTCGTATCCGAAGTAAAGCGGTCGGATGCCTATCGGGTCACGCGCGGCGATATATTCTTTCGTTCTTCCGTCGTAAATTATGCATGCAAATTCGGCGTCGAGCATGGAAAACATATCCGTTCCGTATTCAAAATACATCGGCAGAATTATTTCGCAGTCGCTGCCGCTTTTGAAGGTATAGCCCTTTTTGCGCAGTTTTTCGCGCTCCTTTTCAAAGCCGTAAAGTTCGCCGTTGCATACGGCAAAACTTCCGTCAAGCTCGAACGGCTGCATTCCCGACGGTGTAAGTCCCATAATGGAAAGCCTGTGAAAGCCGAGAAGTCCGTTTCCCGTATCGACTATTCTGCTGTCGTCGGGACCTCTCGACACCGTGCGCGAAAAACCTTTTTTGAACAGTTCAATGTCGGCACCGCTTCCGCAATAACCCATAACACAACACATATTAAATTACCTCCGTTAATTTCATATCCAGCATTCTATAGGGCAAGTGCTGTGCTCGCGGTGCCACCTATATTTTTTCTCTTTATTTATGTCATATCGGAAATTGTTATTCGTGCGGGCCCCGCCGTACGGCTCCCACCGTCCCGTACTCGCTGGAAACGGGGTTATCCGCATTACTTCTTTTTCCGAAAACTTTTATTTTACGCCGAACAGCAGATCCGCGTAGGTCGGGAACGGCCAATAGCTCTTTGCCGTGAGCGTTTCCGCTTCGTCGCACGGTACGCGCGTTTCGCTCATGGCGGGCAGAATCGTGTCTCTTATCAGTGCCGATTCTTCCACAATATCTTTTGCGCTCTGAATTTCAAGCAAAGCCTTTTCAAGCTTATCCGTCTTCTGCGCTATTTCGTCAATCAGCCCCGAAAGCTTTTCGACAAGCCCTGTCTCATACGCGCACTTGAGATACGGAGATACCGCTCTCTTTGCGGAAGCCGCTTTTGCCACGTCTGCTGCGTAGCGTTCTATTGCGGGTACTATCTGCGTTCTTGCCATGTCAACCATCGTGTTTGCCTCGATTACCACGCTCTTGCAGTAATTTTCGAGCATAATGTCGCGTCTCGAGTGCAGTTCGTCTTGCGTGAATACTCCGAGAGACGTGAGCATCTTCACGTTTTTACTGTCAAGCAGGTGCGGCATGCAGTCGGCAGTGGTACGATAGTTTAACAGTCCGCGTTTCTGCGTTGCTTCCTTTATCCACGCCTCGTCGTATCCGTTGCCGTTGAAGATTATACGCTTATGGTCTTTTATCGTCTTTTTTATCATATCGTGAAGCGCCTTTTCGAAATCCTTTGCTTTTTCAAGTCTGTCGGCATATATACGCAGACTCTCGGCAACAGCGCTGTTGAGCATGATGTTTGCGCATGCTATGGAGTTTGACGAGCCGAGCATACGGAACTCGAACTTGTTGCCGGTGAACGCGAACGGAGACGTTCTGTTTCTGTCCGTCGTATCGCGGTTGAATTTCGGCAGTACGTCTACGCCGAGCTTCATCTGCGTTTTTTTGGTTCCCTGATAAGGCGTATCCGTTTCGATTGCTTTAAGGACGGCGTTAAGCTCGTCGCCGAGGAAAATCGAAATAACCGCGGGAGGCGCTTCGTTTGCTCCGAGTCTGTGGTCATTGCCTGCGGTCGCAACCGAAATACGAAGAAGGTCCTGATAGTCGTCAACCGCCTTTATTACGGCGCAAAGGAACAAAAGGAACTGCGCGTTTTCATACGGCGTTTCGCCGGGCGAAAGGAGGTTTTGTCCTTTGTCCGTCGCAATCGACCAGTTGTTGTGCTTGCCTGAGCCGTTCACGCCCGCAAAGGGTTTTTCGTGAAGCAGGCATACAAGTCCGTGCTTTGCCGCAACCTTCTGCATGATTTCCATCGTCAGCTGGTTGTGGTCGGTTGCGATGTTCGTTGTTGAATATATGGGCGCAAGCTCGTGCTGAGCGGGAGCCACTTCGTTGTGTTCGGTCTTTGCGAGAATTCCGAGCTTCCAGAGCTCGTCGTTTAAGTCCTCCATGAACGCCGCAACGCCGGGCTTGATAACGCCGAAATAGTGGTCGTCAAGCTCCTGTCCTTTGGGCGGCTTTGCGCCGAACAGCGTGCGTCCGGTAAAACGCAGGTCGGGGCGTTTGTCGTACATTTCCTTTGTAACAAGGAAATATTCCTGCTCGGGACCGACGGACGAAACGACGCGTTTGGTCGTGGTGTTTCCGAACAGCTTCAAAATACGCAGCGCCTGCCTGTTTAACGCTTCCATCGAGCGAAGAAGCGGGGTTTTCTTGTCAAGTGCGTGTCCGCCGTAAGAGCAGAACGCGGTCGGAATGCAGAGCGTCTTTCCTTTGATAAACGCGTAAGACGTCGGGTCCCATGCGGTGTAGCCTCTCGCTTCAAACGTGGCGCGAAGGCCTCCCGACGGGAACGACGACGCGTCAGGCTCGCCCTTTATCAGTTCCTTGCCTGAAAATTCCATAATCACGCTGCCGTCGGGCGACGGTGAGATAAAACTGTCGTGTTTTTCGGCGGTAATGCCCGTAAGCGGCTGGAACCAGTGAGTAAAATGCGTTGCTCCCTTTTCAACCGCCCAGTTTTTCATGGCGTCCGCAACGGCGTTTGCGACGCTTATGTCAAGCTCGCTTCCCTCGTCGATGGTCTTTCTCAATGACGCGTACACGTCGGACGAGAGGCTCGCCCTCATAACGCGGTCGTCAAAAACGCTGCTTCCAAAATAATCAGATACCGTACTCATAATTCATAACTCCTTTTCATTATAAAAATAAAACAGTAAAGGCAAAGACTCCTTTCGTGAGAACACAAAAGACGCCTTTGCCTTTTCATCCTTATTCGATTCAAATTGCTCTTTCTTTGAAAACGAATTTTTTCATGCCGACCGCCGTGAAATCTTTCGTCAACCTGCCAAAAAAAGAGCGCCTTCGAGCCTGCCACTCAAAGACGCCTTTGCCTTTACGCCGTAAATTATACTACTCTTTTCTGCCGATGTCAACCCCTTTTTTGCAAGTTTTTCAAAATTTTTTTCTTCCGTTCGAAATTTTTAGCAAAATACCCCCTTGACAAATCACGTTTGTCGGTTTATAATAGTGCCGTAATGAGCAAAGGCGTTCATTACCGTACAGATTTCTGCGCGGTAATAAACGCCTTTCTTTTTTTATTTTTCCGAAAGGAACAGATTTATATGATGAAAGAAAATCAAGTTCATATCCCTTCAGGATGTGCAATAGCCTCCGTAATATCCAAGGAAGGAAACAAAATGTCGGGAAAGCTCGTAATCGACGCGATGAAACCGATGCACGACCGTTCGAACGGCTTAGGCGGCGGATTTGCGGGTTACGGCATTTATCCCGAATATAAGGATTTTTACGCGCTGCACCTCTTTTTTGACAGCAGGGCGACGAGAAAGGACTGCGAAGCGTTCATAAAAGAGCATTTCGAGATAGTAAAATCTGAAATAATCCCGACGAGAAAGATTCCGCAGATTACCGACGAGCCGATTATCTGGCGCTATTTCGTATCTCCGCTTCAATCCATGCTCAAAAATCTGCAGCTCGACGAAAAGGAGTTCGTCGCGCGCGCGGTAATGAAAATCAACACGGAAATGAAGGGCGCGTACGTCTTTTCAAGCGGAAAAAACATGGGTACCTTCAAGGCCGTCGGCTTTCCCGAGGACGTGGGCGTGTTTTACAGACTTGAAGAGTATGAGGGCTATTCCTGGACGGCGCACGGCCGTTATCCGACAAACACCCCCGGCTGGTGGGGCGGCGCGCACCCGTTCACTCTCCTCGATTATTCGGTAGTACATAACGGGGAAATATCCTCATATGACGCAAACCGCAGATTTATAGAAATGTTCGGATACAAATGCACGCTAAAGACCGACACCGAGGTCATAACCTATATAATGGACTATCTTACGCGCGTTCAGGGACTGACGCTCACCGAAGCCGCAAACGTCATCGCGTCTCCGTTCTGGAGCACTATCGAAAAGGAACGCGACAAATACAAAAGGGAAAAACTCGCGTATCTGCGCACCGTGTTTCCCAGTCTTCTCATAACGGGCCCGTTTTCGATTATTCTCGGCTTTACGGGCGGAATTATGGCTCTCAACGACAGACTCAAGCTTCGCTCCATGGTGGTCGGCGAGAAAAAAGACCGCGTATTCATCGCAAGCGAGGAGGCTTCCATAAGAACGATGGAGCCGGACGCCGAAAACGTGTACGCGCCCGCGGGCGGAGAGCCCGTTATCGTTAAAGTGAAGGAAGGTGCTTATTAATGAGCGTGGATTTCATTTTTCCCGAATTTGAAGTAATCAGAAACGAGTCGCGCTGCATTGCCTGCCGCGTATGCGAAAGACAGTGCGCAAACGAGGTTCACTCATACAGCGAAGCGCGCGGTATGATGATGAGCGACGAGACAAAATGCGTCAACTGCCAGAGATGCGTATCCCTCTGCCCGACGAGGGCGCTCAAAATCGTAAAAAGCGACTGTACTCTGCGTGAAAACGCAAACTGGCAGAACGACACGATAAAAGAGATATACAAGCAGGCGTCGAGCGGCGGCGTTCTGCTCTCCTCCATGGGAAACCCCAAACCGCTTCCCGTTTACTGGGACAAAATTTTAATAAACGCGTCCCAGGTTACGAATCCCCCGATAGACCCGCTTCGCGAGCCTATGGAAACGCGCGTTTCTCTCGGCAAAAAGCCCGAAAAAATAAAAAAAGACAAAAACGGAAGGATTATCTGCGAGCTTCCGCCGCAAATCAACCTCTCAATGCCGGTTATGTTCTCTGCAATGAGCTACGGCTCGATAAGCTACAACGCGCACGCATCCCTTGCAAGGGCGGCGGAAAAGCTCGGTATTTTATACAACACCGGAGAGGGCGGACTTCACGAGGATTTCTACCGTTACGGCGCGAATACTGTCGTTCAGGTGGCAAGCGGTCGATTCGGCGTGCACGAGGACTACCTTGAAGCGGGCGCCGCCATTGAGATAAAAATGGGACAGGGCGCAAAGCCCGGTATAGGCGGACACCTGCCGGGCGCAAAAATTGTGGGCGACGTTTCGCGCACGCGCATGATTCCCGAAGGCTCGGACGCCATTTCTCCCGCGCCCCATCACGACATCTACTCCATTGAGGATTTAAGGCAGCTCGTATATTCGCTCAAAGAAGCGACGGAATACAAAAAACCAGTAATCGTAAAAGTTGCCGCCGTCCATAATATCGCGGCGATCGCAAGCGGAATTGCCCGCAGCGGCGCCGACATAATCGCAATAGACGGTTTCCGCGGCGGAACGGGCGCCGCGCCCACGCGTATAAGGGACAACGTGGGTATTCCGATTGAACTTGCGCTTGCCTCGGTTGACAAACGGCTTCGCGACGAGGGAATAAGAAACAACGTTTCCCTTATCGCGGGCGGCTCCGTAAGGAGCGCTTCCGACGTGGTAAAAGCGGTCGCGCTCGGCGCCGACGCGTGTTATATCGCAACCGCCGCGCTGCTTGCGCTCGGATGTCATCTCTGCCGCACCTGTCAGACGGGCAGGTGCAACTGGGGTATCGCAACCCAGCGCCCCGACCTTGTAAAGAGGCTCAACCCCGACATAGGAAGCGAGCGGCTCGTAAACCTTATGACCGCCTGGAAGCATGAAATCATGGAGCTTATGGGCGGTATGGGCATAAATTCCATAGAGGCTCTTCGCGGAAACAGACTCATGCTTCGCGGAGTAGGTCTTACCGACAAAGAACTTGAGATACTCGGTATATCTCATGCGGGAGAATAAATTATGAAACGTGTATATGTAAATGAAAAATGGTGCCTCGGCTGTCATCTGTGCGAATACAACTGCGCCTTTGCAAACTCGGGACTTTCGGATATGCCGCTTGCGCTCAAAGGCAAGCCCATATACCCGCGAATTCACGTCGAGGGAAATGAGAAAATCTCCTACGCCGTGTCATGCAGGCACTGCGAGGACCCGATATGCGTAAAAAGCTGTATCGCGGGCGCGCTTTCAAAGGACGGGGACGTTATAAAAATCGATAAAAACAAATGCGTCGGATGTTTAACCTGCGTTCTCGTGTGCCCGTACGGCGCGCTTGCACCGAACGAAAACGGGGTTATGCAGAAATGCGAGCTTTGTCTGCAGAATTCCGTAGGGCAGCCCGCCTGCGTGAAAGGCTGCCCGAACAAAGCAATAGTTTACGAGGAGCGGGGTGAAAAGGCATGAAACAATACGTAATCGTCGGAAACGGCGTTGCCGCCGCAGGCTGTATCGAAGGCATAAGAAGCGTTGACAAAAAAGGAAAAATTACCGTCGTTTCCGAGGAAAAACACGAAGTTTACTGCAGACCGCTTATATCCTATTATCTCGAAGGAAAAACGGATCTGTCCCGCATGTCGTACAGAGACGGAGATTTCTACGAAAAAGCGGGCTGCCGCGTAATTTACGGACAAAAAGCGGTAAAAATCCTTGAAAAATCAAAAGAAATCACGCTTGACGACGGAAGCGCGCTTGCGTACTCGGCGCTTTGCCTTGCGACAGGCTCCTCTCCCTTCGTGCCGCCGTTCGAGGGCATAGATTCGGTCAAAAACAAGTTTTCGTTTATGACGCTCGACGACGCGCTTGCCCTTGAAAAGGCGCTAAACAAAAAAAGCAGGGTGCTCATCGTCGGCGCAGGACTGATAGGCTTAAAATGCGCCGAGGGAATAAGGGACCGCGTTGCAAGCGTTACGGTGTGCGACCTTGCCGACCGCGTTCTTTCGAGCATTCTCGACGCGGACTGCGCGGGCATGGTGCAAAAACACCTCGAAAATAACGGAATAAAGTTTTATCTCGGCGACAGCGCCGCCCGATTTGAAAAAAACAAGGCTTTCATGAAAAGCGGAGCCGTCGTGGAGTTCGACGTTCTCGTTCTTGCCGTCGGCGTGCGCGCAAACGTCGCTCTTTTAAAGGACGCGGGCGGAAAAATTGACCGCGGAATTATCGTGGATACTGCAATGAAGACCTCAAAAGCAAACATTTTCGCCGCCGGGGACTGCGCGCAGGGCTTTGACCTTTCGACAAACCAAAACCGCGTGCTTGCGATTCTGCCGAACGCCTATATGCAGGGCTTTACGGCGGGAGTCAACATGGCGGGCGGAAAAGCCTTGTTCGACAAGGGAATCCCGATGAATTCCATAGGATTTTTCGGACTTCATATTATGTCGGCAGGCGCTTACGAGGGAGAAATTTACGAGGAAAGAACCGAAAACTCGATAAAAAAGCTGTTTACCAAGGACAATCACTTAAAGGGCTTTATTCTTGTCGGATGCGGCGAACGCGCGGGAATTTACACGTCCTTGATACGCGAAAAGACGCCTTTGTCGTCGCTTAATTTCGACATTTTGAAAAAAACGGCGACAACCGCCGCTTTTTCGGAAAAAATACGTAGAAAAAAATTCGGAAGTGTGGTATAATAGATATGTTGATAAATGCAAAAGGGCTTGATCACAAAACTTTGAACGACGCGCTGAGGAACGCGGGCGCAAACTGCACCGTCGAAAACTGCTGCGGACAGCGGTTTATCGCCGCCGGCATGTCGCAAAAGAACGTAACGCTCGGAGGTACGCCCGGAAACGCGCTCGGCGCATACTTAAACGGCGGAAAACTGACCGTTCTCGGAAATGCGCAGGACGCGGTGGGCGACACCATGAACGAGGGCACGATAGTCGTGCGCGGAAACATAGGCGACGCCGCAGGATACGCAATGCGGGGCGGAAAAATATACGTAGGAGGCAACGCGGGCTACCGCGCGGGCATTCATATGAAAGCGTACAAGGAAAAAGTTCCCGTAATGATTATCGGAGGCAAAGCCGGCAGCTTTCTCGGCGAATACCAGGCGGGCGGCATAATAATCGTGCTCAATCTGCATACTCCCAAAGAAAAATGCGTCGGATTTTTCCCCTGCACGGGAATGCACGGTGGAAAAATGTTTCTTCGCTCGACGTGCGAAAATATCGCTTTCCCAAAGCAGGTAACGGCGAAAACCGCTTCAAAAGAGGATATGAAGGAGCTTTCTTCCTATCTTTCGGAATACTGCCGTATTTTCGGGCTTGACAAAGGCGAGCTTCTTTCGTCGCCGTTTACGGTCGTAACGCCCGACAGCAAAAACCCTTACAGACAGATGTACGTGGCAAATTGACAAACAGGAGGAAATTATGAAGTATTCAAAGGACGATATTATTCAATATGCGACGGAAGAGGACGTAAAGTTCATCCGTCTGGCATTTTGCGACGTTTTCGGAAAACAAAAGAATATTTCCATAATGCCGGAGGAACTGCCCCGTGCCTTTGAGCACGGCATCGCGTTCGACGCGTCCTCAATACCGGGTTTCGGAGACGAAACCCACAGCGACCTTTTCCTGCACCCCGAGCCCGATACGCTTATGCCGCTTCCGTGGCGCCCCGAGCACGGCCGCGTAGTACAGATGTTTTCAAGCATCTCGCATCCCGACGGAACTCCGTTTGTATGCGATACGCGAAACCTGCTCAAAAAGGCGGTAAAAGACGCAAAGGACGCGGGAATTACGTTTACGTTCGGTTCAGAACAGGAATTTTACCTCTTTTTGCTCGACGAAAACGGAAAACCGACGAAAATCCCCTGCGACGAGGCGGGATATATGGATATAGCGCCCGATGACCGCGGAGAAAACGTAAGGCGTGAAATCTGCCTTACGCTCGAGCAGATGGGCATACGCCCCGAAAGCTCGCATCACGAAGCAGGCCCCGTTCAGAATGAAATCGATTTCAGGTACGCCGACGCGCTGAGTGCCGCCGACAACGCAATGACTTTTCAGCGCGTTGTCAGAACGGTTGCGCACAGAAACGGCATGACGGCGGATTTTTCTCCGAAACCGCTCGAAAACGCCCCCGGAAACGGCTTTCATATAAATATGTCGATTCTCCCTTTCGGAGACGGAAAGAATTTTAATCACATGATAGCCGGCATTCTCCAAAATGCAAGAAATATGACGGCGTTTATGAATCCCTGCGAAAATTCATACAAACGGCTCGGAAACAACAAAGCTCCGCTTTACGTTTCCTGGTCGGCGCAAAACCGCTCGCAGCTTGTACGCATTCCCGCGGCGGCAAACGAATACAGACGCGCGGAATTCAGGTCTCCCGACCCGACGTCAAATCCGTATCTTGCGTTTACACTCATGATTTACGCGGGCCTTTACGGAATTACGAATAAACTTGCCTTGTGCGAGCCTGCCGACGTAAATCTTTACAGCGCGGGCGCGGATATTCTCTCAAAATTCG
This sequence comes from Clostridiales bacterium, assembly GCA_016286245.1. GTDB lineage: Bacteria > Bacillota > Clostridia > Oscillospirales > CAG-382 > UMGS882. The sequence goes on along the minus strand of JAEESG010000006.1, from coordinate 26,161 downwards.
AAAAGCTTCCCGAAAACTTCAGGGAAGCCTGTGAAATTGCGTCCTCAAGCGATTTTATCAAAACGCATATACCTTCTGAAATCTTGAAAATTTACTGTGGAGCATAATATAAAAGACACCACGGAGAAAGGGTTTTCGTATGAGTCTGGAAGAGCGAATTTATAGCGTTCTCGTCGTGTCCGCGGCGGAAAAACTGAATACCGCTCTTTCCTCCCTTATGCCCGAATCGCACTTTCAGCCCGTAAAATTCGTGTCGGGAGTAAACGCCGGGAAGCAGGCGTGGAGCGAACGGAGCTACGATTTCGTGATTATAAACTCGCCGCTGCCCGACGACGTGGGAACGAGATTCGCAATAGACGCGGTAAACTCCAAAAGCACGGTGGTTTTGCTGCTCGTGCGCGCGGAATTTCATAACGATATACGTGAAAAAGTGTCTCCTCACGGCGTGTTCACGCTTTCAAAACCGACGTCATCCCCTCTTTTGTCGCTCGCTCTCGACTGGATGTCAAGCGCAAAGGAACGGCTGAGAAAACTCGAGAAAAAGACGCTCACCGTGGAGGAAAAAATGAAGGAAATAAGCATAGTCAACCGCGCAAAATGGCTCCTCATTTCGGAACTCAAAATGGACGAGCCGCAGGCTCACCGCTACATAGAAAAGCAGGCGATGGACCGCTGCGTTTCAAAAACGGAGGTAGCACAAGAGATTTTACGAGCGTATTCCTGATGTTTTTTGCATAACAAAACCTGCCCGTTGGGCAGGTTTTTTGGTATCATTTCAGCTGGCTCCACTTTTCGTAGTACTGACAGCAGGGCTGATTTGCCATGAATGTAGTATATTTGCTTTTGAATTTATTCAAGCAGTTGCCTTTGTCAGAAGAACTGTTGCACTGAACGGCTCTTCCGTTAGTGATTCTGTTTCCGGTCCAGAATTCGCACGTTGCGCAGCGAGGAGGCATAATAACCGTCATTTTTTTCTCTTTCCCTTTTTTATACAGATGCTTTAATGAACTCAACAATCTTATCCAAAGAGCGAATCCTTTGCAGATATGCGGGATGATACGACCAGATTGTCGGAACACCGATTTTGATAATATCCGAAATATCCAAAAAGCAGTTGTCCTTGCATAAACCGGCTTTTTGCAGTTTTTCTTCATCTATGCCGAAAGAATCCGCCATTGTCTTGCTGTAATACGGTCCGGTGGTAAAAACTACGGCTTTCGGCGAAGAAATCTCGATTTCCCGGCAAAGAAGCGATTTCCGGTCGTTTCCGTACGGGCCGCAGAGCTCTTTTTTCAGATTTTCGTCGTTCAAGGGTATAGTCTTCTCTTTTTCGCCAACAAAATGAAACTTCTCAAGATTGTTCCATACCGGCTCGATTCCGAGACCAACCAGCTTCCTGAACAGATTCCAGAAGGCGGAACGGTTGTATTCGTATTCAGCTTCATGCATTCCCCTGACCTGCCTGTTTACGTATTCATAATTAAATCTATGAATATCATCCATGGGCCATTTGTTTGTGTAATATCCACCGAAATCGGCTGTTTGCTGTCCGATTATCATGACTTTTTTCCCGCTTTGCATATACTGCTCCGTTACGGCAAAGGAAAAAGGTCTCGACAGCGGATATTTTTTTGCTTTTTCGTCGGCGTCTATGATTTTCAGCCATTCCTTCTGAATATTCAGCAGCCGCTCATTTACTTTTTCTTTCATTTTCTTACCCCTTTCTTATTGACAAATAAAGTCCGAAACATCTATTTTCCGGTCTTTTCGCAATTATATCCGTAATTGCCGACCGCCTGCAAAAGGTTCCGCTCAACCTCATCAACCAGCGGCTGCGGAGACAGCACCTTGACGTACGGTCCGTACTGAACCGCCCATAAGCACATTGCCTGCAGATTTACCTTCACCCGCGCCGTAACTTCGTCGTCTGTTTCGTCCGAAAAGTTTATGTCTGTGCCGAACCAGTCTATCACGTCGTTTAATATATGTTTTTTCATTCTGAACCTTACCGTGTCGCTTTCGCCCGAGAACATGTAAAAATGCTCGGCAACATGCTTCGGCAGATTGATTCCGTGTTCCAGTCCGTAGACGGTCTTTATCTCCCTTGAAGGCTCGTCCGATATTTTCATGTCGGTAATGCGGTCAAGGCGGTAGTGGCTGACGTTGTCGTGCGGATCGGTGTTGCCGATCAGGTAATAGCGCCCGTTCAGAGCCGCAATCTGATACGGACTGACTGTATAAACTTTGTCTTTTCCGTCCGGAGTTTTTTTCGGATGAAACTTCTTGTCCAGCCCGAATTCGTTATAAAGAAATTTTACCTTACGGCTGTGTCCGATAGCCTCGTCGAGAATTTCTATCGTATAAAACAGCTGTTTATTTATGGGATTGCTTTCAGGCGTGGTCAGGATATGTTTTACACGAGAACGGAAGTATTCGTTTGAAAGCCCTTCTATTTTTTTTATCAAGTCTTTTTTCTGTGTATAGGGAATATTCTTAAAAAACATGATACTGTCAATAAGAAGGCTCAGCTCGCTGTCCGTGAAATCCCTTTCAAGATAGAAATCAGACCAGACGTAGCTCTCTTCCGGCTCGCCGGTAATGCGGTTCGGCACCGTGCGGACGTATTCCTTGTATTCGATTTTGTATCCGTATTCCATAAGGTTCAGCAGATTCCGCCTTATCGATTTGCGCTCCACCGTCATATAGTATTTGTCCTGCAGGATATCAACTATATCCTTTTGGCTGAGTGTGTGATTTTCATCGCTGTAACGTCGAAGAATGTCAAGAATATTCAAGATCATCAGTTTTTTTACCGGTTCCGGCAAGGTACAGTACACCGCCTTTCTGACAAAAATGCTTTTTCAATTTATATATTACACCGCTCTGTGCGACAAAAATGTCTCATGTTCGAGCACAGTCCGTTTTATTCTTCTTATATCCTCGGCAATGAGCAGACCTTTGCTCAAAAGTTCTTTTGCGACGGCCTCAAACAATTCCCTGTTTTCAAATATTATTTTCTCCGCCCGTTTTGAGCATTCCTCAATTTTAACGGCGGCAATCTGCTCCATGCCCGAAAGAATATTCTGCGAATACTCACAGTTATTCTGCCGGGGAAACTCCCCGAAAGCCGAACTATGCTCAATAAGCATTGACATCTCCCATCTTGCATCATTGATATCTCTTGAAGAGCCTAAATCCACGGAGCCGAATTTGTATTTTACGGCGGCGCATCCGGCCATTGTACGCGTTATTTTGCCGAACACGCCGTCCACGGAAAGCATTTTTTCAAAGTTATACTTGGTAATACCCGACACGTAGCCGTCATCCTCTTTAAAAACGCAGCTTGCCGATACGCTGCCCGGAAAGAGGATTTCAGACACAACAACGTGTCCCGCTTCATGGTATGCCGCGTATTCGACTTCTTTGCCGTCCGCTCCGCTGATAATACTTTCGGGCGCTATTTCGCAGGAAATATATATACAGCCGAGAATCAGATGGCGCAAGGAAATTTTATCGCAGCGTTCATATCCGGCAAGCAGCCCCGCTTTGTTGACCGCCGTTTCGAGATCGGAGCAGCTGTGGAGCGCCATAATACCTCCGAGGTTTTCGTAATCCATGTCGGCTTCGCACGGTTTGTTCCTAAGATAGTGCCGTATAATATCCACAGCGTCTTTCTTGTCGGGAACGTCTATATGAATGACACGGTCAAATCTTCCCGTGCGAAGCAGGGAAACGGGAAGAAGGTCAATATCGTTTGCGGTTGCAATAACAAAAACGTCCGACGTTTTCACGATGTCAATGCACGTCTGTACGGTTACATATTCCTCGGTATTTTTGCGTTCTTCATCGTCATTTGAAAATTTGTCAAGGTCATCCAGAAAAACAATTGAAGGGGCCTCATACTCCGCCTGCTTGAACACCTCGCGTATATAACTTGCAAAATTCCGATCCGGCTTGTCCTTCCGACAGGCAAAAACCTTCCTGCCGCTTGCTTGAATAAGGCAGGAGGCCATGAGCGTCTTTCCAACGCCCGGCTTGCCGTAAAGAAGTAGTCCTCTCGGAGCACAGGTCCCGAGTTTCGCGTATATCTGCGGGTTTTTCAGCGCATCCGCCGTTTTCTCAAGCTCTTTGCGTACCGATTCATAGCCTATGATTTTTTCAAAAGGATTCATTTTTAACACCTCGCATTTTTCAGAGTACTTGTTATTCTACCAGCCTCCATGGTGCTTTTTTGTCGCATCGTTTTCCCACGTATTTCTGATTTTTACAAAAAAGCAACAGACTGAAAATCTGTTGCTTTTTTTAATGTATGGATTCGGACTCATGTGTTCTTCATAATCACAAAAATATGGGCGAAATCCGTTTCGATTTTTTCAATTATACTCATGCCGGAATGCAGAACGCACCTTTCAACATTCTTAACCGAATCGGGATAAATAGTGATTTTTCTGCCGCCGTACTCCAGAACCGTGTTTTGACTCTTATCAACGGACAAGACGAACTGACCACCCTGTGTAAGCAAATGGGAAATCTTATCGATTACACCTTTTTTGTTTTTGATATGCATAAATGTCAATGAAGAATACACTACATCAAACGATCTGTCAAACGAATACTTCTCTATATCGCCAAGCAAAAGGGTAACATTATCAAATTCTTGTAAATTTTCTTTTGCTTTTTTAATTGTTTTGGGGGATATATCAATGCCGTAAAACTCTTTGCATTGTGGTGCAATTTTAAGGGCGAGACGCCCTGTCCCGACTCCTATCTCAAGAATGGACTTTGTATCATCGAGTGTCAATGCATCCAAAAACGCCTTGCCATCCCACTTGTCCATATATTCTTTAAGCGTTTGCGGATCAAAAACAGGGTCGTTGTTTTCATCTATCAAAGAGTCGTAATGATTTATAACGTCACTTTTCATTTCTGTTACCTTTTGCCGTATTGATGGAAGCGATCAGCATACGTTTGATTTCTTCTGCTTGCGACAACAAAGAATCATAGTTATACTCAAAAATACCGGTGCGTTTCAGCAGAGTCAGCCAGTAGATACTTTCGCCGGTTTCCTTAAGTGAGATATGGAGTTTGGCAATAAAATCCGCTTTGCTGTTGCCGTATACTGCTTCATTGATATTTGCTCCGATTGACGTCGCAGAACGGAGAAGCTGTTTGGAAATCGTCGTGTCTTTTTTGGATTTGGAATAATCTTCGTAAAACAAAACGACCTGCGATGCGAATTCCAGCGATCTATCAAGCAATGGGCTGCCCATACGTTTACCTCCGTTTATTTATATTACAATTATACCAGAAATACTCAATAAAATCAATGTTTTGCGGAGCAAAACTACCTTTTCTCTTCTCTTTTCTCTTTTCTCTATTCACTGGAAAAAGTCGCGCGAGAGGCGAAGAGAAGAGTGAAGAACGAAAAGTGAAGAGAGAAAAGTACAAAAAGAAAAAGCCGCCTTTGCGACTTTTTCTTTTTGGTGGAGGCGAGGAGAATCGAACTCCTGTCCGAAAATTCATCCTTACCGTTTTCTCCGAGCGCAGACTGCCTTTAAATTCCTTCATGCAAGCTCCGGCAGTCGGGAAAATGCAAGAAGTAGCTTCATTGGTTCATGACGGTCCGCAAAGCTTAAGACCGTTCACGTTCACTGCTGTGTCACGCCGTATCCCGCGCCGCAGTACTCACGGGTACGACGGCCGCCGAAATTAGGCAGCTTTAACTAAATTTCTATTAGCGTTTATTTTTAAAATTGCGGCGTTTTTAAGAGCTCCCGCACCTCTGCTCGCTTACAATATCTCAAAATCCCCGTCGAAACCTTTACGCCCCCGTACCCTTTTTGCGCGACCTTTCGTCGTAAATCCATGCTGCCGCCTCATCCATCCAGTTTTTAAGCCTCTGCGGTCTGAAATTCGTTACTCTGTCGCCCGTTGCGGCTCCGTGTTCGCCTTTTTCGTATATGTGAAGTTCAAACGGAATTCTCTGCTTTCTGAGCGCAAGCGCAAATCTTATCGAGTTTTCGCACGGCACGCCGTCGTCCTCGTAAGTACTCCATATAAACGCGCTCGGCGTGTCCTCCGACACCTGTTTGTCAAGGCACAGATATTCGAGCATCTCTTTGTCGCCCTTTTTATCGCCGAGAAGCGCGTCGAATGAGCCGAGATGGCTCTTGTTGTCGTCGTTCGTTATTACGGGATAGCCGAGAACAAGCCCGTCGGGCCTTAAATCCTCAACGTTTCCGAAATATTTGACCGCTTCCTTCTTATTCCAGTGTGTTCCCACGTTTGCTGCGAGATGTCCGCCTGCGGAAAAGCCGCACACGAATATTTTATCCCTGTTTACGAAATATTTTTCGGCGTTTTCGCGCAAATATTTTATCGCGGACAGCACTTCAAGAAGCGCCGACGGGAAAGTCGACGGAACGACGCTGTAATTTATAACGCACGCGTTCATTCCCTTTGCAACGAAGTTAAGCGCGATCGGATCCGCCTCTCTTCTCGACGTCCAGCCGTAGCCGCCGCCGGGAAGCACGATTACGGTAGGTCTTTTGGGAGTATAAGCCGAAGCCTCTCTCGATTCGTTGGGGACGTACAGGTCCATTTTTGCAACGTATCCCGTATCGGGCGCGTCAATTTTTGAATAATCAAGTTTTAAGTCAATTTTTTCGAAAATCATCGTTTTTTCTCCCTTTTTTAATACTTTTTTCCCGCGCTTTCTTCGCGGTCTATATCGCGCTTCGCCTGCTTTTTCGCTTCCGCGTCGCGCTTGTCGTACAATTTCTTTCCTTTGCAAAGTCCGATTTCCGTTTTTACTCTCTGCTTTGAAAAGTACATTTTAAGCGGAATTATCGTGTATCCTTCCCGTCCGACGAGCCCGAAAAGCTTGAGTATCTCGCGCTTGTGAAGAAGCAGCCTTCTTTTTCTCATAGGCTCCGTGTTGAATATGTTTCCCTTTTCGTACGGGCTTATATGCACGCCTTCGGCGAAGATTTCGCCCTTTTTTATCTCGCAGAAAGAGTCCTTCATATTCACTCTTCCGAGCCTTATGCTTTTTACCTCGGTGCCGGTAAGCTCAATGCCCGCCTCGTACGTTTCCTCGACAAAATAGTCGTGATACGCCTTCTTGTTCTGCGCGATTATTTTGATTTCGTTTTCTTTTACGGACACGTGCTCACCTCCGATGCGGTTTTATTATACCATATACCGCGCAAAAATACAATATCATTTTCAATATTGTTTCGGCGCGCTTCCCGTTCTTCCGACAAGGTGAGATGCAAAAATGCAAAAAAGTAATTATTTTGTAAATATTGTCGGCTTTTTCAACAATTATTTTTTCAAATGATGTATAATTAAGAAAAGATTTGTATAAAGAGGAAGAATAAATGAGAAAAAACAGCGGGTTTATTTACGTAATAATAACTTGTCTTGTCTTTTTGAACGTTTTCGTTTACTCAAAAATAATCACACGCGAAATTCCCGAAATAGTTTACGAAAATACCGAAAACACACAAAATCTGCCCGAAAACGAAGACGAAAACGGCAAAAACGAGCTTGACGAAAATTACAAATATATAACCGTTACCGAAAATGACGCAAAATCAGGGCCGCTTATCCTTGTAAACACGCTTTATCCGTACGATTTCGACGCTTTTCCGACAGTCGTTCACACAGAGGAAAACGCAAGCGTTTATTACAACAAGACCGACTCGTATTTTGTAAAAGATATAAACGTATCGTTAAACAAGACGACCATTTCCGCCTTCAACGATTTTATCGACGATTTTTACTCATCGGTCGGCAAAAAATGCGTTATAATAACGCAGGGCTTTCGCACTTATGAAGAGCAGAAAGAGATGCTCGAACTTAAAATCCGGCAGTACGGCGAAAATCAGACGGTAGCGCAGAAGCCCGGCTTTTCGGAACACCACACGGGATACGCGATGGATATAAGCACCTACGAAAACAATATTATGGGCACGTTTACCGGCGAAAACGAGTACGCTTTCATATTTGACAACGCCTATAAATACGGATTTATCCTGCGTTATCCGCAAGGCAAGGAGGACGTTACCGGAATAAGCTACGAGTCGTGGCATTTCAGGTACGTGGGCGTTCCCCACGCGCAGTACATGTATGAAAACGGTCTTACGCTTGAAGAATATATAAAGCTTCTCTCGCTTTATCCGTTTGAAAGCGGACACCTGAAAATAACCGACAAAAATACGCTTGAAGAATACGAAATTTACAGCGTAAAGGTTGACGCAAACTCCGCTTCCGTTCCCGTGCCGAAGGACGAAAACGCAGTTTATTCAATATCCGGCGACAATACGGGAAGCGTTATCGTAACGATAAAAAAATAATTAAAAAGGACTGAAAAAATGATCTACTACGTTGATTCCGTAAACGGAAAGCCCGAAAACAGCGGAAAATCCGAAAATCTGCCGCTCGATACCTATCTTGACATAAAAGTACAGCCCGGGGACACGGTTCTTCTCAAAGCGGGAAGCGTGTTCCGCACCGACCTCTTTTCGCCGGACGGCAGAGAAGGGGCGGTAATTACGTGGGGAATGTACGGAGAGGGCGAAAAACCAACGTTTCTGCTTTCACAAAACGTGTCGGAGAAAGACTTATGGAGCGAAACGGATAAAAATATATGGACCTACACGGGCGCCCTTCAGAGCGAGCCGTGCAACCTCATTTTCAACTTCGGAGAGTTCTGCGGAGTTATGGTATGGGAATATGAAGACCTAAAAGAGCAGGGACAGTGGTATTTCCCGCCGAAAAAAAAGAACGAACCCGACGTTCTCATGATGTATTCCGAAAAAAATCCCGCGGACATTTATTCCGACATCGAGTGCGCGCTCAAAAGAAACGGCCCCGTTACGAGCGGCGCGAAATATATCCGCTTTGAAAACCTCCGTTTTCAGAACGTGGGCTCCCACGTCTACGCCGCGGAAAACGCAAAATGCGTTTCGATAGTAAACTGCGATTTTAAATACGTGGGCGGCAGAATCTGGGACAGAAAACAGAGAATACGCTTCGGAAACGTCATTGAAATATGGGAGTACGGCGAGGACGTGCTCGTCGACCGCTGCACGTTTGACGAGGTATACGATTCCTGCACGACGCACCAGGGCTTTATAAACAAAAAGCCGTGCGTGAGAATAAACATCACCAACAACGTCTTCAAAAATCACGGCATGGCGGCGTACGAGCTGCGCGACCTTGTAGCCGTCGACTCGCATTTCGACAACAACGTATGCATCGGCGCGGGACTCGGCTTTTCGCTTCAGGGAGAAAATCCCCCGAGAAAATCGGAGCTCTGGCCTCAGCCCATGGGACATCACATCTTTATATGGAGAATTCCCAAAGCAAGCCCCGGCGGAAGCACGACGGTGCACAACAACGTGTTTTACGAGGCCCCCTACGGCGCGCTTATCTATTCGACGGCGCTGCCCGAGGCGGAATCTCAGATAGATTTCGACAACAACGTATACTACAAATCGGAAGATGAATATTTAATCAGGCTGGGAAACAAAAACTACGGAAAAGCCGATTTTGAAAAATACCAAAGGGAACAGAATCAGGACAAATCGAGCAGAGTCGAGGACATATATAAAAAAAGACGGTAAAACCGTCTTTTTTTGTTACCCTATGCACTTTGAGCACGGCGTATATTTTCCGCTTTCGATTTCTTCCTTTGTTATGATTTTCGTTTCCTTCCCGACAATATAACTGCATCCCGCAACGTGATACTTTTTACCGCTTTTGGTTGCGTAGTAAACCCGCTCGTTTTCGTCGGTAACGAATTTTTCTATACCCGGTTCCTCTTTGTTTTCGGGAATTTCCGTGTTTTCCGCATTATTGATTATCCCCAAAATCTCCCCGTTTTCATTTTCGTGCGGTGTTATTTCACCCAAAACCGCGGCGAAAACCTCCGCCGTCGGCTCGTCGGCGCTTATTCCGTCGGTATTTTTCACGTCCTGCGCCGAAAAAACTTCTTCTTCAAAATATGGTTCGTCCGCCCACGAAAGCGTGTTTGCGTTTTCATAGCCTTTGACTTTTTCGGTAAAAATCCTGCCGACAAAGAAGGAAAACAGGAAGACGAAAGCGACAAGGACCGCGATACTTCCTTTCGGGAAAAGACTGAACTGGTTATAAATCAGCCCGCGGGTCGCTATCTGCACGAGGTAATGCGCAAACGCGTGCGCGTCTATGGGATTATCGGGATTTTCACCGTATTCCTTTCTTATGATAATGCTTCCGAGAATATAGCTCAGTCCGTAAAAATATCTCTTTTCCGAAACGTCTTTCCTCAGAAAAGCAAGATGTCTTCCCTCAAAAACGCACAGAAACGCGTCGAGATATTTTGCTTTTTCAAGCACGTCCGCCCTCTTCATAAGAGACAGCACCGCATTGTTATGCTTCCCCGCCTTTTGCTCGAAGCAGATAAGCGTATATCCGTTTGCAAGTATTATTCTTTTGAGTTCTTCTTCCGACACCTCGGTGGAAGAATATTTTTCGAGTGTTTTTATAACAAGTTTTTTAACCGATGCTCTGCTTGCGCGCGCCAATGTAAAGACCCCTTAAATATAATTTAAATTCAGGTATTGCGCCGGGCTTTGCTTTTTGTTGCTTTTTGTCGTTTTTTGAATTCAAAAAAAGCAGAAAAATACTTTTCTGCTTTTTTATTTTTTTAATGATTATTCCTGTGAAGCCGCCTCGTAGGTTTTTACCGTGATTCCGTTGTTTCTGAACGTGCTTATCTTTGAATGTCCCGCGGGCAGCATTACGGTAGCGCCCGTGCGGTAAAACGCAAGCTCGTGTATGTCTTCCACGGAGTTCGTAAAGTACGCTTCCTTAACCGGAGTGCCGTAAAAGGCATAGTAAGCCACCTTCTTTATCTCGTCGGAATATGAAACCGACTCGGCGCTTCCGTTATATTTAAGCAGTATACCGTCGCCTACGACAACCGTCTCGTCCGAAAGGTTTTCATACCACGCCGTCGGATTGAATATATCTCCGAACGCAAACAGGCCTACCGTTTCAACGGTGGAGGGGATATTCACGTTTTCAAGATTTTCACAGCCGTAGAAAAGTCTGTCGGAAATTTTTGCAAGTCCGCTCGGAAGCGTAACCTCTTTCAGCGCCGTACAGCCCTGGAACGCCGCGTCGCCGATTGTTGCGACGCTGTCCGGGATGACAACCTTCTTTACGCTTTCATTTCCCATAAACGCGCCTGCCGCAATGGCGGTAAGCGTGTATTCCTCGGGAACTTCAACCGTTTCCTCAACCGTCTTTTCGACTTCCGACGTGGTGCCGTCTTCGTTTTCAACCGTTTCCTTTACGGTCTTTTTCTCTTTTTTCTTCTTTATTCTTATTACGGTCTCTTCAAGTATGACCTCTTCATCCGTTCCGTTATATGCGTTGAGAGTCGCTTCTTCGCCCGAGAAGCTGTATTCGAACTTTTCCTTTACTTCTTCCTCGGGAATGACAGGAGTATCTTCCGTTACTTCGGTGTTTTCACCGTCCGCGCCCGTATTTGCCTCTTCATCCTCTTTTTCGCACGAGGAAAAGATAAAGCACAGGCAAAGCAAAATGCAAATTACTCCAAATATTTTTTTTCTCATTGCTTTTCTCCTTTTTATATATTCACAAAAAATAGTATATCACATCGAAAAAACATTTTCAATAGAAACGTAATATTTTTTATCTCAAATCACACGTTGAATCTGAACAGCACCACGTCGCCGTCCTGCATGACGTAGTCCTTGCCTTCCGAGCGCATAACGCCCTTTTCCTTTGCCGCGGCGGTGGACCCGCACGCAACAAGCTCGTCAAACGATATTACTTCCGCGCGTATAAAGCCTCTTTCAAAATCCGAGTGTATCTTTCCCGCCGCCTGAGGCGCTTTGGTTCCTTTTTTAATCGTCCACGCACGCACTTCCTCGGGACCCGCCGTAAGAAAACTGATAAGCCCCAGAAGCTCGTAGCATGCGCCGACAAGATTGTCAAGTCCGCTCTGCTCAATGCCGAGTTCCTTTAAAAACTCTCTCTTTTCGCCTTCCTCAAGGGAGGCGATTTCCTCTTCAAGCTCGGCGCAGATGCTTATTATTCCCGATTTTTCCTCGTCGGCAATCGCTTTTAACCGCATATAATATTTGTTTTGCGAAAGGTCTTCTCCTATGGCGTCCTCGTTGATATTTGCGACGTAAATGACCGGCTTTGCCGAAAGAAGCGGCACTTCTTTTAAAATTTCAAGCTCGTCCTTGTCGTAATCTATCGTATTTGCCTTTTTACCGGAGTTTAAGAGCGCGAGTATTTTTTCGAGAAGGTCTATTTCCTTCTGAACCGACTTATCGCCTTTCAGAATTTTCTTTGCTCGCTCGATTCTTCTCTCGACTATTTCGATATCCGAATAAATGAGCTCGAGATTTATCGTTTCGACGTCCGACGCGGGATCAACTCTGCCGCTGACGTGTATGATGTCGTCGTTTTCAAAGCATCTTACGACGTGGACGACCGCGTCGACCTCTCTTATGTGCGAGAGAAACTTGTTTCCGAGTCCCTCTCCCTTCGACGCGCCCTTGACGAGTCCCGCAATATCGACGAATTCGATTACGGCGGGAGTGTATTTTTTTGGATTATACATTGACGCAAGCACGTCGAGCCGCTTGTCCGGCACAACGGCCACGCCGACGTTGGGGTCTATCGTGCAGAACGGGTAGTTCGCCGATTCGGCTCCCGCGTTTGTAATCGCGTTGAAAAGCGTGCTTTTTCCGACGTTTGGAAGTCCTACAATTCCGAGTTTCATAAAATTACAACCCTTTTTATTATTTTTACCGTTTTATTATACCATTTTACAAAGCAATTTGCAAATTACACGCGAACTACCGTGTATTCGTGCGCAAGCGCGGGCAGTACCTTTTCTTTGAGGTCTTTCGTGCTGAATTTCACCGACGACGTGTTTATCATGGGATGACATCCGAAATATTCGTCGTTCAGTATGTCCTCGTCTATAAGCAGCCGCACCTTTTTTTCCTTATCGTATATGAGACCTAAAATCGTAACCGAGCCGGGAGTGAGGTTGAGCATGCTCTGCATGTCCTCTTTGGGCGCAAACGACAGCCTCGACGACGCTATCTGCTTTGACACGACGGCGGTGCTGAATTTTTTCTCGCCGTGCATCACGAGCATGTAGTATTTCGTCCTCTGATAATTGCACAAAAACAGATTTTTGCATAGCCCGAGCCCCAAAAGCGCCTTTACCGCCGCGCATTCCTCTATAGTATCGACGGGCGCGTGGTCGACTCTTGAAAATTCGACTCCCGCGTTTTCAAGAAAATCGTACGCGTCGTTCTCCTTGTCAATCCTCGTGCTCCTGTCGGGCCTTCCCTTGTAAACCGTTTCGTCTGTTATTATTCCCATTTCAATACTTCCGTTTTTTATTTTTTGCTTATTTTTTCGGATAAAAACTTGTTTTTCTTTACGGCAAAGAGCAAAATCGCATATATTACGGTTCCGCCGACACCCTGAAAGATATTTCCGGGGACGCCCGCAAGCGCGCCCGCAAAGCCGTATCCGAGCAGCAGCGATTCATATATGAAATATCCCGCAATCATAACCGTTTCAGCCGCAAGTCCCGAAGCGAACGCGCAAAGTATTATTCCCGCGCTCTTTTTCGGGTCGGATTTTTTGAAAATCATTCCGGCGATAAACGCCATTATAAATTTGATGATAAACGTCGCCGGCACGTATCTGACGTAGCCGAGAAGCAAGTCGGCAAGAGATGCGCCGATTCCCGCCGCAAAGCCTCCGTACACGCTTCCGAGCAAAGCGGCGCAGAGCAGCACAATCCCGTCGCCGGCGTTAATATATCCGTTCGTCGCGGGGATGGGGATTTCTATAATAAGCACGGCAACACACGTCAGCGCCGCAAGCATTGCCGCATTTACGAATTTTCTGATGTTTCCGTTCATTTTCATTTTATTTGTTTTTTATGTATTCGTCTATCGCTTCCGCGGCGTTTTTGCCCGCTCCCATGGCGAGTATTACGGTCGCGGCTCCCGTTACGGCGTCGCCGCCCGCATAAATACCCTCTCTTGACGTAAGTCCGGTGTTTTCGTCGGCGATAATTCCGCCCCACTTCTGTGTTTCAAGACCGCTCGTCGTGGATTTTATGAGCGGATTCGGCGACGTTCCGAGCGCCATGATAACGCAGTCGGCGTCGATTACAAATTCGCTTTCCTCTTTTACGACGGGTCTTCTTCTGCCCGATTCGTCGGGCTCGCCGAGCGTCATTTCAACGCATTTTATGCTCTTTACAAAGCCGTTTTCGTCGCCGTATATTTCAACGGGATTATTGAGCGTCTTGAAAATTATGCCTTCTTCCACGGCATGCTCGACTTCCTCTTTTCTTGCGGGAAGTTCCTCCATGCTTCTTCTGTAAACTATGTAAACCTCGGATCCCAGGCGCTTTGCGCATCTTGCGGCGTCCATGGCAACGTTTCCGCCGCCCACGACAACCGTCTTTTTCGCATGCATTACGGGCGTGTCGCTGCCGTCCTTATACGCTTTCATGAGGTTTATTCTCGTCAAAAACTCGTTTGCCGAGAGCACGCCCTTTAAGTTTTCGCCGGGTATATTCATAAATTTCGGAAGTCCCGCGCCCGAGCCGATGAATACCGCTTCGAACTTGTATTCGTCAATAAGCTCGTCGACGGACACCGTCTTTCCTACGATCATATTCGTCTTTATATCGACTCCGAGGTCGCACAGACCGTCTATTTCCTTTTTTACTATCGCCTTCGGAAGCCTGAATTCCGGAATTCCGTAAACGAGAACGCCGCCCGCCGTATGAAGCGCCTCAAAAACGGTTACCTCATACCCTTTTTTCGCAAGGTCGCCCGCACAGGTAAGTCCCGAAGGGCCCGAGCCGACAACGGCGACCTTATGTCCGTTGAAAACGGGCTTTTGCGCCTTTTTATCGCAGTTTTCGTTATGATAGTCGGCGACGAATCTTTCAAGTCTGCCTATTGCGACGGGTTCGCCCTTTATTCCTCTGACGCACTTGCCCTCGCACTGATTTTCCTGAGGGCACACGCGTCCGCACACTGCGGGAAGGCTGGAGGACTCGCTTATTATCTTATACGCTTCATCAAATTCGCCGCAGGCGACTTTCTGTATGAAGTCGGGAATCCTTATTTTAACGGGACAGCCGCCGACGCACGGGTGATTTTTGCAGTTTAAGCACCTTTT
Organism: Clostridiales bacterium; assembly: GCA_016286245.1. Classification (GTDB taxonomy): domain Bacteria; phylum Bacillota; class Clostridia; order Oscillospirales; family CAG-382; genus UMGS882. The sequence goes on along the minus strand of JAEESG010000006.1, from coordinate 10,903 downwards.
TGCTTCGTCGATTGCCTGTTCTTTTGTATATCCGAGCGCAACCTCGTTGAAATTTGAGTTTCTTATTTCGGGCGCCTGCGTCGGCATTATATTCTTTTTCAATGACATGTTAGGCATGTTTTTACCTCTTTTACCGTAAAAATTTTGTTATTTCGCCTGCCGGTTCAGAAGATTGCACGTTTTTTCGTGCATCTCCCTTTCAAACGGCTTATATATCGTGCTTCTCGCCATAGCCTCGTCGAAATCTATCTCGTGGCCGTCGAATTCGGGACCGTCGACGCACGCAAACACCGTTTTTCCGCCCACGGTAAGCCTGCAGCCGCCGCACATTCCCGTTCCGTCTATCATAATCGGGTTCATCGACGCTACCGTCTTTACTCCGTATTCCTTTGTGAGCCTGCACACGAATTTCATCATGATAAGCGGACCTATCGTTATGACCTCGTCGTACTTTTCGCCTCCGTCAAGAAGCTTTTTGAGCGCGTCGGTAACGAGTCCCTTTTCGCCGCAAGAGCCGTCGTCGCTCATGAGGATATATTTGTCGCTCACTTTTTTGAATTCGTCTTCAAGAATTACAAGATCTTTCGTTCGAAAGCCCACGACAGAATGCACCTCGCAGCCCAGCTCGTGAAGTCTTTTCGCAACGGGGAAGGCAATCGCGCATCCGACGCCGCCGCCGACAACCGCCACTTTTTTTAGGCCTTCCGTTTTTGTCGCTCTTCCGAGAGGACCCGCGAAATCGCATATAAAGTCCCCCTCTTCAAGACGGGAAAGTTTTTCGGTCGTCGCGCCGACTATCTGAAAGATAATCGAGACCGTTCCTTTTTCCCTGTCGTAGTCTGCGACGGTGAGCGGTATACGTTCGCCGTTTTCGTCCACTCTCAATATTATAAACTGCCCCGGAAGCGCCTTTTTTGCAACAAACGGAGCTTCGACGTCCATTTTTACGACCGTCGGATTCAAAATTTCCTTTGATACGATACGATACATGGTTTTCCTCCATATCAGTATAATAATATAAATATTATAATATCTTTTTTATAATGTGTCAATGCATTTAGGCTCCGCAAACGCAAAAAATACGATTTTTTTGCGTTTCTGACGCAATATCAAAAACCGGCTTTTTTCAAAGCCGGTTTTTTGGTTTTATTTTCTTATAACCCGTACTCTCATTACGTTTTCTATGGACCTTATGCGGTCTTCCGCGTCCTTTGATATATCGCCGTTTACCTCGATAAGCGTGTACGCATTGTCTTTTTTGGAACGGTTGATCATGTTTTCAATGTTAATGTTCATATCCGACAGCACCTTTGAGGTCTGAGCAACGATGGACGGCACGTTTTTGTGGAACACGCAGACTCTTACGTTGTCGGTGTCGGGAATGATGGCGTCCGGGAAGTTTACGCTGTTCTTTATACAGCCCGTCTCGATAAAGCTTATGAGTTCTTTTGCCGCCATAACCGCGCAGTTGTCCTCGGATTCGGGGGTGGACGCTCCGAGATGCGGAATTGTTATGATTCCGTCGACTCCGAGAAGCTCTTTCGTCGGGAAATCGGTAACGTAGCAGGCAACTTTTTTATCGGAAATCGCCTTTTTTACCGCCTGTGCGTCGGCAAGGTCCGCCCTTGCAAGATTTAATATTCTCACACCGTCTTTCATCTGCGAAATCGCGTCTTCGTTTATCATACCTCTTGTTTCGGGATTTGACGGCACGTGAACGGAAATATAGTCGCATTTTTCGTATATTTCGGCAAGAGTTCCCGCGTGAATTACGGATTTCGTAAGCATCCATGCGGAATCCACGGTTATATACGGGTCGTATCCGTAAACCTTCATTCCGAGGTGCGTCGCGATGTTCGCAAGCTGTACGCCTATCGCGCCGAGGCCTATTATACCGAGCGTTTTTCCGTAAATTTCGGGGCCCGCAAATTCGCTTTTGCCTTTTTCAACGGCAGCCGACACGTCGTCGCAAGATTCTAAGCTCTGTGCCCACTCGATGCCCTTTACAATCTTTCTCGACGAGAGAATAAGAGAAGCTATGGCAAGCTCCTTTACGGCGTTTGCGTTGGCTCCGGGGGTGTTGAAAACGACAATACCCTTTTCGCTGCATTTGTCTATCGGGATGTTGTTTACGCCCGCGCCCGCCCTTGCTATCGCAAGAAGATTTTTTCCGAGTCCGATTTCGTGCAAAGATGCCGAGCGCACCATTATCGCGTCGGGATTTTCGACTGCTTCTCCGACGTCATATTTTTCCTTGTCAAATTTATCGGCGGCAATTTTTGCTATCTTGTTGTAAAATTTTATGTGATACATTTTTCATTTTCCTTTTATTTATTTTCGGCTTCAAATTTTTTCATGAACGAAACGAGCTTTTCAACGCCCTCGTAAGGCATCGCGTTGTAAATCGACGCTCTCATTCCGCCTACGCTTCTGTGGCCTTTGAGGTTTACCATGCCGTTTTGCTGCGCTTCGGCGCAGAACTTCTTGTCAAGCTCCGCGTCGCCCGTAACAAAGCATACGTTCATCATCGAGCGGAAGGCTTTGTCGGCGGTCGCCTTGAAAAGCGATGAGCCGTCAAGATAATCATAGAGTAAAGCCGCTTTTTTTTCGTTTCTTTCCTTCATTTTTTCAAGTCCGCCGAGGGAGAGCGCCCATTTGTAAACGAGCCCCGCAACGTATATCGTATAGCACGGCGGCGTGTTGTACATAGAGCCGTTGTCCGCCATTATCTTATAGTCGAGCATGGTCGGAGTTTCGGGCCTTGCGTATCCCAAAAGGTCTTCGCGTACGATTACGACGGTGAGTCCCGCGGGCGCCATATTTTTCTGCGCTCCCGCGTAAATTACGCCGAATTTGGTAACGTCGACCGGCTCGCTCATTATGCATGACGACATATCCGCGATGAGCATCTTGTCTCCGACGTTCGGAATTTCGGGGAATTTCGTTCCGTAAATGGTGTTGTTATAGCATATATGAACGTAATCCGCATCAGGGCTTACCATATCGGGTGTGATTTCGGGTATATACGCGAAAGTTCTGTCCTCGGACGAGGCGATGCACTTTGCGTCCCCGTATTTACGCGCTTCCCCTAACGCTTTTTTTGCCCATTGTCCGGTTACTACGTAATCAGCCTTTCCGGTTTTCATAAAATTGAGCGGAATCGCGGCAAACTGTGTCGACGCTCCTCCCTGAAGAAACAACACCTTATAGTTTTCGGGAATATTCATAAGCTTTCTGAGATCCGCTTCCGCTTCATTTATTATTCCTTCATATACCGAAGAACGGTGGCTCATCTCCATTACGGACATGCCCGTTCCCCTATAATCCGTCATTTCTTCAGCGGCTTTTTTCAACACTTCGAGGGGAAGCATCGAGGGGCCTGCCGAAAAGTTATAAATTCTGCTCATTTTTTTCATCCTTTCATGGTTGATTGCCGGCAAATTACCGGATTTGACGGTTTTGCCGTTTCGGGTTGGGTTTCGATTTGTCGAAAATTTAGATTAATTATACATCAAAATCAAATTTTAGTCAATACTTTATTTAAACTTCCTTTATCATTCTCGCAAGCGCGCACGCAAAAATTTTTACCGCGTTTTCCGCTTCGGCGCGCGTGTTTGCGCACGATCCGCATTCAAGCAGCAGATATCCCGTACACAGCTGCTGGTTGAAGCTCGCCTTTCTCAGATTTATCTTTCTGAACAGCTCGGGACAGCTTTCCGACGCTTTTTCCTGTATATACAGAGCGGTTTTTAAGTTTTCCTCCCAGTTTTCGTGCTTTGCTCCCGCTTCGTTCGTTCCCACGACGAACATCAGCTGTGCGGTTTTCTTTCCCGCGTAGTCGAACACCGGTTTTGTTTTCGTACCGTCGGGTGAAATTATGGAATCCCTGTGCAGATCTATTACGAGCTTTATCGACGGATATTCGTCAAGATATTTTTTCGCAACCTCGTTCGACTTGTTGTAGGCGTACACGAAGGACTCCTTGTCGCACAGCGTTTCGTCGTGCAGAGTGCAGATTCCGAAATCTTCGAGATAATTTTTCAGCACCTCTCCCACGTAAACGACGTTTTTCGACGTGTCCTCGCTTCTTGTGGGCACACTTTCGGAATAATATCCGTCGTATTCCGATTCGTTGTAGCTTTCCGTTGCGTGTGTGTGAAGAATGAGTACCGTCGGAAGCGTTTCGTCAATGCCGCAAAAGGCGTCGGGAATTTCCTCCGACAGCGCGGCAATATCGGGTGAAAATTTTGTTTCGTTTGACAGCAGAAGTTCACCGTACGACGAAATATTACGGCTTATTACGGGTAAAAGTATTTCTCCGTCGAGAGACGACGCGGTGCTTATGCCGTTTGACGCCTGCACGTCAGTTTTTTCGTCTTGTTTGAGAAAGACAAACGAATCCTTTTTTGTTTCGGGCTCGTCATTTATTCCGTAATACCCGTCATCCGTCGAAAAAGTTATATTTTCGTCCGCGTTTTTATATTTTTCGTAGACGGTTTTCTGCGTTTTTACGTCGCTTTCACTCAAAAAACCCGCTTTATCCCGTTTGAAATCAAAGGGTATTCTTCCCGCCGACACCGCGTTCATGTAAGATAGCGTGTCGTGAAAGCCGTTCTTATTAAAGGAATTGCCGAAAGCAAACGAGAAAAAGCACGCGAACACCACCAAGAGAAACGTAAAAAAGCTTGCAAGCGCGTCTTCTCTTTTTTGCGCCATTAAAAGCTCTTCTTTGCAATACGCCTCTTCGGCGGCGAAAATCTCCTCTTCGTATGATGCCTTTTCGGCTTCTTCCTTTTTTTCGGGCTTTACGGGAATGCTCACCTTTGAATAAATCATCGCTTTTCTCCCTTTTTAACGCTTTTACGGTTTTACCTTACAATATATTAATATAATCCGCGTATTATGCGGCAAACAAGCAATATATCATGAATATTTGAAAGGTTCGGGGAAAAAATAAGGATACAGTTTATTTTCGCGAGGAAATTATGGCAAATATTTTTCTTAGAACGGTCATACTTTATATTTTCATTTTCGTTATCATGCGCATAACGGGAAAGCGCCAGATAGGGCAGCTCGAGCTTTCCGAATTCATCACCGCGTTTATGGTTTCGGAATTTGCGACGTATCCCGTGTCAAACAGCGCAACTCCGCTTTTATACGGCGTAATTCCGAGTATTACGATAGTTTCCCTTGAAGTACTTTTCTCGTTTATAACCATAAAATCGCGCTTTTTCAAAAAAATTGCCGCGGGCGACGCGCTCGCCCTCATAAAAAAGGGAAAAATCGACAAAAAACAGATGTCCGACGCGCGCATTTCGTTTGACGAGCTTACAAGCGCCATGCGCCTTTCGGGCGTGTCATGTCTTGCAAACGTGGAATACGCGTTTTTAGAGCCAAACGGCTCGATTTCGATAATTCCGAAAGCAAACAACACGCCGCCGAGTGCAAAAGACCTTGACCGCACCGTTTGCGAAAACGGAATAGAACATTCCGTAATTATCGACGGAAAGCTCAACGAAAGTGAATTGTCTTCTCTCGGCTTTGACAAATCAAAGATTTACGGAATACTTTCGCAAAACGGGTTTTCAAGCGAAAAGGAGGTCCTTTATATGGGTATTGACGACATGCGGAACGTCTGCATAATAGACGGCGGCGGGAACGTCATATACAAAACGTCTTAGCGGGAGGTTTGTATGAAATCGTTGATAACGGCGGTTTTGCTTTTTGCGGCAATCCTCGTCTTCATAATTTCAAACGCCTTTTTTATAAACGGGTTTTTCAAAAAAACGGACGATTTACTGCTGCGCCTTCCTCAGACGGCGCATGACGCCGAAAATTTATCTGAAAGCGAAAAGGAAGCCGTAAGCGTGCGGCTTTCTGAAATCGAAAAGGAATGGAAATCAAAGGAAAACTACGTTATGTCGGTGCTCGAGCACGAAAAGGCATCGGATTTTTCGGAACGTCTTTTGAGTACCAAAACATTTTTCGAGGCGGAGGATTACGGAGAATACGCGTCGAGTCTTGCGGCTTTGCGCAACGTAACGAAACACATTATATTCGACGAGGGAATTACTCTCGGAAACGTCCTATAGCTTATAAAAAGCAAAAATCCGCCGAAAACGGCGGATTTGAACTGCTTTTTTCAAAAATTATTTCATTGCGTTGAGCTTCTTTGTAAACTGGCTCTTTTTTCTCGCTGCGGCGTTAACGTGCAGAGCGCCTTTTGAAACAGCCTTGTCAAGTTTACTTACGGCTTCTTTATAGCAAGCTTCCGCAGCGGCTTTATCTCCGCTTTCGGCAGCCTTTTCAAACTTCTTGAGTGTCGTTTTGAAGTTTGTCTTGAACATCTGGTTCTGCAACGTCTTTACAGCCGTTACCTTTACGCGTTTTTTCGCGGACTTAATGTTTGGCAAAATCTTCACCTCCCTATACGTATGTATACATTTTTATTCTTATGTATTTTATCACGCTTTTTAAAAAAATACAAGTGTAATTTCAAATTTTTTACAAATTTTTGCAAATATTTTTATGCAGAATGTGCTTTTACCGCATTTTTATGCCAAAATATGCTTTTTCCGAAAGGACTTTATTATGACGAATTCTTTTTCCGATTTCAACAAACGCACCGACCTTGCCGACGAGGTGTGCGAAATTGTCTCCGAAAAAAAAGGAAAACAGGTAAGCGGACTTATTTCGCGCGATGAAAACAAAAACGGTTTTTCCTGCCACGTTCTCGAGGTTAAAGACCAAAACGGCGAAAAAATCTCAGGAAAACCCGTGGGAAAATATTTTACCGTCGACATCGGAAAAATCTGGCTTTCCGACAAGGAAACTTTTAAGCGCGCATGTTACGTCATATCGGAGTATCTGCGTGCGTTCATTCCCCAAAAAGACAAGTCCTGCCTGCTTGCAGCGCTCGGTAACAAATCCATTACCGCCGACGCAACGGGTCCCATTACCGCGGAAAATTTCATCGTAACCCGACACATAAAATCCGCAAATCCTTCTCTTTTCAACGAGTTCGGCATGAGGGAGACGCTTTGCGTATGCCCCGGAGTATCGGGAAACACCGGGATTGAGGCCGCCGAAATAATAAAGGGCGCCGTGGAACTTACAAAACCCGATTTCGTCATAGCGGTAGATTCTCTTTCTTCAATGCGGCTGTCAAGGCTTGCGTGTACCGTGCAGATTGCAAATACGGGAATTTCTCCCGGCTCGGGAATCAACAACGCGCGAAAGGAGATAAGCATGCGCACGCTCGGCGTTCCCGTCATCAGCATCGGCGTGCCGACGGTCGTGGACGCGTCGACGCTTGCGTACGATATTTTGAAGGAAACCGCCGAAAAAGCGGGAATGACAAAAAACGACGTAAATTTTCCGGTTCTGGAAAAACTTTTTTCGGCGCTCTCTTCCGGAGTATGCGACTTTTTCGTAACACCCAAAGAAACCGACCGCATCATAAAGGACACGTCAAAACTCATAGGATACGCGATAAATCTCGCGCTCAACGACGGGCTTTCGTTTGAGGATATAGACGAATTTATCTGTTGAATTTTGTCTTTTTTTCCTTTTATTTTTATTTTATTATTGCTTTTTTGCCTTGACTAAAACGTTAAACGAATATATAATATAATTGTAACGGCGATTTATTTTCGTTTCTCGAAAGGACAGGTTTTATGAACAGCACCGTTTTTAACAAAAAAAACAAATTCGTGATTTTTTTAATCGCGCTCATAGTGATACTGCCGACGGTTATTGCGTGCATTATAAACGCGCGCACCGACGATACGTCGGTAATTCTTCACAGGATAAACGAAATTGCCGTTTCTCTGCCTTCATCCGAAAATACCGATTTTTCGTTTACCCGTGAAGAAGATCTGACGGCGTATACGAACGCCGTCGAAAACGCGCGTTTAATTGACGCGGACTTTAAGGATCTGACAAACGAAAAACCTTTTACCGTTAAAATAAACGAAACCGACGACATAACCAAAACCTATTCTTTTTACATGGCGAATGATGAAACCGGCTGTATTTTTACCGACGAAGCGGGGAAATATTACCTCATTGACGGCGCAGATGCGCTCGAGCTTCTCAAAAGAGCGGAATATTCGAGCATAAACACGCTTTCGGTTATCCCCTCGGTTACGCAGACAAAAGCCGACGGAAAAGCGTTTACGGTATACGCCTCCGACGGAACGTGGAATTACGTTGCGGCTGACGGAAACGTATATTCGGCGGACGTTTCGTCCCCGACCGAAAACGTTCCGCTTATCATAAGCCTTTCGGATATAGGTGCGCTTTCGTTCTCATCCGAAAAGCAGCCCGACACCGTAACGGTAATCCTTACGCACGGCGGCGAGAAAAAGCACGCGGGCGCCTTTGAAAATATAATAAACGCGTCCACCATGTCGCCCGACGACGTGTATTACGACGCGGTAATAACGGCAACGTGGAATGAAGAGGAAGGTGCGGAATGCTTCGGCACGCTGAATTATAAAACGACGCTGCTTTACGACGTTGCGCCGACCTATTCGGTTATATACAAGGGCGTCGTAAGCAAAGGCGACTTTACGATAGTAAAAATAAAGAACTTCAACGACGGCGACAAGTTGTTTGCGGAATGCGACTACCCGATTCCTAAAGAACTTAACGTTTACCGCTCTGCGGCGGGAGGCTATTCCTTCGCATTCGTACCGGCAGAATACACAAGCAAAGCGTCCGCAACGTATAACCTCAAGCTCTCGCTTGAAGACGGCTCGTCGCAGATATTAAAACTTTCGGTACGCGACGGCAGAGCACCCGCCACGGCAAGCCAGGAAGGTCTTGTAAGCGACATTACGCTTGCGCAGAAGGCAACCGCGGCGGCGTTTGAGGAATTTAAAGATATGGTTTCAAAAGCAACTGCCGAAAGCGAAAACAGACCTTTGTGGGACGGAAAATTCGTATATCCCGACGAAAAAGGCAATATCGCAAGCGGATACGCGGGCTTCGGAACACAAAGAAAGGTGCAGGGAACCGAAACGTTCGAATATATGAACGAAGGTCTCGATATCGCGCTTGACGCGGGAAGTTCCGTACCGGCGGCAAACAACGGCAAGGTCGTGTTTGCGTCGGAGCTTGAATTTACGGGAAATACCGTTATAATCGACCACGGCTGCTCGATATTTACTTATTACGGCAACCTTGAAAGCATTTCCGTTTCCGTCGGCGACACGGTATCCAAAAACGCCGAAATCGGAAAGGCGGGAATTAAATTTTTGAATATAATCCTAAAATATTTTTTTCTTGTAACATTGATTTTGTTCAACATTAAAATTAATTTATTAAAATCTAAGACTTTATTTTGAAGATAATGATATTAAATTATTATTTGGTGGTATATTGTTTATGAAAATAGAAGTGGTCATTCTTTTCTTTTTATATTTCTCATTTAGGTATATGGGAATTACTTATTAAAAATAAATTTTAAAGGTTAAAAAAGAAAAGAAATATTATTTGTTTTATATTATTTATTTGTTTTTTTAGATTATATTGTGAGTTCATTTTTTAAATCAAACAGTCAACAAACCATTTATTTTTATTTTAATTCTTTTAAATGTACTAGTAAAAAGAATGAAATGTTATTTTTGTTTTTTTAATAAAAATATTTTAAAATGTATTTTTATAATTGCTTTTAATACATTTTCTCCTTTATAGTATTTTCAAATGACAAAAAAATAAAAATGTATATTTTAATGAAATTCTAAATAAATGTGTTTTAAAAATCACATCTCAATATAAATATTTCAGTAATGAAAGAATTAGTGGAGGTTCATTAATATTATAGGAATATTTAATGGTATATTATATTCATAGAAATTAATGGAAAAAAATTAATCTACTATCTAATAAATGAATTAACATTGAGTGAGTTTTGTAATATAATTATTCGATTTATTAGAATGAGTTTATTTAGATTTCCTTGAATTTTATATTTACTTCATTCATATTCACTTAATATAATTATTTTTAGATTTAAATATAATATTAGTTTTTTATTGTAAAGTTATTTTTTTTGGATTGAAATTAACTTTTGATGATAATATCTTGTAAATTTCAATAAAAATGTAAATTTACTCAAGATGAAACTTGAAATGAAAAATTACATTATTAAAATTAATATTTTATTTTAGTTTTAAAAAATAATTATAATTTTTTTACTTTGAAATGAAAAAATTTGATATAGAAACTTGTAAAAAATTATTGAGTTCTTATGCTGAAAAAGTAAATTTATATATGAAAGAAAATGAAAATTTAAAAACTGAATTAAAAGATATTAAAACTTCTTTAGATATAAATAAGGAAATTTTATTTAAGCAATTAAATGTAAATATATTAGAAGAAAATAAAAACTATCTTAAAATTTTAAAAGAAGAAAACGAAAGATTAACGAAAAATAATTCAATATTATATAAAGAAAAAAATGAATTAGAAAGAAAATTATATACAATTCAACAACAATTAGAACAAGTTTTAACAAAAAAACAAAAGAAAGAAGATAATATAAAGACAGAAATTTTTACTTTATCAAATCAATTAAAAGAAAAGGAAAATATAATATTTCAATTAAAAAAAGAATTAACTAAATATTATCGAGAAGATTATAATAGTACAAAAGAATTAATTATTTGTGAACCTGATCAAGTTAATTTAGAAATGAATAATGAATTATGTGAAACAAGAGAATTAATAACAAAATATTCTTATTTACTTCAAGACAGTAATAAGAAATTAAATTTAAAAGATGAACAAATTGAGAAACTGAAGAATAAAATTCTTTCTTTAAAAAAGAAAAAAAAAATAAAAGAAAATATGGAAAATATTCAAATGTTTAATTATATTTTAACCAGTAGTGAAGAAG
>JAEESG010000063.1 GCA_016286245.1 Clostridiales bacterium | reverse complement strand
AATAAAAAAACTGTCTGCGTTTTCGCAGACAGTTTTTTTGCGACTTGTTATTTTAACGTTGAGAGCAGCTGCTCAAGCCGTTTTGCCGCCTCGACGGTATCTTCCCTGCTTGAGAAAGTGGAAAATCTGAAATACCCCTCACCGCACGAGCCGAAGCCCTTTCCGGGCGTTCCGACAACCTGAACGGAGCGCAGCAGAAGGTCGAAAAACTCCCAGCTTCCCATATTTTTCGGGCATTTCATCCATATATACGGCGCGTTTTTTCCGCCGCAGTACCACGTGCCCGTGTTGTCGAGAGCCTTCATGAGAATTTTTGCGTTTTCCTTATAAAATTCAATGTTTTTCTTTATCTGTTTTTGTCCTTCCTCGGAAAATACGGCCTCTCCGCCGCGCTGGATTATGTACGAAACGCCGTTCGTCTTTGTCGTGCGGTTTCGTATCCACATACTGTTGAAGTTCATGTTTTTTCTTTCGAGCGTTTTCGGAATTACGGTGTATCCGAGTCTTGTTCCGGTAAAGCCCGCCGTTTTTGAAAGGGAACATATTTCTATCGCGCACGTCTTTGCCCCTTCAAGTTCAAAAATGCTTCTCGGGAGCGTTTCGTCTTCGATAAACGCCTCGTACGCCGCGTCAAAAAGGATAACCGAGCCGTTTTCGTTTGCAAAATCAACCCATTTCTGAAGCTTGACTCTGTCAAAAACCGCACCGGTCGGGTTGTTCGGGGAGCATATATAAAGAATATCCGCTTTCGCTTTTTCGCTCGGCTCGGGCAGAAATCCGTTTTCGCTGCCCGACGGAAGATGAATGATTTTCCTGCCCGCCATGACGTTTGCGTCAACGTACGCGGGGTAAGCGGGCTCTATTACGAGCGCGCTGTTTTCGCGCTCGAACAGGTCTAAGATATCCGAAAGTTCATCGCTTGCGCCGCTCGACACGAAAACCTCGTCGGAATCGAGATTTATTCCGCGTTTTGCGTAATGTTTTGCTATGGTTTCCCGCAGAAACGGCGCTCCGCACTCGGGCATATATCCGTGAAAATTCTCTGCGCACGCCTGGTCGTCGACCGCTTTATGAAGCGCCTTAATCACTTCGCCGCACAGAGGAAGCGAAACGTCTCCGATTCCCATGCGGTAAAGGTGAGTTCCTTGGTTTTCGGCAAGATATTTCTTTGTTTTCTGCGCGATATTATAAAAAAGATACGAGTCTTTCAAGTCTGCATAATGCATATTCGGCATGGTCATACGTCAAATTCTCCTTCATAAACGCTCTCGGCGGGGCCCGTCATCATAACGCGGCAGTTTTCGTCAACGTACGTTTCGAGTGTTCCGCCGTCAAGTATTACCGACACGGGCGTGCAAAAGCCGCAGTATCCCTTGCTTACGGCGGCGGCGGTGCTTGCGCAGGCTCCCGTTCCGCACGCCATGGTAATTCCGCTTCCGCGCTCCCACACGCGCATTCTGAGTTTGTTGTCTTCCGTCACCTGCACGAATTCCACGTTTACGCCGTTTGTAAACGCGCTGTGCTTTTCGATTGCGGGACCCAACTCTTCGAGCGGTATTTTTTCAATGTCGTCCGTAAATATCACAAAATGCGGATTTCCGACAGACACGGGCGTGCCTTTTATCTTTCTGCCGCAGACTTCGATTTCCATGTCGCTTTCAACCTTTGCGTTTCCCATATCGACCGTTACGCTTTTTACCTTTCCGGAGCCGGTATGCATATTGAGAAGTTTTATTCCCGAAAGCGTTTCTATCGTGAGATTCGTTTTGTCGGTATAACCTTTGTCGTACACGTATTTTCCGACGCAGCGTATTCCGTTTCCGCACATCTTCGCCTCGCTTCCGTCGGCGTTGAATATCCTCATCTTGAAATCGGCGTCAGCCGACGGGGAAATATAAATCATACCGTCGGAGCCCGCGCCGAAATGGCGGTCGGACAGTCTTTGCGAAAGCTCCGCAATATTGTCGGGCACCTCTCCGTAAACGTATAAATAGTCGTTTCCCAGACCGTGCATTTTCGTAAAGTGCATATATTTTTCTCCTTTCACACAGCGTCAACGGTCGATACGCCGAGCGTAAATTCTTCAAGTACGTCGAGCAGCATACGCACCGTGTCGAGCGACGTAAGCATGGTTACGTTGTTCTGCGACGCGCACTTTCTTATCGCAACTCCGTCGCCGTAATGAACGCCCGACAAAATCGCCCTCGTATTTATAAGATAGCTTACAAAGCCCGTCTTTATTGTGTCGAGCACCTCTTGGCTGCCCTCGCTCGGCTTGTGCCTGATTTTCGTCGGTATGCCGTTTTCGTTCAGCACCTCTCCCGTAAGGGTGGTCGCCTCTATATTGAATCCTAAGTTGTAAAACCGCCTTATAAGCGGAACGGTTTCCTCCTTGTCCTCATCGGCAACGCTCACGAGCACCGTTCCGTAGTTGCGAAGCGTGATTCCCGCCGCAATCATTGCTTTATACGCCGCTCTGTGCAGTTTTTCGTCGTAACCTATCGCTTCTCCCGTCGATTTCATTTCGGGGGAGAGATACGCGTCCATGCCGCGAAGCTTTGAAAACGAAAATGCGGGGACCTTAACGTAATAACGGGATTTTTCCTTCGGATAGCGTTCGTAAATGCCCTGTTCTTCAAGCGGCACGCCTAAAATCGCAAGCGTTCCCATGTCTGCAAGCGCGAAACCCGTCGCTTTTGACAGAAACGGCACCGTTCTCGACGAGCGTGGATTTACTTCTATCACGTAAACCTTTTCCGACGCATCTACTATGAACTGGATGTTGAAAAGTCCGACAATTCCTATTCCGAGTCCGAGCTTTTCGGTGTAATCGAGAATGGTTTTCTTTACGTTTTCCGACAAACTGTAAGACGGATACACGCTTATGGAGTCTCCCGAATGAACGCCGGTCCTCTCGACGAGCTCCATTATTCCCGGTACGAAAACGCGCTTTCCGTCGCACACGGCGTCGACCTCGACCTCTTTTCCGCGTATGTATTTATCCACGAGCACCGGTTTTTCCTCGTCGATTGCGACGGCGTTTTTAAGATATTCCCACATGGAACTCTCTTTCGCCACAATCTGCATTGCGCGTCCGCCCAGCACAAAGCTCGGCCTTACGAGCACGGGATAGCCTATTTCGCGCGCCGCTTCAACCCCCGCTTCTATTCCCGTAACGGCCCTTCCGACAGGCTGCGGAATGTCGAGGGATAAAAGCAGTTTTTCGAAGGAATCCCTGTTTTCCGCGCGGTCAATAGCTTTACAGTCGGTGCCTATGATTTTCACGCCGCGCTCGAAAAGCGGCTGCGCAAGGTTTACCGCCGTCTGTCCGCCGAGCGTTGCGATAACGCCGTACGGCTTTTCGAGCATTATTACGTTCATTACGTCTTCTGTACACAGAGGCTCGAAATAAAGCTTGTCGGAGCAGGTATAATCGGTTGAAACGGTTTCGGGATTGTTGTTGATTATTATCGCCTCAAAGCCCGCTTTTTGTATCGTTTTTACCGCGTGGACCGTCGAATAGTCGAATTCCACGCCCTGACCGATGCGTATGGGTCCCGAGCCGAGAACGACTATTTTTTTCTTGTCCGACACGACCGACTCGTTTTCTTTTTCGTACGTCGAGTAAAAATACGGTATATAGCTGTCAAATTCCGAAGCGCAGGTATCTATCATCTTATATACGGGGAAAATGCCGTGTTTTACGCGCAGATTGAAAATTTCCGTCTCGGACGTGTCCCAGAATTTTGCGACCGCCTTGTCGGAAAACCCAAATTTTTTGGCAAATTTCAGCATTTCAACGTTGTTTTTGCGCTCTCTTAACTCATTTTCGGCATTTACGATATTAAAAATTTTTCCGATGAAAAATTTATCGATTCCCGTCGCTGAAGCGATGTTTCCGACGGTTTCGCCGCGCCTTAAAAGCTCGGCTATCGCGTAAATTCTGTCGTCGGTGCCGACTTTTATATAATCAAAAAGCTCTTTTGCCGTCATTTTATCGAATTTTGCAAGATAAATATGGTATGCTCCGTTTTCAAGCGAGCGTATGCCTTTGAGAAGGCTTTCCTCAAACGTTCTTCCAACGCTCATGACCTCGCCCGTCGCCTTCATCTGCGTGGAAAGCGTGTTGTTCGCGTCGGCAAACTTGTCAAACGGAAATCTCGGCATTTTTGTAACGACGTAGTCGAGCGCCGGCTCAAAA
Organism: Clostridiales bacterium; assembly: GCA_016286245.1. Classification (GTDB taxonomy): domain Bacteria; phylum Bacillota; class Clostridia; order Oscillospirales; family CAG-382; genus UMGS882. Next base: position 4,269 of record JAEESG010000063.1, on the reverse strand, counting down.
GCTGCGGGAGTGTTTGCGAGCTTTATCTCGTCAAGCGTCATACCGACGCCTATTTTTGCCGAAACCCTTGCAATCGGGTATCCGCTCGCCTTTGACGCAAGCGCCGACGAGCGCGAAACACGCGGATTTACTTCTATCAGGTAATATCTGAAAGAATTCGGATCCAGCGCGAACTGCACGTTGCAGCCGCCCTCGATTTTCAGCGCGCGTATGATTTTAAGCGCGCTGTCGCGGAGCATCTGGTATTCCTTGTTGGTAAGCGTCTGAGAAGGGCAGACGACTATGGAATCCCCCGTGTGAATTCCGACAGGGTCAAGATTTTCCATGTTGCAGACGGTTATCGCCGTGTCGTTTTTGTCGCGCATAACCTCGTATTCGATTTCTTTATAGCCTTTTACGCTTTTTTCGACAAGCACCTGGCGTACGGGTGAGAGCTCAAGCGCATTTATCATCAATGATACGAATTCTTCCTCGTTTTCCGCAAAGCCGCCTCCCGTGCCACCGAGCGTAAACGCGGGGCGCAAAACTACGGGATAGCCTATTTTTTTTGCAATTTTCAAGCCCTCTTCAATACTTTCCGCGGTATCCGACGGAAGCGTCGGCTCGCCGAGAGACTCGCACAGTTCTTTGAAAAGTTCTCTGTTTTCCGCCTTTTCGATAGCTTCGCATTTTGTTCCGAGAAGCTCCACTCCGCATTCGGCAAGAACGCCTTTTTTATAAAGCTTTACCGCAAGATTGAGTCCCGTCTGTCCGCCTATGCCCGGCAGTATCGCGTCGGGGCGCTCATATCGTATTATTCTCGAGACGTATTCAAGCGTCAGCGGCTCCATATAAACTTTATCCGCAACGGACGTATCTGTCATGATGGTTGCGGGGTTGGAGTTGCAAAGTATTACCTCGTAGCCCTCCTCTTTCAGAGCAAGGCATGCCTGTGTTCCCGCATAGTCGAATTCCGCCGCCTGGCCTATGACTATGGGGCCCGAACCTATAACAAGTATCTTCTTTATATCAGTTCTTTTCGGCATTTTCCGCTGTTTCCTCCATCATTTTCACGAATCTGTCAAACAGATGCGCGCTGTCCTGCGGACCGGGAGCGCTTTCGGGGTGATACTGCACGCTGAAAACGCGGTCCTCTTTACATTTTACTCCCTCAACCGTGCCGTCGAGCAGATTTACGTGGGTTATTTCAAGTTTCGTTCCCGAAACGCTGTCTTTATCAACGGCGTATGAGTGATTTTGGGACGTGATTTCGATTTTTCCGCTCTCCAGATCTTTTACGGGATGGTTTGCGCCGCGGTGTCCGAATTTCAGCTTATAGGTTTTTGCGCCGTAGGCAAGTGAAATAATCTGATGTCCGAGACAAATTCCGAAAATCGGATATTTACCTGTTAAATTGCGTATCGTCTCTATCGTTTCGGGCACGTCGGCAGGGTCTCCGGGACCGTTTGAAATGAAAATTCCGTCGGGGGAAAGTTTTATTATTTCTTTTGCCGTGGTGTTCCACGGAAGTACGGTTACGCGGCAGTCCCTTTTTGTAAGTGAGCGCACGATATTGCGCTTCACTCCGCAGTCTATTGCGGCAACGTGATATTTATAATTTATTGCGCACTCTTCATAAGCCGTTTTGCAGCTCACTCTCGACACGGCATCCTTCGGCGGAGTATATTCCCTTAATTTTTTCAGTCCTTCCTCAAGCGGCGTATCAAAGCTTGTAAGCAGCGCTTTTCTGCTTCCGTGGTCGCGTATGGAGCGGTTCAGCTTTCTCGTATCGACTCCGCAGACGCCCGAAATACCATATTTTTTCATGACTTCCGACAGCGTTTCTTCACTTCTGAAATTTGACGGCTCGCCGTTGTACTCTCGAACGATAAGCGCCCCTATCGTCGGCGTGCGCGTTTCATAATCGTCCTTTGCCATTCCGTAGTTTCCGATTAAAGGGTACGTCATGACCACCGCCTGATCGGTATACGACGGGTAGGAAAGTATCTCCTGATAGCCGACCATCGACGTGTTGAAAACAATTTCTAAAATTTTCTCCTCTTTTGCGCCGAACGCGTATCCGAAATATTCTTTTCCGTCTTCAAGTATTATTTTTCTGTCGGGTATTTTTATCATTTTATTGCCTCATTCCGTCCTCTCGGACAGTCTCTGTTCAAAGCGGTTTTTTCCCGTGTCAAGCGGAATTTCGGTGGGGTATTTTCCGTCAAAGCACGCGCCGCAGTAGTTTTCGCTTCCCGAAATCTCGCCTAAGCTTTCGACCGGCAGAAATCCCAAGGAATCCACCCCTATCATCTTTGCAATTTCGGGTATCGAATGATGACATGCGATAAGCTTGTCCTTTGAATCTATGTCCGTGCCGTAAAAGCAGGGAAACAGAAACGGCGGCGCGGACACGCGCATGTGTATTTCCTTTGCTCCCGCTTCCTTAAGCAGCGAAACTATTCTTCCGCTCGTCGTTCCGCGCACGATCGAGTCGTCAATAAGAACGACCTTTTTGCCCTTTACCGCGTCTTCCACGGCGGAAAGCTTGATTTTTACCTGATCAAGTCTGTCTGACGGCGCGATAAACGTTCTTCCGATATATTTGTTTTTGATAAGTCCTATTCCGTAAGGAATCCCCGACTCCCTGCTGTATCCGAGCGCGGCGTCAAGTCCCGAATCGGGAACGCCGACCACGATATCGGCGTCGACAGGGTGCGTTTTTGCAAGAATCCTTCCCGCGTTTATACGCGCATTATGTACGCTTTGCCCGTCAATAACCGAGTCGGGACGGGCAAAATAGATATATTCGAAAATACACAGTTTCTTTTGTGTTTTTTTGCAGTGCTCCTTACGCGAAACAATGCCCTCTCTGCTGAAAATCAGTATTTCACCCGGCTCTATATCACGGATAAACTCCGCGCCCACAGCTTTTATCGCACAGCTTTCCGATGCCGCCACGTACACTCCGTCTTTCGTTTTGCCGTAGCAAAGCGGGCGGAAGCCGTGCGGATCCCTTGCGCATATAAGCTTCTGCGGCGACATCAGAACGAGCGAATACGCGCCCTCAAGCTTATCCATGGCGCGGGATAGCGCGTCTTCTATCGAGGGAGCGGTAAGTCTTTCTTTCGTTACGATATAAGCTATTATTTCGGTGTCGCTCGACGTGTGAAAAATTGCGCCCGACAGTTCAAGCTCGGAACGCAGTTTAGCCGCGTTTGAAAGATTTCCGTTATGCGCAATCGCCATACGGCCTTTTTGATGATTTACCTCAATCGGCTGGCAGTTATTGCGGTTTGCCGATCCCGTAGTTCCGTAACGCGTGTGGGAAACCGCCATATTTCCTTTCGGAAAGGCTGAAAGCGCCTCGTTTGAGAAAACCTCGCTCACAAGCCCTATATCCTTGTACGACGTAAATACACCGTCGTCGTTCACGACGATTCCGCAGCTTTCCTGTCCTCTGTGCTGCAGCGCGTAAAGTCCGTAATAGCAGATGTGGGCGGCGTCGACGGGTTTATCCGAAAAAATTCCGAAAACGCCGCATTCTTCATGAATACTCATATATTTTTATCCTTTTTTCCGTCAAAAGCCGCGCCGATAAAGCCGAGAAACAGCGGATGCGGCTTGTTCGGGCGGGACTTGAATTCGGGATGATACTGCACGCCGACGAAAAACGGTCTGCCGGTGAGCTCCACCGTTTCCACAAGCAGTCTGTCGGGCGACATTCCGCTGAGCACAAGACCGCTTTTCTGCAGAATTTCCCTGTAATCGTTGTTGAATTCATAGCGGTGGCGGTGTCTTTCGCTTATTTCGGGCTTTCCGTAACACCGCTCCATAGTCGTGCCGGGCTTTATTACGCAGGGGTACGCTCCGAGACGAAGCGTTCCGCCTTTATCAATTTCGTCGCTCTGTCCCGGCATAAAATCTATAACCTTATTTTTGCATTTTTCATCAAATTCGCCCGAGTTTGCGTCGCAGATGCCCGCGGCGTTTCTTGCAAATTCGATAACTGCAATCTGCATGCCGAGGCATATTCCGAAATACGGAATATTGTTCTCCCTTGCGTATTTTGCCGCAAGAATCATGCCCTCTATTCCTCTGCTTCCGAAACCGCCCGGAACAATTATTCCGTCAAGTCCCGACAGCGTTTCGTTCACGTTTTGCGCGTTTATTTTTTCGGAATCTATCCAATGAATTTTAATGTGCGTGTTGTAATAATATCCCGCGTGCCTCATCGCTTCGGCGACCGACAGATACGCGTCGTGAAGCGCGACGTATTTGCCGCCAAGC